>JAEZKD010000063.1 GCA_023415655.1 Bacillota bacterium | reverse complement strand
CAACAGAGAATAAGATTACTGAAGTTGAGAAGATGCTAACCGATACTTCGATCAGTGGGGAGCAAAAAACAGCACTCAATGAGATGCTAGAGATATTAAAGACAGAAAAAACCCTTAAGGATGAAGTCCTTCAGAATACCTTTGGAAGAGCTTTGACTGAGGTTACGAATCAGCAAAACAAGATGAATGTTGCTATTGCAGATCTGGGGAGTCGCTATTCTCGTTTAGAATTGACAGAAAGTAGATTAGCTACAGAACAAGGGGATTTTGAGGATCTATTATCTAAAAATGAAGACGCGGATATCGTAGATACTGTAATTAAATTAAACTCTCAAGAGACAATTTATAATGCTTCCTTATCAGCAGCAAGTAAACTTGTGAAGAATACACTATTAGACTTCATCTAAAATTTTTATACTCGTATTTTTTTTGATAGGAAAGGGGAACTTAAATGTTAGTAAAAACAAAGTACTTTGGTGAGATTGATTTGGAAGAGGACAAGATAATTACGTTTCCGAATGGAATCTTTGGATTTGAAGATTGTAAGAAGTATACAATTCTATATAACAATGAAAATGGTGAACGTCCTAGTATCTCTTGGTTACAAAGCTTAGAGGTGCAAGGTCTTGCACTTCCAGTGATTAGCCCAGATCTAGCATATAAAGATTACAATCCAAGTATCAATGACGATTTGTTGCAAGCACTTGGACAAGTCAATGATGATAATATGATTGTTCTTTTAACTCTTACCGTGCCAAAGGACGTAACTAAGATGACTACTAATTTAAAAGCACCGATTATTATTAATTGTGATACTAAAGTAGGATGCCAAATTGTAGCTGAAAATGAGGAATATGTTATTAAATATCCTGTATATGAACAATTAAATGGTAACTCGGAGAAGAAAGGGGAAATGTAAATGCTTGCCCTATCAAGAAAAATTAATGAATCGATAATGCTTGGGAATGATGTCGAGGTCACAATACTTGAAATCAAAGGTGATCAAGTGAAATTAGGCATTAGTGCTCCCAAATCAGTACCAATCTATCGAAAGGAAATCTATCTGCAGATTCAGGAGTCCAATAAAGAAGCAGCAGAAGGTAACCTTCCGGTTGATACCTTAATGAAAATGATCAAATAGTTATGTAAGTTAGAGAGTGTGCTGATACGGGCAGTATCGAGGTAACACTCTCTAATTTTAAGCGTAAAAGCTTGTTATGAGGTATATGGTGAGAAAAAATCATTATTACGCAAACATTGAGCCTGCTAAACTTACATTTTCTATTTTAATCTAATCTTTTTCTAAAATAATCCGATATAAAATAAAAGAATTGTCTTGTATTTCACATGGAGGGGAACATTATGCCAATGAATTCGATTAAGGGTTCAATAAAAATTCAGGATGTGCAGACAAGTAATTATAAAAGCACAGACGCTACAAGGATGGTAAATCAAGCAGAGGTTAATCAGCCAACTATTCTACCAGCAATGAAGAGCACAGGTTCCAATGATGATGGTGCTAGAAAAGAAGATGCTGCATACGTTGATGAACGAAGAATAAAATCAGCAGTCGATCATGTAAATAGTCAAATGAAGCATACTAAAACGAGATGTGAGTTTTCTTATCATGAAACAACGAATCGAGTTTCAATTAAAGTCATTGATAAGGATACCGAGGAGATAATCCGAGAAATCCCACCAGAGGAGACACTTGAAATGGTCGAAAAAATGTGGGAACTTGCAGGCCTTTTAGTAGATGAACGCAGATAGGAGGTACTTATGCCAATCAGAATGTCAGGATTGATATCAAATTTGGATACGGATAGTATCATCAAGGAATTGATGAAGGCTCAGAGTACCAAAAAAACGAAGATTCAGAATAAGATTACAAAAACTGAATGGACTCAAGAAAAATGGAAGGAACTGAATACCAAGATTTATTCTTTATATACCGGTTCTATTAGTAAATTAAAGACACAGGGAAGCTATAGTACGAAGAAGGCTACTTCCTCGAATGAATCTAAGGTTTCAGTTTCTGCATCTATGAATGCGGTGAATGGTTCTCACTCAGTAAAGGTCAACCAATTAGCTAGCGCACAATATCTTACAGGGAATAAAGTTACTGCTAAAGATGGAACAGCAGTGAAAGGAACAACAAAACTGGCAGAACTTGGTGGATCCAATAATTCTGATTCATCGATAATAGGTACAGTCATCAATTTTTCAACGCAGGATAAATCATATTCACTAACAGTGACAGAGGAAACAACAGTGAATGATTTTGTAAATGCAGCGAAGAAAGCAGGAATTACAGCTAGCTTTGACACAAATCAAAGTCGATTTTTCCTTAGCAGTAGTTCTAGTGGAATTCAAAATGCATTTTCTATTACTACTTCAACTACAGGCGAAAATACCACGTTGGCTACGAATAGCTTAAGTAGCCTCGGATTAACAACTGTGAATGCTGTAATAGATGCAACTAATAATGAAGTAATATATGACATAGCTGATTCCAGTGTATCAATAATAAAGGCTGCGAATAGTGAGATTGAGTACAATGGCGCAAAGCTTACTGGAACTACCAATACAATTACAGCCAATGGACTAACCTTTAATGTTCATGGAGTTACACAAGGAGAAACCATTTCTTTAACAGTTGCGAATGATACCCAAGCGGTTTACGATACCATTAAACAGTTTATCAAGGATTATAATGAAGTGTTAAAAGAAATGAATACACTGTATGATGCAGAATCCGCTAAAGGCTATGATCCTTTGACTGATGAAGAAAAGGAAGCCATGTCTGAGGATCAGATTGAAAAATGGGAGAAAAAAATTAAGGATTCCTTGTTACGTAGAGATAATACCTTAAGCTCCTTGATTAGTTCAATGAAAAACACTATGATGGGATCGGTCTCTTATAATGGAAAGAGTTATGCGTTATCAATCTTTGGAATTGGGACAAAGGATTATACAGAAAAAGGACTTCTTCACATTGATGGAGATCCAGATGATAGTGATACAAGCATCAATCAAGACAAATTAAAGAAAGCCTTAGAAGAAGACCCAGAAGCAGTTATGAAGACTTTATCAACTCTTGTTGGTAATTTATATGCTGATCTTACAGATAAGATGAAATCAACCACATTAAGTAGTGCTTTAACTCTTTATAATGATAAAGAGCTTGATAAAAACATAAAGAACTATAAGAGTGATTTGAGTGACATGGAGGATCGTCTTAAAACATTAGAAGATCGTTATTATAAACAGTTTTCTGCGATGGAGGTTGCAATGGCCAAACTTAATTCTCAAACAAGCGCTCTATCGTCATTCATGGGAACAAATTATTAAATTAGTAAGAGAAACAGCAAAAGTAATACAAGGAGGCTATAATATGGCATTAAATGCAGCTGCAGCTTATCAAGGAACAAAAGTAAATACGGCATCGCCAGCAGAGCTTACACTAATGCTTTATGAAGGAGCAATTAAATTTTGCAACAAAGCAATCTATGCAATTGAAAACAATGATATTCCTGCTAGAAATTTAAATTTTCAAAAGGCACAGAAAATTATTACACAGTTAAGGGTAACATTAGATTTTAAATATCCAGTAGCGAATGATTTTGATCGTGTCTATGATTACATCAATCGTCGCTTAGTGGAAGCAAATGTAAAGGCAGATACTACGATTGCAGAAGATGCTTTGCGTTATATACGCGAAATGAGAGATACTTGGAAGGATGTTATGAGACTTAATAAGATCTACGTTCAGTAGCGGAGAATCAGATAGAAAGGTAGGACGCAATGGAAGAAAAGCAAATGATAACAACCTACTTGCAGATGCTTAATAGCAGCCTGATTCGAAAAAAGACTTTGTTAGAAAAAATACTGAAGTTAACAGAGGAACAACATCATGCTTTTCAAGAGGAGAAAGATACGATTCTTATCTTGGAAGAGTGCGTCTTGAAAAAAGAACCTCTCATCAGACAGTTAAATGAAATTGATGAAGGGTTTGATATGGTTTATTCCAAAATTAAAGAATCAGTCATTACAGATCCAAAGCAATACAAAAATGAAATAAGTGAATTGCAAAAAAGCATCTTAAGTGTGACAGAGCTTGGGGTGAAAATTCAAAGCCTAGAGCAGATGAATAAATTAAAATTTGAAGTCTACTCAAAAGAAAGACGACAGGAAATAAAGCAGTTTAAGATGAGTAATCGTACTGTTACGAATTACTATAAAAGTATGACAGGAAATCCTCAAGGCGATTCCTATTTTATTGACAAAAAAAAATAAAATTTACAAAAAAACTATAAAGTATTAAAAAAATCATCCGATATAATAGACAAGTAAAAGCAATTTACTTAAATTAATACCAATACTACCAAAAGGCTTCAAGAAACAAAAAACATTACTAGTAGCATGGATGCTACTAAAAATTCAAGGAGGAATTATTATGATAGTACAACACAACATGACAGCAGCTAACACTAACAGACAGTTAGGCATCACAACAGGAAATCTTGCAAAGAACTCTGAAAAACTTTCTTCTGGTTACAGAATCAATCGTGCAGGCGATGACGCAGCTGGTCTTTCCATTTCTGAAAAAATGCGTGGACAGATCCGTGGTCTTGAGCAGGCTTCTACAAATGCTCAGGATGGTATCTCCTTAGTACAGACTGCAGAAGGTGCTTTAAATGAAGTTCAAAGCGTTCTTCAGAGAATGAGAGAATTAACTGTACAGGCATCTAACGATACTAATGTTACTGCAGACCGTCAAGCAATTGCAAAAGAAGTAAGTGCATTAACTTCTGAAATTAATCGTATTGCTAGCCAGACTGAGTTCAATACAATGAAATTACTTTCTGGTGGTTTCGAAGATAAGCAACTTCAGGTTGGTGCTAACACAAATCAGATGATTACATTTAGTATTGATGCAATGACTGCATCTGCTTTAGATGTAACTGATGTTGCTGGTACTATTAGTACTGGATCAGCAAGCGATATTACTGAACTTATTTCTACAGTAAATGCTGCTATTACAACAGTTTCTACTCAGCGTTCTGCTCTTGGTGCTATCCAGAACAGATTAGAGCATACGATTGCTAATGCTGATAATACAGCAGAGAATTTACAGGCTGCTGAATCTCGTATCCGTGACGTTGATATGGCTGAAGAGATGGTTAAATACTCTAAGAATAATATCTTACAGCAGGCAGCTCAGTCCATGTTATCTCAGGCAAACCAGTCAACTCAAGGTGTATTATCCTTACTTCAGTAATTATCGTAATAACCTGTGGGATCGGCCTTTTGGTCGGTCCCATTTTTAAGTATTGGTGTTGATTTTAGAGTAAAAGGAGGAAATATATGAGGATTACAAAAGGGTCAGTACGGTCCATTAAGGAAAAGATAGAGATAATATCAAATTTATTGTATCAGCAGAATCAAAACGAGGCTTTTTCTCAATTGTTAGTTTTGATTAATGAGTTATCCATACTTTCCACTCATTTATTCGGTCAAGAGAACGAAGATATCTTATCCAATGTTGAGCAGAATCGATTATTATCTACTTTGAATGAAGCAATGAATGCACTTGAAAAAAAAGATGGTGTTTTGTTAGCTGACATTCTGAACTATGACTTAACAGATCTATTGAATGAATTAGAAAAACAGCTTTAAGGTAGGTGCTTATGAATTATTATGATCGAAATTTCGAGTGTATCAAAGAACTTCGTATACGATTATATCAGTGCATACATGATTATAAGGATGGAATACAAGAAGAAAATCGAATTGAATGTTCCACGAATCCAAGTCGAGATGGGAACTCTTATACGAGCATTCATGCGCTCGGTGAGACTTATCGATTGAATTCAAATTATCGTCCACTGGAAGAAGCAAAACGTTGGGTAGAACAGTTTCAATTTGATAACATCAATATCGTTGTTCAGATGTTTGGTTTTGGAAATGGATATTTTTTAAGAGAACTCTTAAATAAGATTAAAAAGGGTGATCATATCATTGTTGTAGAACCAAATTACCAGTTATTTCATCATATTATTTCGAACTATGATGTAAGTGATCTTCTCATGGATAAGAGAATTAGCATTGTAATACCAGAGTTAAGTCAAACCATGTTAAATGTTACCTTACATGAAAATGTAGACTGGATGAATTTGAAATCACAAATTTTTTGTGTTCATCCTCAGTATGAAAAGATATTTTCATCTGAATATATAGAATATAGAAAGAAATTAGAGGAATTCCGACATGTGATTTTAGTGAATCGAAATACCGAAGCATATTTCGGAGTTAGTATTGCGCAGAATACGATTTCCAACTATAAATATATATTAAAATCCAATTATATACTTGAACTAACAGAGAAAATTCCGAAGGATATTCCTGCGATTATCGTTGCAGCGGGACCTTCGTTAGATAAAAATATAGATCAATTAAAGAGAGCAAAAGGGAAAGCAATTATCATAGCTACCGATACCGCTTTGCGATCTTTGCATAAACATGGGATTGAAGCTGATTTTGCAATCACTATTGATCCCAAAAAACCAGATTCCTATTTTGATGTCCCAGAGTATCAGAATATGCCGCTGTTTTGTGCAAGTGTTTCTAATCATAATGCATTGGCGATTCATCATGGGAGAAAGATATGGTTTAATTGTCATGAATTTATTGAAAGGTTATATCAAAATATGAATCTTACCATTTCTAGATACAATACTGGTGGATCGGTCGCAACAGCAGCTTTTTCTGTTTGCAAGACACTAGGATTTCAAACAATTGTACTGATTGGCCAAGATCTGGCTTATGATGGTGATATATCCCATGCTGGTGGGGAGGTTTGTCATGTGCAAGCAGAAGAAGAAGGAATTCGCTATATAGATGGTGTGTTTGGTAATAAGGTAAAAACCCGTCATGACTGGTATATTTTCTTAAAATGGTTTGAAAATTCAATTCAAGAGGTAAATAAAACAGGAGTTGTGATTGATGCAACGGAAGGTGGAGCGTTAATACATGGTACGCAGATAATTACATTACAAGAGGTAATTGATAACTACTGCTGTAAGGAAGTTGATGTAAGGCGTATTGTGGATGCGTTACCTTTCACCTTTGATGCTAATGCACAGAAAATTGTCCAAGATTATCTAAATAATGCATTGTTAGATTGTAATGAGCTATTAGAAACAGCAACCCAGGTGATTGAATCGTGTAATGAGATAATTCGTCTTCAAGGGAAAAATAATTACGAATCTAAAATCGAAAAGCTTGCGAAAGAAATTATTGAAAAAAACAATCAGATTGCTATCAAGCCACTTTACTTACTGATAGAGAATTATATAAAGCATCATTCTATGCGGGAGGTCGAAGGAATTGGTGAGGTGGAGAATAATGATACAGTCCAAACTTTTCTATCGGTAAAGAATATCATGAACTCCGTTTGTATTGCAGTAAATGAGTTGGAACCATTACTAAAACGTGCAGTGGATGAACTTAATTATTAGGAGGAATATAAATGCTTAATAACAAAACCATTTTAATTACTGGAGGAACTGGTTCTTTCGGAAAAAGATTTCTTGAAATGATATTTGCTAGTTACTCACCTAAGAAGGTAATCATTTATTCCAGAGATGAATTTAAACAAGCAAATATGAAAGCAGAATATCAAGATAAGGTTGATATGTCACGTGTACGCTTCTTTATTGGAGATGTTAGAGATAAGGAACGTCTATACCGTGCTTTTAAAGGGGTAGATTATGTCATTCATGCAGCTGCTATGAAACAGGTTCCTACCTGTGAATACAACCCATTTGAAGCGATTAAGACCAACATTCATGGTGCACAGAATGTCATTGATGCTGCGTTAGACTGCGGTGTCAAAAAGGTAGTTGCACTGTCTACGGATAAAGCAGTAAATCCGATTAACTTATATGGTGGTACAAAGCTTGTGTCAGACAAGCTATTTATTGCAGCGAATGCATATAAAGGGACGGATGGAACTTGCTTCTCTGTCGTTCGCTATGGGAATGTAGCTGGTAGTCGTGGTTCCATTATTCCGATTTTTCAGCGTTTGATTGATCAAAAGGAAGTGGAGTTACCTATAACAGATGTGCGTATGACACGCTTTTGGATCACTCTTGAACAAGGTGTGGAGCTTGTATTTAAAGCATTAAGTGAATCCAAAGGTGGTGAAACATATATCTCAAAAATTCCATCTTTTAAAATTACAGATTTGGCTGAAGCTATGCTCCCTGATGTTAGAATTAGAGAAATCGGCATTCGTGAAGGAGAAAAATTGCATGAGGTTATGGTAACCAAAGATGATTCTCGTTCCACCTATGAGTATGAAAAACACTATATTATTTATCCTCATTTTGAGTGGTGGGACAAAAATCGATACTTTACACCAGGAGGCAAATTGGTACCAGAAGGTTTTGAGTATAACTCTGAAACCAATACTCAATGGTTGAGTGTGGAGCAACTAAGAGAAAATTTGCCATTGATCTAAAGGAGAAATATGGAGAAGTTAATTAGTGTAATTATTCCTTGTTATAATGTGGAGGATTATATTGATCGCTGTCTCAATTCAATAATTCATCAAACAATTGGTATTGAGAAGCTTGAAGTAATTCTGGTAGACGATGCTTCAACGGACAATACATGGGAGAAACTACTAACTTGGGAAAAGTACTATCCAGAATCAATTATTCTGATTCAACACGAAAATAATAAAAAGCAGGGTGCGGCGCGTAATACTGGATTGAATTACGTTACGGCATCCTATGTCAGCTTTATTGACGCGGATGATTGGATTGCGCTTGAACTATTTGAAAAACTTTACAAAAAAGCAATCGAAAATGATTATGATATGGTGGGTTCCAAATTTCGTAAGATAGATGTTAATCAAGAAGAGGTAATGAAACAATTTTATGATTTTTCAAGGGAAGGCCTTCTATATGATTTCACATCCAAAGATTCTATACGAAGTTTGATTGCAGATGGATTCCCTGGTTATGTTTGTGGAAAAATTTTAAAAACTGATATTATTAATAGTCATCAGCTTTTCTTCTTAGAAAATTGCTTTTATGAGGATGTTGATTGGAAAGATAGGGCAGGTTTCTGCATTCGTAACTATTATGAATTTGAAGAACCAATGTATAACTATTTTATGAATCCAACTTCAACGACAAGGCTCCCTTTATGTAATCGACACTTTGATCGATTTACAATTGCACTAAAAAGAATTGAGAGATATCGTCAGAATAATTTATATGAAACATATAAGAATGAGATAGAAATACACTTTCTTAACTTTTTTTATGCTAATAGTTTATTGCTTTTTTTAGTTAGATGTACGGATTTTACAGTTGAAATTATGAATTATATGAATGAAACGGTAACTGAGCTATTTCCGGAATATATGAGTAATCCTTATCTTAAGTTAGGAGCATATTCAGTAACTAGAAAGTTATTAGAACTTGTGCCGATGAATCTTACTTCTAAAGAAATAGATAATTTAAGGATTCAATTAAAGAAAGGGATTAATTGATGCTAGGATAAGGTGATTGAATACTTATAGTGAATATCCATGGATTTCAATGTCCAAATAAAACGGGCAAAGGGTGTATGGATATTCTCTTTTTTTACAAACATACTTATAGTACAATTTTGCTCTTGAGAAAAATTGGAGAAAGTGGTATGATATCAGTATGCGGATATGGTTCAATGGCAGAATATGAGCTTCCCAAGCTTAGGATGCGGGTTCGATTCCCGTTATCCGCTTTATAGAGTCCTAGTAAAAACTAGGGCTTTCTTTTTTGTTTTTACCTAATCTGTATACTAAAAACTTAAGTAAAAGACATAGAAAAATGCAAGATTACTTCTATTGTTATTGTAGATTATGGTCGATAAAGTTTCTAAATAGAATATGAGAAAGTGATATGTAAAAGAATGATATCAATTTGTGTAATTGTAAAAAATGATGCAGTAAATTTAAGACACTGTTTGGAAAAAATACAACCCTTAGGTTATGAGATAGTCATAGTCGATACTGGTTCTAATGATGAAACAATTGAAGTTGCAAAGTCATTTACAAAAAATGTCTACGATTTTTTGTGGTGCAATGACTTTAGTGCAGCTAGAAATTTTGCGATTTCAAAAGCAAGTAATCCATATATACTTATGGTTGATAGTGATGAATTTGCTGTTCAGTTTGATAAGGCAGAAATAGAGAAATTAGTACGAAAGCACCCTAATCAAGTTGGAAGAATTCATCGAAATAATCCTTTTGAACGCAATGGAAATAGTTATATAGAACGAGAACTCGTGAATCGTTTATTTGCTAAAGAACACTTTTTTTATACAGGGAAGATTCATGAACAGATTACAGAAAAAAAAGAAAATAGCTATGAGACGTATGTGGTACCAATTGAGTTTGATCATCAGGGCTATAACGGAACAGAACTAGAGCGTAAACAAAAAGCAGATCGCAATATTACCCTTTTAAAAGAAATGTTAGCTGGGCAACCATCAGATACATATGTGATGTATCAGTTAGGGAAAAGTTACTATTTTAAAGGAGAATATGAAGTTGCTACTACTTTTTTTGAACAGACATTTACGTATGAATTGGATCCCAACTTGGAATATGTGATTGATTTAATTGAAATGTATGGATATTCCTTATTGAACTCCAAGCAGTATGAAAAAGCTCTTTGTTTAGAAAGCCTTTATGAGGAGTTTTCAAGTTCTGCGGATTTTGTGTTTCTAATGGGACTAATTTATCAAGAGAATGGTATCTTTGATCGAGCAGTAGAAGAATATTTAAAGGCAACAACCTATCCAGATGCCAAAATCGAAGGAGTCAATGGATACCTTGCATTCTATAATGCAGGTGTTATCTTAGAATGTCTTGGTATGAAAGAAGAAGCATATCACTATTACAGTAAATGTGGTGGTTATGAGAAAGCGGTTGCTGGACGAGAGAGATGCAGATAGGAGAAACTATGGCTAGGATTTATCCGATCCTTTTCTTGAATCAATCAAGATGTTATTTTTATTAATAAAGGAGTAACAAATGAGTATATTAGCAATCATCCCTGCCCGTGGAGGCAGCAAACGAATACCTAGAAAAAACATCAAGGAGTTTTGTGGAAGACCAATCATTGAGTACTCAATTCAAGCTGCGCTAACAGCCAATATCTTTACAGAGGTTATGGTTTCCACAGATGATACAGAAATCGCAGAAATCGCAAAAAATGCTGGGGCTAAGGTACCGTTCCTGAGAGGCAAGGAAACATCGGGTGATTTTGCATCTACAGCAGATGTGTTGCTTGAAGTATTAGCAATGTATGAAGAGGAAGGAAAATATTTTGATGAAGTATGTTGCATCTACCCTACAGCACCTTTTGTGACGGCACAAAAACTGCAAAAGGGATATGAGTTAATGGGTAAGGGCAACTCAGTTATGCCAGTAGTGAAGTATTCCTATCCAATTCAGCGATCAATTTGTATTAAGGATGAGTTGGTACATATGAATTGTCCTCAATATGTGAATACACGATCCCAAGAATTAGAAGATATGTACCATGATTGTGGGCAGTTCTATTTTATTAAGGTAGATGTATTAAAGGAAGTGAAAGCATTACTTACTAAAAAGACCGTGCCATATGTAATGTCTGATTTGGAGGTTCAGGATATAGATCATTTGGAAGATTGGTTGATTGCAGAGATGAAGTATCGCCTTATGATTGGAGAAGTAAAATAATTAAACTAAAATCGATAAGATGGTGTACACCTCTTTTTTAAGAGAATCACAATCTTATCGGTTTTATTTGTTGCACATGTATCATTTTGTTCAATGGAATTCATTGACGTTTGGTTTGTTATCCACTAAAATTAAGTTAAGTATTCAAACTTGGAGCGTGATTTTATTTCTTATTAATGAAATGCTTAAGTTTGAGTAACCTACATACAAAATGAGTACTAATCGGAGGAAAAGGATTAATGATTACAATTTCAGCTTGCCTTATCGTAAAAAATGAAGCGAAGGTATTGGAACGCTGTTTAAAGAGCATTCAACCAATTGTGGATGAGATTATTCTTGTAGATACCGGTTCGACTGATGAGACAAAAGAAATCGCAAGTCGTTACACGAATCAGATTTATGATTTTGAATGGGTGGATGATTTTTCAAAGGCCAGAAATTATTCCTTTTCTAAAGCAACGATGGATTACATTTATGTTGCTGATGCAGATGAAATTATCGATGAAGAAAATCAGAAGAAATTTCTTCAATTAAAAGAAGTGATGCTGCCAGAAATAGAGATTGTTCAGATGTATTATTCCAATCAGCTGGAGTATAATACAACGTATAACTTTGATAAGGAGTATCGTCCTAAATTATATAAGAGGATACGTAATTTTATATGGAAGGATCCACTGCATGAATCGGTACGTTTAGATCCAGTGATTTATGATAGTGAAATCGTCATAACACATAAGCCTCTATGTAATCATGCAAATCGTGATTTTGCAACCTTTCAAAAGATTCTAAAACGTAATGAGCCATTATCAGATAAATTAATAGAGATGTATGCTAGAGAATTATTTATTGCAGGGAAGGATAGTGATTTTATAGAGGCTTACCCTTATTTCTTAAGTCTACTAGAACATGAGACCTTACAGGAGAGATTGTTAAGACAATGCCAGTGTGTATTGGTGCGTGCAGCAAGGCTTATGAATAATGATCAGATATTTTTTAAGACGTGTCTTAAAAATATTGCTTTAAAGCCTTCGAGTGCAGAAGTCTGCTGTGAATTAGGGGAATACTATTTAGCGCTAAAGGATGGGAAGGAAGCAAGTATTTGGTTCTATAATGCAGCCTATGAAACAGAACCAGAATTGAGTAATCGCTATGGTGGGGACGTTCCACTCATTGGATTAAGTAAATGTTTTGCGATGATTGGGAATTATGAACAAGCGAAGGAGTATGAAACACTTGCAATTTCTTGGTGTAATGAGAATCTAAAGAGAGCTTAATTATTGTAGGACTCAATCGCACATATCAAATCAAGAATCATAGAATAACTTGTAGGAATGAGTGAGATTGTTGGGTTAGAAGGAGGAAGTTATGGTATATCTTTTCATTTCAGCACTTATATTTATTGGTGATTTGCTTATAAAGAATTATATTGAAAAGAATAAAAAGCTTGGAACACAAGAGAAGATATTTAAAGATAAAATTATCGTCACCAAATATCATAATCATGGTGCCTTTTTAAACCTATTGGAAAAAAAACGAGAGATTCTATTAGTCGCTTCGGGGATTCTAATTGGACTACTTGGTATGGCGATGGTGTTTGTACTACCACAAAAGGGAAAGAAAATGTTAAAGCTGGGACTATCCTTTATGCTTGGTGGTGCGGGTAGTAATGTTTATGATCGTATGCAGCGTGGTTATGTTGTAGACTATTTTTCATTTTCCTTTTATGATAAGGTGATATTTAATATCTCAGATATGTTCATCTTTTTGGGAAGCTTAATTACGGCAGTTAAGGTTGCATTAAAATAGAATAGGGACGGTTACATCAATTTAAATTACTCTTTGGATGATGTAACCGTCCTTTTTAAATCAAACATACATTAAAGTGTAATTGAAACTTTTTAATATGTTTTTATCGTAGAACAAAACCCTGTGATATGATATAATGAGGACAACCATATAATGACAATAATCAACAAAATATCCGGCGTTTGATATATTGAAATCATCAGAAAATCGGATTTAGAAAAGTAAATGATAGGAATTTGGTGAAAAGAATGAAATATAAACACAATCAATCAACATATATCATTGCAGAGATGTCAGCGAATCATGCGGGCTCTTTAGAACATGCGAAAGAAATTATATACGCAGCCAAAGAAGCTGGAGCAGATTGTATCAAATTACAGACCTATACTGCTGATACGATTACAATGAATTGCAATAATCAATATTTTCATATTGATAACGGTACTTGGGAAGGTGAAAATCTATATCGATTATACCAAAAAGCATATACACCATGGGAGTGGCAAGCAGATTTGAAAGCATTAGCAGATAAAATAGGAATCGATATGTTTTCTACTCCCTTTGATAAAACAGCGGTTGATTTTTTAGAAGAAATTGGAATGGAATTCTACAAAATTGCTTCCTTTGAACTTGTCGATATTCCTCTGATTGATTACGTTGCCAGTAAAATGAAACCGATTATCATGTCGACTGGAATGGGTTCTATTGACGAAATATCAGATGCAGTACAAACCATACGAAAGTATCATAACGAGGTGGCTCTTCTTAAATGCTCCAGTGCATATCCTGCGATTACTAATCAGATGAATTTAAATACAATGCTCGATATGAAAGAACGGTTTCAAGTTAAAGTAGGCCTTTCGGATCATTCTATGGGTTCCTTGGGTGCTGTGACAGCAGTAGCTATGGGTGCAACTATCATTGAAAAGCATTTTTGTTTGAGTCGAAGTATCGATAATCCAGATGCTTCCTTCTCTATGGAACCGAAAGAATTTGCAGATATGGTTAGGGATATTAGAACAGTTGAATTAGCGAAAGGCTGTGTGAAATATGGAGCACAAGAGCAAGAACAGACGAATGTAACATTTCGCAAATCCATTTTTGTGACTGAGGACATAAAAAAGGGTGAAAAATTTACAGAGCTTAATATCAAAGTTATCCGCCCAGGATACGGAATGAAGCCCAAATATTATCCTGAAATTCTTGGGAAAACTGCAACTTGTGATATAGAGCGTGGAACTCCACTGAGTCAAGAGCTGATGGAAGAAGGAATCTAATGAAAGATAGTAAAATGAAAAAAGAAACTCCTAATATTATTGGATATTTACGTAGAGCAGAATTGACCGATTGTGATATGATTTTTGAATGGGCGAACGACTCAGAGGTACGCAAACAGTCTTTCTCAACAGATAAGATTGAGTATTTGAACCATGTCAAATGGTTTCAAAGTAAGATAGAAGATGATCACCATGATTTTTTTATTTATATGATAGGAAATTCATGTGTGGGACAAGTCCGAGTTGATAGAAAAGAGAATGTAGGGAAGATTAGTTTTTCCATTAGTAAAGAGTTTCGTAATTTAGGGTATGGTAGACAGATGCTAGTGTTACTGGAAAAAGAATATGAGTTAGGGTTTTGTTTAGAAGGAGAAGTGAAGTTTGATAACAAGCCATCTCAACAGTGTTTTGAGAGTCTTGGATATCAAAAAATCCTGAAAGTCGATTGTCTCATATACAAAAAAGAACTATGAGACTTCCAATAACGTTTATAAAGGTGGGAGAACTATGATACTAGTTCGAGCAGATGCCAATGAAGTAATTGCAACAGGTCATATTATGCGTTGCCTATCAATAGCAAAAGAATTAGAAAAATGTGGTGAAGCAATCAAGTTTGTAACAGCCGATTCTTTTGCTGAGTCGCTGATTTTGCAAGCGGGCTTTGAAACAATATGCTTAAATACGGTATGGAATGAGATGGAGAAAGAGCTTAGCCAGCTTCTAGAAGTAATTAATAGGTATAAACCTTCTTGGATCCTAATTGATTCATATTCTGTAACGGATCGATATTTAGAAGTCTTGAGACGACATACTAGAGTGGCTTATATGGATGATATAAATTCGTTTCTTTATCCTGTTGATTTATTGATTAATTATAATATGTATGCAGAAAGCTACAATTATGAAGCAAGATATAAAGAGGCAGGCTTTTCTACACGATGCTACATTGGCACATCATATGCCCCATTAAGAGAAGAATTTACAAATGTGAAAAAAGTGATTTCTAATAAAGCAACAAAAATATTAATAACTTCTGGTGGTACTGATAATTACAATGTGACAGGGCATATATTGCAACGACTGGAAAGCGAAGAATGGTTTTATGATCTAGAATTTTATGTTATATTAGGAAAGTTTAATAACAATAAAGAATTATTGCAACAACAATGGCGTAACTACACGAATATTCATTTTCTTGTAGCAATCAATAATATCTCTGATTATATGAAGTTATGTGATGTTGCCATCACAGCAGGCGGAGTCACAACCTATGAGTTATGTGCCTGTGGAATTCCATCAATTATGTATACACTAGCGGATAATCAATTAGATATTGCGAGAACAGCACAAGAAAAACAACTGATTAGATGGGTTGGAGATGTTCGGAGTAGTATGACGGACTGTATGGAAGCAATCGTTACTTATTTAACTGAAATTATTGAGGACGAGGATAAGAGAAAAGAATTAAGTTCTCGTATGCAAAGCTTAGTAGATGGTAAAGGATGTAAAAGAATAGCACGCATATTATTAGCATATTAAGTATGTGAGAAATAACATAAGAAAGGAATTTGTATTATGTATATACCATATGGTAAACAGTCCATTAATGACGAAGATATTCAAGCAGTGATCGATGTGTTAAAATCTGATTATTTGACAACAGGACCTACAGTAGCAGAGTTTGAGAAAATAGTTGCTGATTATGTAGGAGCAAAATATGCAGTTGCAATATCGAATGGAACGGCTGCGCTTCATGCAGCATGTTATGCAGCAGGAATTGGTGATGGAGATGAGGTTATAACGACACCAATTACCTTTGCAGCATCTGCAAATTGTGCATTGTATTGCGGAGCAAAACCTGTATTTGCAGATATAAAACCAGATACTTATAATATTGACCCAGAAGATATTAGGAGAAAAATCACTAACAAGACAAAGGCAATCGTTGCTGTTCATTTTACTGGACAACCTTGTGAAATGGATGAAATTCGCAAGATTGCGAATGAATATAATCTGATTATTATTGAAGATGCAGCACATGCCTTAGGAGCTGATTATAAAGGGGAAAAGGTAGGAAGTATATCAGACATCACAACGTTAAGCTTTCATCCTGTAAAACATATCACAACTGGAGAGGGAGGAATGATTACAACCAATGATGAAGTAATATATCAGAGATTGTGTTTGTTTCGTACTCATGGGATTACAAGGGATCCGAATATGATGACGCATGATGAAGGTGCGTGGTATTATCAGCAACTGGATTTAGGATATAATTATCGTATTACGGATATTCAATGTGCGTTGGGCATCTCGCAAATGAAACGATTGGATGAATTTATTGCAAAGAGACGTGAGTTAGTGAAACGTTATAATGAGAAGTTTAAACATAGTAATAATATTATCATTCCGTTTCAAGAAGAAGGCTGTAATAATAGTTATCATTTGTATGTTATCCAGTGTTTGCAGCATGATAGAAAAGAAGTTTTTGATGCATTGAGGAATGCAGGAATTGGAGTAAATGTACATTACATTCCGGTATATAAGCATCCATATTATCAGAACAATGGTTATGCAGATGTTTGTTGTGAGAATGCAGAATTGTATTATGAGAGAGCGATCAGTCTCCCATTATATCCTGAACTAACATTTGAACAGCAGGATTATGTCATTGAAAAAGTTCTTGATATCATGGGTTAATGCTAGTTGAACATACTTTAAATGAAACACTTAATTCAAAAACTGTATCCAGAATGTTATTTTACTGATATGTATCCCCATTACTGGACAAAACCATTAATGGGGATACATATCATACTCTAACATTTTGGGTGCAGTTTTAATCATATACGTAGGTAATTAATTTAATACATTGTTTCCAAGAAGAATTACTTACTAAACCAAGTTACTGATTATTAATGACTTAATTCAACCCCTTCGCTTCCTTACCAAACTCCAATGCAGCACCAACAAACCCCTTAAACAAAGGATGTGGACGATTTGGACGAGATTTAAACTCTGGATGCGCCTGTGTTGCCATGAACCAAGGATGATTTGGTAGCTCCATCATCTCAACAATTCGTCCGTCTGGACTTAGACCAGAGAGTTTAACGCCAGCTTTTATAAAATCTTCACGATAATAATTATTTACCTCATAGCGATGACGATGACGTTCGTGAATGATTTCTGTACCGTAAAGATCGTATGCTTTGCTTGATTTATTCAGTATACAAGGGTAAGAGCCAAGTCTCAACGTACCACCAATATCTTCGATACCATCCTGTTCTGGCATAAGATGAATGACAGGATGTGTAGTCTCTGGATTTAATTCAAAACTATGTGCATCCGAGAATTTAAGGACATTGCGAGCAATTTCAACCATGGCCAGCTGCATACCAAGACATAAACCTAAGAATGGAACATTATGTTCTCGTGCATAGCGAATGGCGAGAATCTTACCTTCAATACCACGATCACCGAATCCACCTGGGACAAGGATGCCACTTACATCAGAGAGAAGTTCATTGACGTTGCCTTTTGTCACATTCTCCGAAGGAATCCATTTGATATGAATAGATGCTTTGTGAGCAACTGCTCCATGTTTTAAAGACTCTACAACACTGATATAGGCATCATGTAGTTGAGTGTATTTACCAACTAGGGCGACAGTTACTTCTTTTGTAGGATTCTTAAGTGATTGCACCATCTGTTCCCAATCACTTAAATCAGGAGCTGGGCATGGAAGCTTCAGACATTCACAAGCCACATCAGCGAGATGTTCTTCTTCCATCATGAGAGGAACCTCGTATAAGGAGTTTTCGGCATCTAGGTTTTGAAGGACATGGGTGCTTGGAACATTACAAAAGAGAGCAATCTTTTCGCGAATTCCTGGTTCTAGGGGATACTCTGTTCGACACATAATTATATCAGGTTGAATACCCATTCCTTGAAGGTCCTTAACACTTGCTTGAGTTGGTTTTGTTTTCATTTCACCAGAAGCTTTTAAATAAGGAATTAATGTAACATGGATCAAAATTGCATTCTCATGTCCGATGTCATGTTGAAATTGGCGGATGGATTCTAAGAAAGGTTGGCTTTCGATATCACCAACCGTTCCACCGACCTCAATAATTGCAATTTGAGTTTCATTGCAGCCATCGTTTCGATAAAAACGGCTCTTGATTTCATTGGTGATGTGCGGAATTACTTGAACTGTGCCACCCCCAAAGTCACCTCGACGTTCCTTTGATAATACAGTCCAATAGATTTTACCTGTTGTAACATTGGATTGTTTGGTTAAACTTTCATCGATAAAACGTTCATAATGACCTAAATCAAGATCTGTCTCTGCTCCATCATCGGTAACGAATACCTCACCATGTTGGATTGGATTCATAGTACCAGGATCGATGTTGATGTAAGGATCAAATTTCTGCATCGTTACATGATAACCTCTTGCTTTTAACAAGCGGCCAAGCGAAGCTGCAGTAATTCCTTTACCAAGCCCAGAAACGACTCCACCGGTTACAAATACATATTTTACTCCCATTTGAATGCTCCTCCTATCATTTATTCTTCTGGTTTTTAAAAATAAAAAAGCATTTAAGATCCAAAGAGCTGCCAAAATGAGTCAGTGATAGCAGGTATCTGTAGGATTTTAAACGCTAACGCCTTTGCTAGTGAATTAAAAAAACAAATTATATTATACTACTAAAAAAAGAAAAAATCTAGTAATAATTTAAAAATGTAAAGAGGATAGTTTAGCAAATTTTTAGAATTAAAGTAGTAAGGACACAAAAAATTCAGAAGTAACTGCTTGATTTATAATTTGACTATCATTATAATGAACTTATCTATGTATTTGGTACAAAATTGAAAATATAATTACTATACTTGAAAAATGAACAAATTAGGGAGGTTCCTATGGATAATAGAAATAACAATGACGATAAGAAAAAATCCGGACCTGGGAAACGGGGCTGGATCTTTAGCTTGGTTGCTGCATTGATCATGCTATTGTTATTCTCTTACATGAACAAACAACTACAGCAAAGTCGTACAGAATACATCTCCAATAATGAATTGATCGAGATGAGCGATTCTAAAATGATTGCTGAAGTGGAATATGATTACCCAAATTCAAAAATCTTGGTCTATACGAAAGCATACAAAGAGAATCCTAGTCGTGAAAAGATTTATTATACGGGATTTATACATGATGAAGAAGGATTAACAGAACAGTTAAAAGCAAATGGAGCAATTGTAAACCCTTTGGTGGAAGATAATAGTTCAACCATTGTAGAGGTACTCCTATCTTATCTTCTTCCTTTTATCTTAATCTATGGAGTTATGTGGTTCTTATTCCGTATGATCACTAAAAATAGTGGTGGAATGATGGGCGTTGGTAAGAGCAATGCAAAAGTTTATGTAGAAAAAGAAACTGGTGTTACATTTAAGGATGTAGCAGGTCAAGAAGAAGCCAAGGAATCCGTGAAGGAGTTAGTTGATTTTCTTCACAATCCTGGCAAATATACTCGAATCGGTGCGAAGTTACCAAAGGGAGCACTCTTAGTTGGACCTCCTGGTACCGGTAAAACTTTGCTTGCAAAAGCAGTTGCAGGAGAAGCCAAGGTACCATTCTTCTCACTTTCTGGTTCTGATTTTGTTGAGATGTTTGTAGGTGTTGGTGCATCCCGTGTGCGTGACTTATTTAAACAAGCACAAAATCAAGCACCTTGTATCGTTTTTATCGATGAAATTGATGCAATTGGTAAAAGTCGTGACAGTCATTATGGCGGTGGCGGTAATGATGAACGAGAACAAACCTTAAATCAGTTACTATCTGAGATGGATGGGTTTGATACATCGAAGGGTATTGTCATTCTTGCAGCGACGAACCGTCCAGAAGTATTAGATAAAGCGTTACTTCGTCCAGGACGTTTTGATCGACGTATTATTGTAGATAAACCGGATTTAAAGGGAAGATTAGAAATTCTGAAAGTACACGCAAAGAATGTATTGATGCATGATTCTGTGAATCTGGAAGAGATTGCGATGGCTACCAGTGGAGCCGTTGGTTCTGATCTTGCGAATATGATCAATGAAGCTGCGATTCTTGCAGTCAAGGAAGGAAGAACAGTTGTAACACAGGGTGATCTTTTTGATTCTGTGGAAG
>JAEZKD010000051.1 GCA_023415655.1 Bacillota bacterium | reverse complement strand
GATTATGGTTACATATCACGTTGATTTTAGTGAATATGATCCATTTATTTTTATATTGTATTTTCCTTCTCATCCTTAACGATCTCATCAATGACTTCTCCATGTACTTTTATGCGACCACCATCTGGACATTGTGCATCAAACATAGGCTCTCGTTTTGTACCATAATCCAACAATGCTCCATTTTGGAGGGCATATAGCATAGGATATAATTGATTCCATAGTTCATGGCAGATTGGCGGACATAAATCCTTCACGATAAAGCTATCACCTGTTTTATGATAACCACATCGGCATCTACTTTCTGTTATTGTCAGTTTAACTTTTCTCATCTCTTCATCCTCATACATTCAAAGTAGTACCAATGAAGCAGTTCCCTATTATTCGCCACTTCACTGATATTACCATATAATTTAATCAAGCTTTCATAATCAGCTCTTTATATTGGCAAAAGCGTTTCCAAGGTCCATCCACCATATGATCCTTCCAGGCTTCTAATTCCTCTACGGTCACAAATTTATAATCGACTACTTCTTCTGCTTGTAACTGCAGCTTCGGTTCAGCTTCGCCTAACACACACACATACGATTCCATGATCCAATTACTTCCAATGACACATCCAAGATATTGTAGGTGTTCCTTATCCATGTAGATTCCTGTTTCTTCCTTTAATTCTCTCTGAGCAGCGTCGATACTTTCTTCTCCTGCTACCATAGCCCCACCAGATGCCTCCCACAACAAACCAAAATGCTTGTTTGGATGTCTTTGTGTTAACAATATCTTACCGTTTGAATCCTTGGTCCAAATTTCCACAACCATATGATACATACCTTCTGGTATCAACATATCACTCTCACGCACTAATATCTTACCAGTTTTCTTCTTATTGATATCTACTAATTCCCATAGTTCAGCCATCATTTCCCTCTTTTCCTTTATGTATTTCATTCAATTAATATCGTTTTTTTCATAGTTTAACAGCTTTTATTTTAATGTGCTAAACTATACGATTTCATCAATAAACATCGAAATGTCAAATCATTCATTACTTTTTCATCAGACTTCCAATCCGTTTCAAGTGCTAGCCCTAAATATTGAGTCCATTTTGTGTAGTAGAAATGTCTTAGTTTTTTTGTAAATAAACCATTGTTGTCATTTAAAATTTTGTCTACATATTCGATTTGTGTCTTTATGGAAGGTACTTTATATGCGATACCAAGCCTTGATATTAATTCGGTACGATGGAACCACATCATCCATTCCTTTGCATTAAGGCAACTCATATCCTCATTAAAATTGTTCATATAAATTGAAGCAGGTGCTATCATCTGATTCTTATAAAGTAGTTTAATCTCAGGGATCGGCGATAACTTAGAAAGATTTACAATAGCATTTATTAACATATCTTGATTATCATTATTCTTCCATTGAGTTGTATATGCAAGTAAACGCAGGTGATATATACTCGGCCAAATGACTCCTGTTTTAAAAACCAATTTATTTTTATATCTATCATAAATATCGGTTATATTTTTTACATCACATACAAACCTGAATACATTCAAAGCCTCATCTATTTTTTCAATGACAAAATCATACTGTTCATTTCCCGTGTATGCAAAAACACAAGCTTTGATTAATTTAGAACCACCTAACTGTAATTCATCTAATGGCTTTCCAACTCTGTACATACTTCCTTCATCGAAATTTTCACCTTTTTTCAATAGCGCATTGAGAGCTTCTTGAATGATTGCATGACTTGGTTCAACCCCTTTTTCTATTAAGTATCTAATACAACATTCCGGTTCATCAACGCCATGAAAGGATCCTCCAAGCCAGCCATCTTCTTTTTTCAATGAACATATTCTTATTACTTCTTCTTCCTTAAGTATCTTTTCTTGCAATAACTGCATATTAGGTTTAGAAACATCTTCATTTAATATTTCCTTGCATATTCGATAAGAAATCGATGGGCCAGCTGTTTTCGCTAGATATAAAGCAGTATCATTCAACATAATACACCTCCTTTCCTAATCTCCATCCTTCAATATTTTAACCATCCCTGCAATCTCAACATATATTATAAACCAAATAGATTGAAAATCCTATCATCACTTATCAATAACTAAGTTGAATTGCAGTCCCTGTATACAGGTAAAATCATAAAAAGGTTGCGGTAGAATTAACGTTTTTTCTTAACTCTACCACAACCTTTTCTATTCTGCTTTCTATAAAACTTAGTAATATCGTACTTAATAGCAACCTAGTACTAATTGTCATCCAGCTTCAACACTGACATAAATGCACTCTGTGGGATCTCAACATTACCCACCTGGCGCATTCTCTTCTTACCTTCCTTCTGTTTTTCAAGAAGCTTCTTCTTACGAGAAATATCACCACCGTAGCATTTTGCAAGTACGTCTTTTCTCATGGCTTTTACAGTTTCACGAGCGATGACCTTGCTTCCGATGGCTGCCTGAATTGGAATCTCAAAGAGCTGTCTTGGAATCTCTTCCTTTAACTTTTCACACATTCTTCTACCACGTTCATAAGCAGTTTCTGAATGTACGATAAAGGAAAGAGCATCGACTTCCTCTTTGTTGATTAAGATATCAAGTTTTACAAGTGTGGAAGGAACATAACCCTTCATCTCGTAATCAAAGGACGCATAACCACGAGAACGTGATTTTAATGCATCAAAGAAATCGTAAATAATTTCATTCAGTGGAAGTTCATACTTAAGCAATGCTCTTGTCTCTTCCATATATTCCATACCAAGGTAAATACCACGGCGTTCCTGGCATAAGGTCATAATTGCTCCAACAAATTCAGTTGTAACCATTATTTCCGCCTTTACAAAAGGCTCTTCCATATGTTCGATCTCAGATGGATCTGGGAGATTGCTAGGATTTGTAATATCAAATATTTCACCATTGGTCTTATATACTTTATAAATAACACTTGGCGCTGTAGTTACAAGGTCAAGGTTATACTCTCTCTCTAGACGTTCTTGAATGATTTCAAGATGAAGCAAACCAAGGAAACCACAACGGAAACCAAAGCCTAAAGCAATCGAGGTTTCTGGCTCAAACTGAAGAGAAGCGTCATTTAACTGTAATTTCTCAAGTGCATCTCTTAAATCTCCATATTTCGCACCATCTGCTGGATAAAGACCACAGTAAACCATAGGATTTACTTTCTTATAGCCAGGTAATGCATGGGCGCAAGGACGCTCAGAATCAGTAATGGTATCGCCCACACGCGTATCCTTTACATTCTTTAAACTTGCAGTAATATAACCAACCATACCAGGTGTTAATTCCTCACAAGGGATGTACGCACCAGGTCCAAAGATACCAAGCTCAACAACATTCGCTTCACAACCAGTAGCCATCATACGAATCGTTGAGCCTTTACGAACGGTCCCTTCCATCACACGACAAAATACAATAACTCCTTTATAGGAATCATACACAGAGTCAAAAATCAATGCCTGTAATGGAGCATCCTTATCTCCTTTTGGTGCTGGAAGTTTATGAACGATTGCTTCTAACACATCCTCGATATTTAATCCAGTCTTTGCAGAAATTAATGGTGCATCTTGTGCTTCTAATCCGATGATATCTTCAATTTCATTGATGACACGTTCTGGTTCTGCACTTGGTAAATCAATCTTATTAATGACTGGCACTACTTCTAAGTTATGATCCAAGGCTAGATATACATTCGCTAAGGTCTGTGCTTCTATTCCCTGTGCTGCATCTACAACAAGAATGGCACCCTCACAAGCTGCAAGGCTTCGTGATACTTCATAGTTAAAGTCGACATGGCCTGGAGTATCAATCAAATTAAAAATATACTCTTCTCCATCCTTTGCCTTATAAACGGTACGTACGGTCTGGGCCTTGATCGTGATACCACGTTCACGTTCCAGATCCATATTATCGAGAACCTGTGCCTGCATTTCTCTACTTGTAAGCAATCCTGTTTTCTCAATGATACGGTCGGCTAACGTAGATTTACCGTGATCTATATGAGCGATAATACAAAAATTTCGAATTCTACTTTGGTCAACTGACATATTTCCTCCTAAGGTTATGAAACAATAACCCATTCTAAGTTCTTTACATACACGCCATTATAACATATGAGTGAAATACTGACAAGGAGCTGTTTTAACCAATGAAATAGAGCATACCAAATTGGTATGCTCTTCAAGGATCCAAAATTTATGGGGTACTTAATACTTGATTTAAAATATTAGCTAACGGTTCCATTGCATTGTAAGCGTCTAATACGGTATTATTAACCGTTCCGACCTCAACGAGCATGCACCGCTCTTTCACATGCATGTTATAACGGTAATTCTTTAAGTAATTACGAGTTAAAAGTCCAGGGTAGAGAGCTCTCCCGACCAATGCAGATTGAAGGCTAAACGCAAGATTTGCCTGCTGATTTGGATTTTCAAGATAATCGTATGGTCCTTGAGTATTTCTACTAAGACCATTAAAGAACATAATCTTTGCAGTATCTTTCCCATTGATGTTGGTCACTAAGCGTTCCCCTGAGTTTCGATGAAGGTCTATGACGACTTGAATGCTTGGATTTTCCTCTAGAATCTTTAAAAGACTTGGATAAGCTGTACTATAGGCTTTGTTTCGATTGGAGTCACCGTTTGGCAAACGATCATACGCAGTCGTATCATGATAGACCGAATAGCCCATGTTTTCTAATAATTCAGTTAAATATGTACCAACACCAACAACCGTATCCTCTTCAACATTTGGTTTGCTATCAATATAGGTTTCTGAAGCATGCGTATGATAAATGAGAATTTGTGGCTTTGTATTATCTTTTGTAATGGACATATCCATATTGACTAACTTTTTCGCGTCAAAGACTTCTTCCTTTGCAACCGTAATAGAGTCTACCACATAGAAATTAGACAGCAGATAATCAAACGTGATTAATTTGTTATAATCATACTGACTTTTAATAAAACCCAATGTTGACATTGCTACATTCGTGATTTTTTTCCCATTTTCTGCAGCTAGTAATGCTTCCTTGTATTCTGGTAACATTTCAACATCACCAGGTAGATGTTGAACAATTAATTGATTGGTACTCTCAGCATCTTGATTGATTACCTCTTGGTTTTCCTGTTCAACATTTTGAGTCATGGAGGGATCGAGTGTAATGGTAGTATCCTCTTGTTCCTGTTGGTTATCTACCCAAAATAGATGGTCATTGCCTTCTTCCTCTTCTTCTACTTCTTCCTCTAAGATGATTTTCCCCTGATGCATTGCATAATGATTGATGGCATACCCTTCTGCCATCGCTGTAAATACGGTATTTTCAGTCGTCTCTTCCTTTGCAACGTAAGAGAATAAATGATTTTCACTTGAAGATACAGCTAGATAAATGGATTGTACCACTCTCACACCTATTTTTTTCATCCCCTTTGTCATATCGTTAGAAGCAAGCGCCACCACACCTTTAAAAAGGATGGCGCAAGCTGCAACTATGACAAGTAGAAACAGGATGCGATAGACTGCTATTTCTTTACGTGTTACTCTTCTTTGCCTCCTCATAATATCCCATTCCTTTATTTTGGTTTATGCTTGGTGAAAGCAGGAATTTAAAGCTTCTGAAATTGTAAAGCTAATGCATTTCATCGACTCATCAATATTCTTTGGTGTTACAAACATATTATGAACCGCTTGAGATTCTGTGACTTCTGATAAGAATTTGTTGATTTCATCGTCTGAAAATCCTTGTGTACTTAACATATTCCCCATAGAATCCCGAACAATGGTGGTTGCATCAACTACGGTTGGAACTCCAAGAGCAATGACCTTCACACCAAGACTTTCTTCATTCAATGCCTTACGATGATTTCCAATTCCAGCGCCTGGGCTAATCCCTGTATCTGAGATTTGGATGGTTGTATTAAGTCGAGTGACCGAACGAGCAGCTAAGGCATCAATCGCAACAATGACAGAGGGCTTGGTCTCTTCTAAGACGCCACGAACGATTTCCACCGCTTCCATTCCTGTCTGTGCCATAACCCCTGGTGCAATTGCACTTACACAAGAAAGATGATTTCTTGTCTTAAATTCTTCTCCATATTCTCTGATGAGATGTCTTGTAACAAAAAGATGATCTACTACCCAAGGTCCAAGTGCATCTGGAGTCACCTCCCGATTACCAAGTCCAACAATTAATACGCCACCTGTGACATCCTCACCAATGATTTTTAAGATTACTTTACCGATTTCATCACTAATGCTACTATGATATTCATCATCTTTTTCTTGAAGCTTTGGTGCTTCAATCGTAATATAGGTCCCCATTGGCTTTTGCATTGCTTTCGCACCATTCTCATCTTTTATGATTACCGTTGTAATCGTCATATCCTTTTCTTTGATTTCTTCTTTGGTCAACTCAACACCTTTGATTTCCACATCGTCGTCTTCAAAGCTTTCTCGTGCTTCCATAGCAAGGTCAGTACGTATGTCTTTTAAGGCTTTTATCATAAATGCATTCTCCTTCTAATTTATGCGTTTTCAACTCTACTCATTCCTTAAGTTTGTTTCATTTATGGTGAAATTATGTATTGACAACACGTCTAAATTATACTATTATATAACAGAATGTTTACACGCACTTTTTGACGTACTCTCAAACAATCAACGTTGAATCTTGGCGTGAAACGCCCTTGTTATGAAACGTCCGTGTCCGGATCCATAACAAAATTATGAGCGATTTACTCATAAGTAACATCATGCGAATAATGAAAAATAAGAACGTTATTTGGAGGTGCACACATTGGCAAATATTAAATCTGCTAAGAAGAGAATCAAAGTTATCGAGACTAAAACATTAAGAAATAAGATGATTAAGTCTAAGGTTAAGACTTTAGTAAAGAAGGTTGAAGCTGCAGTTGTTGCTGGCGATAAGAACCTTGCTACTACAAGTTTAAGAGAAGCTGTTGTTGCTATCGATAAGGCTGCTGCTAAGGGAATTTTCCACAAGAACGCAGCTGCTAGAAAAGTTGGAAGATTAACAAAAGCTGTTAACTCTATCGCTTAATTCTAACAATATAGAACATGACTTTGAAGGGCCATCACGCTTGTGATTGGCCCTTTTCTTTTTTCCACTATTCTAGTAATTATCTTGACTTCATCAACTCATAATGGTAATATTTGATAATCTTGTAACTAAGATACTGACATTTTAACATTACTTAGTTCTAATAGTGAAAGGAAAACTAGTATGACAAATATTAACATAGAAGCTAAGGATTTGATTATTCGCAAATCAGAGCTAGTGAATGCTTCACTACAACATACCTTTGAGGTATTCACAAAACATTATAATAAACAGGCTTTCCAACCGGAAAGCCTGTTTATTTCTATCTTACTATTGAAAGCTCTGTTCTAGAACTTCATAAAATCATTAACACTATGCTTACAGATTGAACAAATGTAATCTGTGCAGGTTATCACCTTTAACGTTCATCTTTCGT
This sequence comes from Bacillota bacterium, assembly GCA_023415655.1. Lineage (GTDB taxonomy): Bacteria > Bacillota > Clostridia > Lachnospirales > Lachnospiraceae > Lachnoclostridium. The sequence goes on along the minus strand of JAEZKD010000051.1, from coordinate 11,216 downwards.
ATCTGGTGGACCAAACGAATAGATATCATGATATGACTCAGTTTCATACTGATTCATCGGCGGACGGTACATTAATCCTGTCAAATCGGTGGTTGAATTCGCATTACAGATATCAATGTCTCCAACATTATATTTATCATCTGTGTTGGTTGGTAGTGTTGTTGCTGTATCCACCTGATAGTAATCATTAATTTTCATAGTTACTTTATCAAAGTCTTTCGAGTTTTCTTTTTTCATTGATATACCTCCTTTGATATAGTATAGCAAAAGTTAAAATCGAATATGCAAAGGTACCATTGAATAAAATAAACTTTGAAAGTTGCAAAAAGCTCTATTCTAGAGCTTTTCAAAATCACTAACACCATGCTTACAGATTGGACAAACGTAATCTGGTGGCAGTTCATCACCTTCGTAAATGTAACCACAGATTACACAACGCCATCCCTTCTTTTCGGTTGATTCTGGCTTTGGTTTGATGTTTGTTTGATAATAGGTATAGGATACTGCTTCTACACTAGAGAGCTTGGTTGCTTCTGTAATGGTAGCAATGAATAAGGTATGAGTTCCAAGATCAATTTCCTGTGTTACTTTACAAGAGATATATGCACAAGAATGATCTGTTAGATAAGCAATCTGGTTATCACTACGCTTGATTGAAACGCCTGCTAATTTATCAATTTCTTTTCCACTTTGATAGCCAAACTGCTCAAAGGTTTTGAATGGAGTTGTCTGGTCTAAGATACTGAGATTGAATTCTTTCGTTCTATGAATCATATCATGGGTATAATTCTCCTTATTTACAGCAATTGTCATCTGAAATGGTAACTCAGTTACTTGCATTACTGTATTAATGATACAACCATTATCTTTTTCCCCTTCTCTTGCCATAAGAACGAACAATCCATAAGTCACGTCAAACAATGCTTGCTTATCCATAGTTTTCTCCTTTAATTTATGTAATTATATAGTATAACCAATTAATGATAGTATATCATCAATAAGGGAGCCTGTAAATATGTCCAATCGATACAATAAGTAGCAATGAATACGATAAAAGGGACGATCCCATGATAGGCCCTATGTCATCTTGACAGGTGGCGTATCATGGGATCGTCCCTATGTTTTCATTCTACTATTCCACTGAACTTGAGCCAGTATTTTTCTTTGTATCATAATCATCTAGGAAGTTATAAGCCTTGTCCCCATCGTGGTAACCAATTAACGTTCTTAGATTTACATCGTGAACACTCTTAAAGATATTCATATCTATGTTTGGATTGATCTGACGGAAGCGTTTCACTAGCATCTTCATCTCCTGACGTTTGGAGCCACCCCCACCATTATCGCAGATGGTACAGTTTTCTGTAAATCGACAGGCACATTGAATGAATTGTAAATCGTTATAAAGTCTCCAGTTAATAATATTTTCCTCTTTTACTAGATACATTGGACGAATCAATTCCATTCCCTCAAAGTTTGCACTGTGAAGCTTTGGCATCATAGTCTGAATCTGTGCCCCATAGAGCATTCCCATAAGAATGGTTTCTACTACATCGTCAAAGTGATGGCCTAAGGCAATCTTATTGCAACCAAGCTCTTGCGCATGCTTATAAAGATAGCCTCGGCGCATTCTTGCACATAGATAACATGGTGTCTCATCCACCTCAGCTACAATGTCAAAGATATCTGTCTTAAACATTGTAATTGGAATATTCATTAGCTCTGCATTGTTGATAATCGTCTGACGATTGATTTCATTATAACCTGGATCCATCACTAGAAAAACCGTTTCAAATTTGATCTTACCATGACGGCTAAGTTCTTGCATTAATTTTGCGAGTAACATAGAATCCTTTCCACCAGACATACATACTGCAATTTTGTCGCCCTCTTGAATTAAGTCATAATTCTGTATTCCTTTGATGAATGGTCTCCAGATCTCTTTACGAAATCTCTTGATGATACTTCTTTCTATCTCCTGGTAACGTTCCATCTTACACCTAAACCCTTTCTTTTGTGAGTACTTGATAACATTCATGTAAGCACTTTAAAAATTGCTCGATTTCCTCACCTGTTGTTAATTCACTTATGCTAATACGGAAAGAATACATTGCATTCTTTTTATCTTTCGTCACTGCATACACTGCTCTGGAAGGACTATTTTTCACACTACAAGCAGATTTGGTTGAGATACAAATACCTCTTTTATCTAACTCCTCCTGCATCTGAGTCGCCTTTACCCCACGGACACTAAGATTTATTATATGTGGAACGGAGTAGCTTGTACTATTTAATCGTACGAAAGGATAGGTTCCTAATTGCTCCTTTAATTGATTCATTAACTTAGTTACATGCTCCCACTGACTCTCTCGATGGTCAAAGGCTCGTCTTAAGGCCACCTCAATTGAGGCAGCAAGTGCAATTGCAGGAGTTCCACTTCGATATACGGTCGTACTAGCACCACCATGAATGAGTGGTTCAATGACTAAACCTTCCTTCTTTACAAGTATTCCACAGCCATTGATACCAAAAAATTTGTGAGGTGCAAACGACATCGTATCGATACCTTCAAACTCGACTGGAATACGACCAATTGCTTGTGTCGCATCAACATGTAAATGACAGTTTGGATACTCTTTGAGCAATGCTTTGATCTGATCCATTGGCTGTATAATTCCAAGTTCACTATCTACCATAGAAATAGCGACAAGAATGGTATCGTTACGCAATAACTCCTTCAAATGCACTAAATTAATTCTTCCGTCGGAATCAAGATCACATAAGTCGATTTCATAACCCATGGTCTGCAACGAAGTAAAAGCTCCGCTTACCGACGAATGTTCGAGCACAGTTGTAATGATGTGCTTACCCTTTTGTCGATAAGTCGAAGCTATCCCTTTAATTGCTGTATTATTCGATTCACTCGCTCCAGACGTATAGATAATCTCTGTTGATTTTACCTTTAGCAAATTAGCAATGTTTTCTGTTACCTGCTCCATTGCATCCTTCGCTTGATACCCTGCGCTGTGATACGAATTCGGATTCCCGATATATGTCCTATTATATTCACAAAACACCTGTAGCACTTCTTCTGCGACTGGTGTATTGGCTGCATAATCTAAATAAATCATCTTTCCTCAACCTTACCATACTAAAATTATAGGATAACTATAAGCGATAGTATACTAAAGTTTGCTTGGAACGTCAACTTGAATCTAAATCACTTCCAATAAACTACATAATAGAAAAGACACTTCAAACTATGAAGTGCCAATCATTAGTATCTATTCTTTATATCTCAATTTCACAGCGAATATCTCTAGAAGAACTTCCAAGTAAGATTGTTTTCCTTCCTAGAATTCGCTCAAACTGTCTTTTGGTAATATTAAAATAACATAAATCACTCTGTGGTATTGTAATTGTAACTTTCTTTGTTTCTTTTGGCTGCAAGCTTACTTTTTCAAAGCCTTTGAGTTCCTTTTGTGGGTGCTCAACCGAAGAATCTTCATAAGAGACATAAGCTTGTACAACTTCTGCACCTTCCATCTCTCCCGTATTCGTAATATCCACTGATAGAATCAAATTATCCTCATTTATGACTGCTGCATTCGAATATTCAAAGGTTGTATAGGATAATCCATGACCAAAGCAAAATTCTGGCTCAACCTCATACGTATCAAAATAACGGTAGCCGACATAGATACCTTCCTGATAAGTAACACGGTGATTGGTTCCAAATTCCCCAAAATGAATGGCTGGACAATCTTCTAATTGTTTTACAAACGTTTCTGGTAGCTTTCCAGATGGATTCACTTTACCAAATAACGTCTCCGCCAATGCTACACCACCTAAACTACCAATATAAGAAGTCCACACAATCGCTTTTGCACGATTGGCAAAGGTACGATAAGATATCGGTGAGCCCGAAATTACTACCACAACAGTATTCGGATTAACCTCTAACACCTGTTGAATGAGGCGTTCCTGCTCGTAAGGAAGGGTAAGCTCTCTTTTATCTGCTCCTTCCACATCGTAATCATGGTCCAGTCCACAAAACAAAATTACTTCATCTACCGTCTTAGCTAGCTCCACAGCTTCCTTTAATAACTTCTCTTGCTTTTGAAGTACTACCTCTTTTGTTTCTTCTTTTTTCAAGGCTAGATTAGGCTTGGTAGGATCGTGTTCTAATTCCACCATTTCTTCTAGACTATTCGCCTGCCAGATCATATCCCCACTAGGGTCTTTCCATGGAATGTAGTATCCATCTGCATATTCCACTGCAACATTACCACCAAGTAATTGTTTGATACCAAGAAGTGGTGATACCTCATAAAGTGCTTTGATTTCTGCACTACCACCTCCATTGCTATGTACGAGCTTTCCATTTTGTCCAATCACAGCAAGCTTTTTTAATCCCTTTTTATTCATCGGAAGTCGTGCCTCTTCATTCTTTAATAAGACTATCGATTCCCTAGCAACGTTTAAGACAGCTTGTTGATGTTCAAAGGTATTATAAGTTCCAGATTGTCTTTCCTTCGCTTCCTCCCCAATCATACGCAAACGAAACATCAAGCGTAAAATATTGCTCACTTTCTCATCGATATGTTCTTCCTTAATTTCGCCCGATAATATTGCTTCCTTTAATGGATTGGCCATAAAATAATCATCAAAATTAGAATAAACCGACATTTCTATATCAAGAGCTGACTCTGCTGCTGCTTTTGTATCATGAACACCACCCCAGTCTGAGATGATAGTTCCATCATACTTCCACTCATCACGTAGTATGTCATTTAATAATTGTTTACTTTCACAACACTGTTCCCCACGAAACTTATTATAAGCTCCCATGATGGTATAACTGTTTGCTTGTTTTACCGCAGCATAAAATGCTGGCAGATATAACTCACGCAATGTTCGTTCATCCAAGTAGGTATCCACAGAAAAACGATCCGTTTCCTGATTATTGACCGCAAAATGCTTTACGCAAGCAGCCACATCATTCTCTTGAATTCCTTTGATGAGAGGCACACAAATCTCCTCAACAAGCTTTGGATCTTCACTCATATATTCAAAATTCCGCCCACATAAAGGACTTCTTTTTAAATTAATGCCCGGTGCGAGGATTACATCTTTCCCTCGCCCACGTGCTTCACAGCCTAAAACCTTACCTGTTTCATAGCTAAGTTTTCTATTCCAAGTAGAAGCTAGTGCTGTATTGGAAGGTAAATAAGTCACATAATCATCTGTTGTCCCCTTCAAAACCCAACTACGACCGTGAAACTCACGACGTACTCCCATTGGCCCATCAGACATAACAAGTGGTGGGATTTGTAATCGTTCTACACCTTTCGTAGCAAATATCTGATCTCCATGGATCATCCCTAACTTCTCATCAAGTGTTAATTGTCCAACTATTTTCTTGATTCTTTCCTCATAATTCATATCTAATCTCCTTTGAATGAAGCAAGCATATACATCAATATACATTCCTTAGTTTATAAGCTTTATGTCCATTCTACCGTTTCTCGTGTATTTTATAAATGGGCTATCTGCTACTTTTCAATGTTTTATTTTATTCCTTAAACCATATGTGCTTACCTAGAGAAAGGAACTCCTTGCTAAAGTGAGGAGCACTTCTATCTCATCCTTCTATCTAATTATTATAGCTGCTCCGTTTTCTTCATAATCTCTTTGTTTTGATACATCATCTGATCGGCTTTTGATACAACATCAGTGAAATCCTCCTTGGAATCTGCAATGTATTTTGAGTATCCCATTGCAAAACTTAAAGGAATCTTTCTTCCCCTATTTTTCTTTTGTCGCTCTATCTCGATCTTTGCTAATAAGCCTTTGATTTGAAGTTCTGTTTGGTTTAAAACTATCATACAGAATTCATCACCACCGATGCGATAGGCTTGATGATTCTTATCTATAAAAATATGTAAGATGCTTGCACAATCCTGTAACAAACGATCTCCCTCTGTATGTCCATAGGTATCATTTACATCTTTTAAGTTATTTAAATCCATGATGATATACCATGTTTCCAATAACTCCTCTTTCGTATGTAGCAATACTTCTATGTACTTTTCATACGCATTTCGATTGTTTAACTGTGTCAGGGTATCCGTATATGCTTTCGAAAAGGATATCCTATCTGAAGCATCAACGATAGCTGAATATACATCCTTTTCATGTTGGTACTCATTACATTTGATGATATGAATCTCATAATTAGGATAGATGGTATCGCCTTTATAGGTAATTCCTTGATTTAAATACTCTTTAATATCGTTCAATTCATCAAATAATTCTCTTTCCTTACGGACAATAATGGAGAAACATCCATCAAAGGTATGATATATTCTCTGTTTGTAGGTACGATATAATATCTCTTGGGCTTCTCTTAAGATATGAAATTCTGCATTTACTCCAAAGTCTGATCTTATTTCATTGATATTCGTAAAGTAGACAGAAACAACCGAATAATACTCTTTCTGATCACATAAATCTTTTAATACAAGATAAAAACCTTCTCTATTAAAGATATTACTCTTTTTCTCGATATAATCTGCTGGATTTTCCAAACCAATGAAAATACAAAACACAATTAGGGTAACACCAAATGCCGACATTAATATCTCTGGGAAGATTCCTTGCAAAATGGATACCATTCCCATCAGTAACAAGGTAGGTAAGATTGCTCTTCTTTTTTGCATTTCTGTCTGCTTCCATCTCTTTATAACATAATATAAGGAGGTGCAAAGATAATACGCTACCGTTACATAACAAGTAGTTGCTGCAGGACCATAAGAATAAGCCGTAGTTTCATCCACATAATAGTAGAGTCGTCCAAACAATACAACCACGATAGCAATACAAAGTGGTCCCATGTGAATTAGCTTTGATAATTTGGACGTATTACGATTCACTCCAACAATATGCATGATATAGCTACAAACCAAATAAAGAAAAATATTAAGAGAAGCGATAAATACCTGATGACATGTTCGATTCAACATTGGTGGAACAACCGCAGTATTTTGAACCAGGTATACCGTGATTATGTCAAACAATACATTAATAATTGAGAAAAAAATAATCTTAGAAAATAATCGATTTCCATATGTTTCCAATCTTTTATACCTAATATGAAAGGCTCCTATGTACACTAATAGGCATAAACTCAGTAATTGCATCTTATAATCTTCCATTACCTTACCCCTTAGTTTATCAACTTGTTTTTTTTGCATTTATCAATAAGTGATTATATATTATTTTAACACAATAATGCCCTAAAATTCAAGCAGATACAACCGTTGGATGGGATCCTTTTAGCTTTTTTATGAACGAGGATTTCTTAATTATTTTTCATTGCACAAGAAAATACATGAATACAATAATAATGGACATTTCTATTTTTTGTGATAAACTTATAATGATTATACGCCACTGAAAAAAATCTTATGATCCTATTAAGGAGGACTTTACTAATGACGCCAATGAGTTGGTTTTTTTCATTTCTTAAGAAGTACAAAAGTAAGTTAATTCTCGCTTTTTTACTTGTAACCATTGCTACTGCTATGTATGTTGTAAATCCCTATGTATCTGGACTTGTTATCGACCGTGTCATAGAGGGCGGTGAGCATGAACTATTATGGAAGCTGATTATCCTTATTGTCAGTACAACAATTGTTCGTTCTGCCATAAAGTTTATTTATTTATACCTGTTTGAAACGATATCGCAAAGGATGCTGTATACGATGCGAGATTATGTCTACCGCCGTCTTCTCCAACAGGACTTTAACTTTTATAATAAGAACCGTACCGGTGAGTTAATGTCTAGAGAAACTGGCGATATGGACGCCATTCGTCATTTTGTTGCTTTTGTTACATATTCCATTTATGAAAACTCCTTGCTATTAATTGCAGCATTGACTATGACCTTTACCGTAGACTATCGCCTTGCATTGTGTTTAATTGCATTGATTCCTCTTACTGCAATCACTACAAAAAAGCAGTTAACTGCAATTAAGCCAGCCTTTCATAATATACGCCAAAGCTTTTCTTCGCTGAATACTGCAGTACAAGAAAATATCAGTGGCAATCGAGTGGTAAAAGCCTTTGCTAAAGAAGATTATGAGATAGAAAAATTCCAAAAGGAAAATGATAATTATCGTAATGCTGAGCTAAATGCAACTAGCATTTGGAGAAAGTACGTACCAATCTTTGAATTCTTAGCACAATCCTCTGTATTTATCCTATATCTCCTTGGTGGAATTATGGTTGTAAAGGATCAAATCTCCCCAGGGCAGCTCGTTACCGTCAGTGGATATCTTTGGATGATTAATAATCCACTTCGTATGGCTGGATGGCTAGGTAACGATTTTCAGCGTTTTGTCACTAGTGTTGAAAGAATCTACACTACAATTCATGTTGAACCACTAGTAAAGGCTCCTGAGAATGCATATCAGGTCAAACGACTCGAAGGGATGATTGAATTTAAGAACGTCTTCTATAATTGTGAGGATGATGTCATCCTAAGGGATATCAACTTTAAGGTAATGCCTGGACAGACTGTTGGCATCATTGGAGCTACAGGTTCTGGTAAGTCTACACTGATGAATTTACTTTGTCGATTTTATGATGTTACCGAAGGTCAGATCCTCGTAGATGGTGTGGATGTCAAGAATTATGATTTATATAGTCTTCGTGGTAATATTGGGATGGCAATGCAGGATGTATTCTTATTCTCAGACACTATCGAAGGCAATATCGCATATGGTAAATCGGATGCTAGTCTTGAAGACGTAATTGCAGCCGCAAAGCTAGCAAATGCCCATGATTTCATAAGTGAAATGCCTCAGGGATATGACACAATTGTAGGTGAACGAGGGGTTGGTCTTTCCGGAGGTCAAAAACAACGAATTTCCCTCGCTCGTGCTCTCTTAAAGAATCCAGCCATTGTAATTCTAGATGACACCACTTCTGCAGTTGATATGGAAACAGAGACTCAAATCCAAGAGGCGTTACATTCAATTGCAAGTAATCATACTGTGTTTTTAATTGCACATCGTATCTCTTCGATTAAATCAGCAGACTTGATCCTTGTGTTAGATAATGGAACTATCCTAGAGGCTGGTACCCACGATGAACTCATCGAGAAAAATGGTTACTACTCTACCGTCTTTCACCATCAATATGGTGAATTTGATCAGATGCGTTCACAAAAGAAGGGAGGGTATTCTCATGGCAAGAAATAAATATGACGTAGACGAAACCTTGCAATCTGAGTTTAATCTAGAAAAGCTAAAACGACTTGGTTCTTACATAAAGCCCTATAAAAAAGATATGTTTTTTACGATCCTATTGATGGTGATTTCAAGTGCACTTGGCATGTTGACTCCACGTATTCTTATGTTGATTATGGATGTCTTTATACCGAACAAAGATATTAAGGGTATTGTCATCATTTGCTGTATCCTTTTTATCATCAACATTATCATCATGATGAACCTACGTGCTAAAGTAAAGATAACAACACGTCTTGGGCAAAATATCATCCATCAAATACGAACAGATATCTTTACTCATCTTCAAAAGCTACCGTTTAGTTATTATGACAATCGTCCACATGGTAAAATACAAGTGCGTGTAGTAAATTACGTGAATAGCTTAAGTGATTTGTTGAGTAATGGTATTGTGAATACCATCACGGATTTATTCAGCTTATTCTTTATTGTAGGCTCTATGCTATCCCTCAATGTTCGATTAACCATCGTTTGCTTGATTGGTCTTCCTGTATTGATGGGTTTAATTTTCTTTATCAAAACACGTCAAAGAGTGGCATGGCAGATTCAAAGTAATAAGTCTTCCAATTTGAATGCATACATTGCAGAAAGTATTAACGGGATTCGTGTTACCCAAAGCTTTGTAAGGGAGCATGAGAATATCAAAATTTTTAATAATTTAAGCTATAATTACAGCAAAGCTTGGATGAATGCTGTCAAATACAACTTCATGCTATGGCCAGCGATTGACAATATTTCTACCCTAACAAACTCTGCCATCTATGTACTTGGTGTTTCCTGGATTGCTAAGGAGGTACCTGGAATTACTGCTGGTGTTTTGGTTGCTTTTACTGGATACATAGGACGCTTTTGGGCACCTATCAATACACTTGCAAGCTTCTATAATTCGATGTTGACGGCAATGTCTTATCTGGAACGTATCTTCGAGACGATTGATGAAGAGGTCCTAGTAAAAGACAGTGAAGATGCAGTACCAATGTCAGAGATTCATGGAGACGTTGAGTTTAAAGAAGTATGCTTTAGTTATGAGGATCATATTCCAGTGTTACAAAATGTTAGCTTTCGTGTCAATGCTGGTGACACTTATGCCATCGTAGGTCCAACTGGTGCAGGTAAATCTACAATTATCAATTTGATTAGTCGATTTTATAATCTTAATTCTGGTCAGATCTTAATTGATGGAATTGATATTAATACAGTTACCATTTCATCTTTGCGTAAGCAGATGGGTGTTATGCTCCAAGATAGTTTTATCTTCTCTGGAACCATTATGGATAACATTCGATATGGTAATATGGAGGCCACCGATGACCAGGTCATAGCTGCCGCCAAAACGGTTTGTGCTCATGACTTTATTATGAATCTTGAGGAAGGCTATTACACAACGGTTAACGAACGAGGAACCCGTTTATCTGCAGGTCAACGCCAATTAATCTCCTTTGCTCGCGCTTTACTAGCTGATCCTAAGATATTAATCTTAGATGAAGCAACCTCAAGCATCGATACCGAAACTGAGATTCTATTGCAACAAGGTCTTGCAAAGCTACTTGCTGGCCGTACCTCCTTTATCATAGCACACCGACTTTCTACGATTAAGAATTCCACAAAAATTATGTACATTGATGGTGGTCAAATTCAGGAGTTAGGAAACCATGAAGAACTGATGAAACAAAAAGGATTCTATTACAATCTCTATATGTCACAGTATGACTTTTTAAAGCAATCCTAACATTGGGAAAAATTGTGGATAAGTTTGATTACATATAATCAAACATTATAATCAAACTGAAAGAGCATTTATATCTATACAGAATATAAATGCTCTTTCTTATAAAAATGTGCTTTTTTTATCAATTAAATCGATTCATAAATCGTACGAACTCCACACCAAATCAAATAGAC
>JAEZKD010000042.1 GCA_023415655.1 Bacillota bacterium | reverse complement strand
ATTGACCAGCGTATAAAATTTTTTCTTTGATATTCTACCTGCCAAGCCTCAATGACACTTTGCATTAGTTCCACTGATGTAAAATAGAAGTCCCCAAAACAACCATCACTGTTACATAAAGAAACTGATTTTGGATCAGAATATACTTTTAATAAGTCAACGGCATCATTTTTTGAAAGAAACCGCAATAAATACTTATCGTTTTCAAATTGAGGACATACTTCATAAACATCATATAATTCATCTTTTTCTGCGCTGATGTTCCTATCACAGTATTTTTTTAGCTCTTTAAAATCATTCACTATAGCGCCTTCGTATGATACATTTCTGCTATTCATCAAAATAGGATTCATACCTACCTTTTTCGCAGCTTCTAAATTACCCTCTCTATCATCGATGTACCAACAATCTTCTGCTTTTACTCCTAACTTCTCAATGGTTAATTGAAAGATACGCTCATCTGGTTTTTGAATTCTTAAGTCCCCGCTGATACTTATGACATCAAAATATTGATTGAGATCAAATTTCTCACGTAGATATTTACTCCATCGACTCGAATCATTTGAGATGATTGCTAACTTATAATGCTTTCTTACTTCTTGAATAAACTCAATCAAATCATCGTTTAGCTCCATGGTATCTAGATACGTCTTTTCAATTTGTTCTAAATCTCCTTGGAATCCAATGGCTTCCCATACTTCAAGAGAAGTCAATTCTCCGATATCTGCTTTAAACCAAGGTATGTATATTTCTTCTGGCTTTATGTCAGGGAATGTTTGTTGAACAAAAGGAACAAAGTCTTCTCCCGTTTGTTTTACAATTACACCATACATATCTAATACGATTGCTTTCATCATTTCCTCCTATTATGCATCCTAGACTTCCAAGGCACCATCCCAATCTGAGTTTTCACTCACCATTGTTGTAATCGGCAATCAACTGCCAATGAACACCAAATCGATCCAATACAGATGCATACATTGGTGAAAAAAACTGCGGTCCAAGATTAACTACCACCTTCCCACCCTCTTTTAAAATCTCAAATGCAGCTTTCACTTTATCATCTGAATTCAGTAAAACATTAAACGCATATCTATTCCCATTTTCCACCATATCAATCTCATCTGACATATTAAAGTGTGTTCCAGCCATAGTCATGCCTGAATGCATGATCTTATTCGCCATAGGTTCTTTGTTTGGAAGTCCTGAATCATCTGGTGCATTTCGATAATAATCTACATATTCATCCGTCGCTCCAAACGCTTTTTTATAGAGTTCAATCGCTTCCGCACAATCTCCATTAAATTTCAATACTGGTGCTATCATAACATTCTTTCCTCCTATCATTCATCACATAAATTTTCCATTCAACCTCATTTAGTTTATACTCATTCCTTTACGCTTACTGCTGCTCATATTGATGCGGTACGTAAGGCAAAATCGCCCATGTAACATCATCAGATGATATGTTTTTATGCTCTAATTGTCGATATCCCACAGTTGCTTTCTCACAAGGATAATTTGTACAATCAAAGCAAATGTTTAATTTGTTTTGGTTTAAGCATTTTAACGGCTCACATAATTCATTGCCTTTACTATAACAATGACATCCTAAAGTATCACAACCTGTGCAACGCATGCTCCATTCTGAATTGCCATATACAGCATTCAAATGCTGAATAAGCATCTCTCTGAATTCTTCGGTAATACCGGTATAATGAACACAGAAATCACATCGATGTCCACACTTACCAAACACTGCATTTTCTTTTGGCATTGGCTTACGGTTTGGATTTTTCTTAATAAGTATCAACTTTTTCACGGCCTCTAAAGTAGATAAATCATCAACACGTATTAAGAGCCATTTGCCATCATGTAAGGTTCGTTCCCTGTCATATAGTTCCTGTATCTCTATTGGAAATTGATCTCTCATAACCTCAAATTTTTCACGCTCTGCTTTACCAAGAATTATTTGAACATCATAATGATCTTTATGTAGATTTATTGACACAATAGTTTTCTTACCTTGACGAAATTTCAAACATGGAATGTCATAATACATTCCTGCAACCTCATCGAGCCGATACTTACCACGCATAAATTTTACAAACTCTAATCCAACTTTTTCGAATTCTGTCATTACAAACTCCCCTCTCTTCTAATGCATAAATCTTGGTTTCATTTTTATTATTCTGAGGTAGTAAATTAAAAATTTATAACTGAAGCGCCAACCCAATTACATCCTTATTCTTCGGATGTCAGATTTATCATTGTGTACCTCACTCCATAAAATTAGTAGAACCCATCATTATTTAGAACACATTATCAAAGTGCTCAAACCACGATTGATTCCATATATTTTTCGTTCCTCGTAATTTCATCCTTCCCTAAAAACTCATCAAGTTCTGCTCAGCTATCAGCCCATTCATCTAAAGTCTTGATATATAAAACATATTTCCCAACTAACTCAAATCCCAATTTTATGGCTGATTCCTGACTGTTCTCTTCATTAAAAAAAGTTAAAAACTTACTCCCCCTCTTTTGCATATTATTTAGAACCGCTTTTACAAGTTCTGAATATGTATCTTCATCAAAACACCCACCAGCGTAATCAATTCCATAAATCTCATCATCACGTTCATAAATGGTACCTACACATATTTCGCCATCTAATAATACAAATATATTCCAAGCATCTAATGTGTTATATATTCGTTCACTATTCCAATAAGTAGCCTCATCAGGATGATGTAACGTTTCGAATAAATAAAAATTCTCTCTAGTAACCCTTAAAACATTTTTATTCATCCTAAATTCAGACTTCCCCTCAAAAAGGTAGGAATCATTGTATGCTTTCTCCACACATTCAAACCCATGATTCTCAAGATAACGCAGTGCCTGTGTATTTTCTTCTGGAAATCCAAAGTATAGGGTATATCCTTGAAATCTTAGTCTCAAATATTCAAGAAGTTCATCTAAAGCCTGTTCTGTACTGTCTAATACATTAAACCCTATTAACTGCCAATACCTATCCGTTGGCTGACTGTAATACTGGATTAATCCTTTCACATTACCATTATCATAATATAACAATGACTCATAGTTCTCTTTTGTAGTAGATTTTATACAGTGCTTCCTGAAGTCCTCTTTTGTCTTAATTTTATCTGTGAAAATAGGATAAGAAGATTGGCTTTGATTTAAAACAATATCATATGCAAAATCAATATAACCCTCGACTTCAGTATCAACAACTTTTCTTAACATAATAAACCCTCTCCTCAACAAAATTTCTATTTACAATAATACTCTTTTTCTAATGCATTTGGTATAAACTACCATTTTTATTGATTCTATCTTATCATTTTATGGATTAAGATACAATAGAACTAACTAGAAACATAGAAAAATCGGAGTAGAAATCTACTCCGATTCAGATTTTAATTATAAGAAACCTCTAGAGGGTACTATTTTTCTTTGATTTATTAAACTATGCCTATCCATAGGATGAATCACTTCTACATCATTAATAGCCAGGAAAGATGGTTATTGCCATAGTGATTCACTCCTTATAGTTAGCTTCCACGTATTTCTTAAAATAAAGTAAAATACTATTCCAACCTTGTTTTTGCATCTCTCTTGGATAAACATGCTCTATCTCGAATGTTTCAATGATCTTTGTTTCATCTCCTAGGTTTTGAAAATAGATATCTACTTTTCTTTCATCATCAAGAGTGTAAGCTATAAACTCATTGATTCTAATATCTTCATAGCTACCAGTAAAATCAAAGCCTTCCTGTCCGTTTTTTTCTTCCATTCTATATGAAAACTTACCACCAACCCGTAAATCATTTTGAGCATATGGGCAATGCCAATCCTCAGATGCATGATTCCACTTAGTTATATGCTCTGGATTAGTAAAAAACTCCCAGACTGTGTTGATCGGTGCCTTTATCAATTGTTCTAGCGTAACTGTTGAATTCTCAATCGTCATAAGATACCACCTTTCTTAACATATTTTTCCTAATGGTGTTCTCATTATAATTTAACTAACTAAAATGTAAATAGGTAGCATGGCCTATTCTTTTACTTTTTGGGTTCTATTGAGAATTATTCTCGATTATCATCGAACAAAGCACGTTTTCCACCGCAACATCATCTATTCTGCTAGATGATATAACGTATCACCTGCGATTCGAAAGACGGTCCACTCCTTCATTGGTTGTGCTCCTAAGGAAAGATAAAAATCAATACTTGGTTGATTCCAATCCAAACACCACCATTCTAGCCTTCCACATCCTCGCTCCACTGCAATTTGGGCTAGTTTTTTTAGAAGAGCTTTTCCATATCCTTTTTGGCGTTTATCTGGGTTTACATATAAATCTTCTAAATAAATTCCTGACCGTCCAAGAAAGGTTGAAAAATTATGAAAAAATAGCGCAAATCCAATTGCGACTCCATCCTCAAGCGCAAATAGAACTTCCGCTTTCTTCTTCTCAAAGATCCATTCTTCTAGCATTTCTTCGGTTGCCACTACCTCATCAAGCATACCTTCATAGGTTGCTAGCTCCTTGATAAAATATAGTATGGTAGATACGTCTTCTTTTGTAGCATATCGAAAGGTTAACTTCTCCATAAATCCTCCACTCATTAGTATTACAGAACATTTCACTAAGGAATATCTTACCACTTTAGTAAGATGTAGACAAGCATACTATGAAAAAACAAAGGTATTCATCAGGTGATGCTGTTGATGTGGCTTTATATAATGACCACCTAATAATAAAGGGTGGTCTCAACAAACAAGAAATCACTTTAAAAAAGAAACAGGTTTATACTTTATTATTAGTTATAAGAGTAGTAATGGGGAAAATACTTTTCTGAGGTTTGAAGATACAAGAAGATATAGAGGTAAGAAAGTTGCAGCAGAACTGAAGAAGCTGTGTAACATTCAAGACCAAAATCAAGTACAGCTATAGTTAGAAAGACCAGTGCTTTTCCACTGGTCTTTTGAGTTTAACGTCAAATATATCAAGGGTGTCAAGATGGTTCGTCTTACACATCTACTTTTTTCCATACAGGTTAACTAATCTTAATTTCTATCGCTTTAGCGGAACCAAAAAGGTTACAAGGAATAATATATAATGTCACTCATTAGGGAGTGAGGGGTTTCTGCCCCCACTCTCACCAACACTATCATAATGATAGTCTAACCTCTAGTATAAAAATAATATCTTCTCAGCACTTGTACAAGCTCTGATATCTTTCTCCGACTTTTTGTAAAAATCAATCAACTTTTTCGGGCAAGTAATAATTAACTCAGGAATCGAGTCCTTCATCGATAATTGTTTTTCCGTCTTATTTTTCCGTACCTCAGCAATTACTTCTTTCAAATGTTCGCCAAATTCAATATAAATCCCTTCTACTTTCTTTGTCTCCCAAATTGTCTGATGCAATGAGATTTCCTTCTCGAATCTTGAGTAAAAATTCTGATAGATATACTCTGTGATATACGGAGTATAGATTGCATATAGCTTTAACATACCAAGAAGACTATGATATACAGCAATTTGCCCTGAAAGTCTTTGTTGCTCACCGTGTTTTTCTGGTTGATACAGTCTTTCCTTTGCGATCTCAATGTAGTAGTCACAAAAATCCTTCCAGAATAGATTATCGATTTCGTGTCTAGCTGGACCAAT
>JAEZKD010000038.1 GCA_023415655.1 Bacillota bacterium | reverse complement strand
TCAAATACTCTTTGATTCGATATAGCTCTGGAAAAATCGCAATTGGTGTACCAACCTTAGGTGATTTTCTTGGCTTACTCACTTCGCCGGTTTCTTCATCAACCCAACAAAGCCATTTCACATGAGCGACAGGATAAACGATTTTAACTTTATGTTCTGGCAAAAAAGCATCTAATTTACGTCGCAATGTATTAAAATTCCTAGTTTGAATTTCAATGATTTGGTCATCCTTTAATATATCAGCAACATAGTTATGAACTTTTTGTTCTTGATAGCTTGGATCTGGAGAAAAATATAATTTTAAAACGGCATGGATTGTTTTTTCGCATAAGGTCCCAATTCCATTGCGTTCTATATTCTGATCAATTACCATGGAACAAACTTGCTGAAAACGTTGTGTATCCATTTGCATTACCTCGTTTGATTGATAGTCTTAGAATAACGCATCTTACGGAGGGTATCAAGACTTTCTTAACAATTTGATGGATTATACAAGATAAGTATGCTATAGTATAATTGTTTTTGATACAGAATTTCAATTGCATAAAAAGGGCTTTTAGATATCGCCCAAGTACATTGGTTTCTTTTATCAAAAATCGTTATACTAAAGAGAAGAATGGAGTAGTTATGGAACTTGTACTGGATTTTGTATTTTTAATCGTCGGTTTTTTACTTCTAATTAAGGGAGCAGATTTTTTCGTAGAAGGTGCTGCTGGAATTGCAGATCGCTTTCATATTCCACACATGGTAATTGGTCTTACCATCGTTGCTTTTGGTACAAGTGCACCAGAGGCAGCAGTTAGTATTAGCGCAGGATTAAAGGGTACTGCGGGTATTGCAATGGGAAATGTTCTTGGTAGTAACATCATAAATATACTAATAATTTTAGGTATTACCTCATGCATATGTACCTTGCATGTAAAGAAATCATCAATTAAGTTTGATATGCCATTTCTAATCATTATATCTGCAGTCTTATTAGCAATGTGTATCATACAAGGAGAATTAAATGTTATCTCTGGATGTATCTTTGTAGCTTTCCTTTTGGTTTTCTTTCTTAAAATTTTTCGTTCAGTTAAAAAGGGACAACTCGAAATGGAGGAAGAAGAGGAAATAAAGCATCATAATATATGGGTACTATTATTGATGACAGTGGGTGGTCTTGTTGCAATTGTATTTGGTAGTGATATTACGGTCGACAATGCGGTTGCGATTGCAAAAGTATTAGGTATGAGTGATGCATTAATAGGACTTACAATCATTGCTTTTGGTACTTCCTTGCCAGAATTAATCACATCTATTACTGCAGGTCGTAAAGGAAATGCAGACATTGCCATTGGTAATATCATCGGAAGCAATATCTTTAATATTCTATTTGTATTAGGTATTACATCCTTTATCACAACAATCCCAGTCAACAAGACATTTTTTGTTGATGGAGTAGTAGGTTTACTTGCAGCAATAGTATTGTATTTATTTGCACTAAAAGGTAATAAATTAGATCGTAAGAGCGGTATCTTTATGGTGTCTGGATATGTTATTTATTTTGTTACTTTGTTGGCATTCAGATAATCTACTGAAAGCACTCGTAATTATTATATGATAGCGAGTCTAGTAGGAGTTAAGATAACGATATTCGTACTAGACTAGTTCTCATAAGAACCAGAATCACAGTTAACCAATATCCATACTGAGTAGTCTTTCTAATATAGTATGGTTGTTTATTTATTATGGAGGTAGTTATATGTCAGATAAGCTATTAAAGTACATTAAGGAGTCCCCTAGTCCTTATCATGCTGTACTCGAAGGGGAAAAGATGTTATGTGCCAATGGGTACATACAATTATCCATGTCAGAACCATGGGAGTTAAAAAAAGGTCAAAATTATTATGTAAAGCCATTTGGAACAACCTTATTTGCAGTATCCATTGGTGAGAAAGTTACAAGTCAGCAATCCTTTCATATTGCGGCAGCTCACACCGATCATCCTTGCATTCATGTAAAATCAATTGCAGAGTTAACACAGAAAGCATATCTTCGTGTTAATTGTGAGATCTATGGTGGACCAATCTTAAATACATGGTTGGATCGTCCACTTTCCATTGCAGGAAGAGTAGCGTTAAAGAGTGAGAATCCATATGAGCCAAAGATGAGATTCCTAAACGTTGAAAAACCATTCTTAACAATACCAAACTTAGCAATTCATATGAACAGAGATGTAAATAAGGGAGTGGAATTAAAGAAGCAAACAGATATGCTACCACTTATGGGTATGTTAAATGATTCATTAAATGAAAAAGACTATTTTGTATCCTTCCTTGCGAAACAATTGGAGGTATCTGTAGAAGACATTCTAGACTTTGATTTATATGTATACAACGCAGAAGATGGTATTATGCTTGGTATGGAGGATGAATTTATTCAAAGTCCTCGCCTTGATAATTTAACTTCTTGTTATGCCTTATTAACAGGAATAATAGAAGGAAAGAGAGAAGATGGAATCAATGTTATAGCATTGTTTGATAATGAGGAGATTGGAAGCCTGACAAAGCAAGGAGCAAATTCATCTTTATTTACAATGTTTTTAGAGAAAGTAAATGATTCCCTTGGATTTACAAGAATGCAGTATAATGAAGCAATTCTACGTAGTCTATTGCTTTCTGTGGATGTTGCTCATGCCTTGCATCCAAGTCATATTGATAAGAATGATCCAGTCAATCTAGCATTAATGAATGATGGAGTAGTATTTAAAATCAATTGCAATCAGCGATACACCTTCGACACGGAAGCTGTTGCAATAATTCAGCAGTTATGTGAACAAAATCAAATTAAGTATAAAAAGTATGTCAATCATTCAGATGTAGTTGGCGGTGGTACCCTTGGACCAATCATATCTTCTTGGTTACCGATGAAGACAGTAGATCTTGGAGTGCCATTACTTGCAATGCATTCAGCTCGTGAATTGATGGGGGCTAATGATCAGGAACAGCTAGAAAAACTTATGGCAATCTTCTTTTCTTAGGAGATTATGTAGATATTATAGGAGCGATATCACAAAAGTCACAAAAGACAGGGTGTAAAAGATTATTTTATTGACATAATTTACAAATTGTGGTATTATAAAAAAGGTCGGTATCGAGAAGGTATTGTCCGGAGGAAGAAGCATTAGGGATTAGAGGGCGAAACTTTGTTCAAGATAAGATTGAAACCACAGTGTATGTAAGAAATGCAAACGGAAAGACGGGAATATCCGGTTTGTTAAACATCCATCATACAGGTTGTTTCAATCTTATTTTGCTTTTATCTACCTTGACAAAAAACACCGTATTGGGTATACTAAGTGCAAATTCATATAAAAATGCAAGGAAGAGAAGAGTACGTTCTGGTGCTTAGACAGAGAACCCTTGAATGATAGATCATTTGCTGAAAGTAGGGGATAAGAAAAGGAACGGAAGATGGTCTTGGAGCAGTCTAGCTGAGGGTAACCTAGGTTAGGACGGGTGTCATACGTTATCATGACATAGAGGTCTTGATTTTTAAGATAAATTAAAGTGGAACCACGGGAAATAGCTCTCGTCTTTAGCAGACGGGAGCTTTTTATATGTTGCTTACGCAACGGACAGCAGGCGAAGAGTTTCACAAGTGAAATTCTTTAGTCTTTGGTATCCATGAGAGAAAACGAATAGGAGGATTTATAATGAGTAAGAAACCTTATTACATTACAACTGCAATTGCTTATACCTCTGGCAAACCACACATCGGTAATACGTATGAGATTGTATTAGCGGATAGTATTGCAAGATTCAAACGTTTGGAAGGCTATGATGTTTTCTTCCAGACAGGAACGGATGAACATGGACAAAAGATTGAAACCAAAGCGGCAGAAAAAGGTATTACACCAAAGGAATATGTAGATAATATTGCGAATCAAATCAAAGGAATCTGGGATTTAATGAATTCCTCCTATGATAAGTTTATTCGTACCACAGATACTGATCACGAACAGCAGGTTCAGAAGATTTTTAAGAAGCTATATGAACAGGGGGATATCTATAAAGGTCATTATGAAGGAATGTACTGTACCCCATGTGAATCGTTCTTTACTGCTTCTCAGCTTGTAGATGGGAAGTGTCCAGATTGTGGTAGAGAGTGTCAGCCTGCAAAAGAAGAAGCATATTTCTTAAAATTAAGCAAGTATACTGATCGTTTGATTGAGCATATCAATTCTCATCCAGAGTTTATTCAACCAGAATCTCGTAAGAATGAGATGATGAATAATTTCTTACTTGCTGGATTACAGGATCTTTGTGTATCACGTACCTCCTTTCAATGGGGGATTCCAGTAGACTTTGATAATAAGCATGTTGTCTACGTATGGATTGATGCGCTAAGCAATTATATCACTGGTTTAGGATTTGATGTGGATGGAAATCATGGTGAAAATTATAAGAAATACTGGCCTGCAGATTTGCATTTGATTGGTAAGGATATTTTACGTTTCCACACGATATATTGGCCAATTATGTTAATGGCTCTTGATATTGAGTTGCCAAAGCAAATTTTTGGTCACCCTTGGCTGCTTCAAACAGATCCGAATGCAAAGGATGGTGAAGGCGTCAAGATGAGTAAATCCAGAGGCAATGTATTATACGCGGATGATTTAGTAGACTTATTTGGTGTGGATGCAGTTCGCTATTTCGTACTTCATGAGATGCCATTTGAAAATGATGGTGTGATTAATTATGAATTGATGGTGGAACGTATGAACTCGGATTTGGCGAATACGTTAGGTAATCTTGTAAACCGTACGATTTCTATGTCAAACAAATACTTTGATGGTGTTGTTAACCGTACCAATGCAACAGAAGAAGTAGATGAAGATCTCATTGCTGTCGTTACGGGAACTAAGGATAAAGTGGTTAAGAAGATGAAGGATCTTCGTGTTGCCGATGCAATTACAGAGATTTTCACATTATTTAAGCGCTGCAATAAATATATTGATGAAACTATGCCATGGGCATTGGCAAAAGACGAAGAAAAGAAAGAACGTCTTGAGAATGTTCTTTATAATTTGGTAGAGAGTATCTGTATTGGAGCTGGACTACTAGAGCCATTCCTTCCTGAAACCTCTAAGAAGATTCTTACTCAATTGAATGCATCAACTCGTGACATCGATGCTTTGGGTGTATTTGGAGGATATGTATCTGGAACGAAGGTTACTGCAACGCCAGAAATTCTCTTTGCAAGACTTGATATAAAGGAAGTACTTGCAAAGGTAGAAGAAAAGCAGGCAAGCAATGCAGTGAATGAACCTGAAAAGGAAG
The DNA here is from genome assembly GCA_023415655.1 of Bacillota bacterium. Classification (GTDB taxonomy): domain Bacteria; phylum Bacillota; class Clostridia; order Lachnospirales; family Lachnospiraceae; genus Lachnoclostridium. The sequence goes on along the minus strand of JAEZKD010000038.1, from coordinate 30,247 downwards.
AAAAGGAGATTGAAAACGTGATTGATATTCCAGCAAAAGAAGAGATTACGTATGAGGATTTTGCAAAATTACAATTTCAAGTAGGTGAGATTATCGCTTGTGAAGAAGTGAAAAAATCCAAAAAGCTATTATGCTCACAGGTTCGTATCGGTAGCCAGGTGAAACAAATTGTTTCTGGTATCAAAGCACATTACACAGCAGAAGAGATGGTTGGTAAGAAGGTTATGGTATTAGTAAACTTAAAGCCAGCAACTCTTGCTGGAATTGTATCAGAAGGTATGCTTTTATGTGCAGAAGATGAGAACGGTGTTCTTGCATTGATGACACCTGAAAAGGGAATGCCTGCAGGTGCTGAGATTTGCTAATTAACAATAAGGCTGTCATATAGATCAGACAAGAATCACCCTAGTCATATCTTAAAGTGGTTAACCATAAGAGATTGCTTAGGGTGATTTTTGTCTTTTCTATGTGATAGCCTTAAATTAAATATTTGATTAGCTAACATCAGTATGAAAACTTGGTAGGGATTTGGCTTGTCTTAAAAGAAATTTGTAGCGATGTTGAATTGCATTTACTTCATAGATACAACTGTCAATTAAATCTGGATCGATTACATATTCAAAGTTTTGGTATGCCGATTCAAGCTGTTTTTGTGTTCTTTCTATTTCCCTTAGGAGTTCTTCGGTTCGGGGGTCTGTTTTTTTACGAAACATGAAGCAAGCTCACTGCCTTTCTATGGAAAATTATAATCTATGCTTAATTATAGTCAGGTTGTGGACAGGATATACATGGGAATTTGAAAACAAGCAAAGGAATAGAATCTAAACGCACAGAATATACTTAAGATAAAGAAATGTTTTATAGGCAGTATTCACTATGGAGCAATACATATATTTAGGGTTTTTTATCATATCCATTCTTGCAATGATAGTCTATCTTTATAAAACACATAAAAAATGGGTCATTACAGTTTGCTTAAGAGCAGTTTGTAGCATCGTTCTTATCCCTATTTTGAATTGGGTATTTGAACTGTTAAAGATCAACTGTAATATAGCGGTCAATGTAATTACAATAGGCGTAGCTAGTTTATTAGGAGTTCCTGGTATGCTACTGATGTATGGCTGTGTTTTTTTCTTTACGCATAATTAAAACTTCGTCATTATGTCTAAATTTACATATAAATTTAGGCACTATGATGAAGTTTTTTTTTATATGGAAAAGCAATTGACGAATTACAAAATTTGGAATAAAATAACTTCTATCAAAGATAATCTATATTTTTCTTTCTTAATCTTTTTATCTTTTCTATCATTCATCTCTTATGAATCTCAATGAACCTAGAGGTAAGATTATTTAATATGGAGGAGCCATGCAACATACACTTGCGATTTTGCATTCAGAGGAGGAGTATGCGTATTCGTTAATGAATTTCATGAATCAGCATAGGGAATTTGCATTTCGAGTTATTGCATTTACACAGAAGCAATTACTATTCGATTACCTAAAGGAATATAAAGTTCAAGTTTTACTATTTGATGAGTCTATCTTAGAAGAGGAACTGAATTCTCTTAAGATTACATGCTGTTTTGGATTGACGGATACACCAAATATAGATGGGCTTTGTGGGAAAAAAGCCATTTTTATGTATCAACAGGCTAAAAAGATCATGAGCCAGGCGACAGAATATTATGCGTTAGAAGGGAACGCTATTCCGAGTATAAAGGCAGCAGTACAAACAAAATTAAAAGTGTTTTGCAGTGTTTTTGGTGGTTGGAAACCGACCATGTACACGATCGATCAAGCGAAACAATTATCGAAAGAGAATCGAATCTTATTTCTTAGTTTTCACCCTTTTATGAAAGCAAATCTCTTTGAGACAAGTGAAGAGTTTCTATTATCAGAAGCGATCTATACCTTTAAGATGAACGAAAGTAATATTAGATGTAAGCTGAATCAGATGATTAAGGAGTATCATGGAATCCAATATCTTATGGGTGTAGAGCATTTTAGTGATTTGAGTGAGTTAAACAGTGAGGAAGCGATTGGATTTATTGATGAATTAGCAAAAACAGGGGAGTACGACCTCATCTTAATCGATTTACCAATGCCATGTTTTAATGTCACTGGAATACTATCTCATTGTGAAGAAATATATGAGTTAATTGAGAGTAACTCATATTGTGAACGGATGAGCAAAGAGTTTTATCGTCAACTAGAATTAAAGGAAGGACAAGGAATATTGAACCGTTTCATTAAAGTCCAAGTGGATGCTTATCCAAGCAATTTATATTAAAGTCTCGTAAGGAGGAATGTATGGAGGAGGTTAAAAAAGAGTTACAACAGCTTATACTTACGAATATTGATTTGAGTCGTGAAGTAGGTGATGAAGAGCTTTTACAGATGATTGATGAGACAGTAAAAAAAAGAGCACAGCAAAGTTATCTTAGTATGAAAGAAAAGCAGCGTCTTCGTAAGGATGTATTTAATGCCATAAGGCGTTTGGACGTACTCCAAGAATTAGTTGAGGATGATACAATAACGGAAATTATGATTAATAGTTACAAGGATATCTTTATTGAGAAAGACGGAAAAATTATACGAATGGAACGACGATTTGAATCAGAGAAAAAACTGGAGGATATTATACAACAGATTGTAGCAGGGGCAAACCGCATCATCAATGAATCCAATCCAATTGTAGATGCTCGTTTGCCAGATGGTTCTCGAGTGAATATTGTATTACCACCAGTAGCAATCGGTGGCCCGACGGTAACCATTAGAAAGTTTCCGAAAGAGACGATGACGATGGAGAGACTTATTGAGATTGGATCAATTACAAAAGAGGCAGCAGACTTTCTAAAGAAGCTTGTGATTGCAGGTTACAACATCTTTATCAGTGGTGGTACTGGTTCTGGAAAAACAACATTTCTGAATGCATTATCTAACTATATCCCTTCGAATGAACGTATTATTACAATTGAAGACTCGGCAGAATTGCAAATCAAGAACATACCGAATCTGGTTGGTCTTGAGGTAAAGAATGCGAATGTTGAAGGGAAGAATCTGGTCAGCATTCGAGATTTAATCAAAGCAAGCCTTCGAATGAGACCGGATCGGATTGTGGTAGGTGAAGTAAGAGATGCTTCTACAATTGATATGTTACAGGCACTGAATACAGGGCATTGTGGTATGAGTACTGGACATTCGAACTCTCCAATTGATATGCTTTCTCGTATGGAGACTATGGTATTACTGGGAGCTGAGATTCCATTACTAGCAGTACGTAAGCAGATTGCATCTGCGATTGATATTATTATTCACTTAGGACGTCTTCGTGATCGCTCTAGAAAAGTATTAGAGATTGTTGAGATATTAGATTGCATCGATGGTGAAATTGAAGTAAATCCACTGTATCAGTTCATAGAGGAAGGAGAAGATGAACGAGGGAGAGTATTAGGAAGTCTAACGACAACGAAAGGTCAACTCATACAAAGGCAGAAAATAAAACGATCTGGTCAAGAACTTACCTAGGAGGAATTACTCATGATTGATTATAGTGAATATACGCTGCATGGAAAAGATTATGTTCTCATCCTAGGCCTAACACTACTAATAAGTACTGGAATTGCATATTTGTTTTACCGTAGTATGTTAGCAGTATTTTTTCTGTTATTTATATACTTCTGGATTAAAAAAAAATATCAAGGCTATCAGACGAAAAAAAGAAAAGAGCAACTAAATCTTCAGTTTAAGGATGCTATTCAGAGCATAGCTTCAGCTCTTGAAGCAGGTTATTCTATGGAAAATTCGATACGATTTGCGATTGAAGATGTTAGTACCATCTATGAGAAAGAATCCTACATCATACGTGAATTGATTCGTATCAATTCCTTGGTAAGCAATAATGTACCAATTGAGGAGGCAATAGAACAATTTGCTCAACGCTCCTATAATGAGGATATTATTTGCTTTTCCGAGGTATATCATTCTGCTAAACGAAGCGGGGGTGACCTAGTTTCTATTATGTCTCAGACCAGCAAAACAATCTCACAAAAATGTGAGGTTATGCGAGAAATAAAAACTTTAATTACAGCCAAACAGATGGAAGTTACCATTATGAAGGTAATGCCATTTGGGATTTTAATTTATCTTACGATCTTTAGCAATCAATTTCTTGGACCTCTTTATCGGAATTTTTTTGGTATCTGTTTTATGACCATCATTCTAATGATTTATCTTGTGATTACATGGATTGCAGATAAGATCATGGAAATTGAAATCTAGAAAGGAAATCAAGATTGCTTATTATTAGTATAGTCATTTTACTTGTAATTTTACTTCTATTTCTTATCTCCTCAAGGGAACAAAAACAATTCTTTCAGAGCCTAAACTCAAAAGAACATCCTTTACGTTTCTTTTATAGCACGGTCTCCTTTTTACGATATAAACTCCTTAAAAAAGAAGAAAATTTAAGTCTTTCGGAGCGTATTCTGTCGTGTAAAAAAGGCGCTTCTGTCATCTTTGGTCTAATTATTGTTTCAGTCATTGTTCTTTTTTATGAGCTAAAAGAACATTCCAACCCGCCTATCATTCAAAATAATGAAATACGACGACCTAGTTTTGGTGAAGGAGATCAGAAGATAAACATTACCTACCAAACAGAACTAGGGAAAGAATCGATTGATATTATTGTATCTGAACTAGCTTTGGAGGGAACATCATTATCTACATTTCTTGATCATTGCTGTCTTTACTTAGACACCTTAATTCTTGGTAAAAACTTTTCAAATGATGAGATATGTAGTGACTTAAACTTTGTTTCTACAATACCTGGTACGAAGGTTAAGATTACCTATGAGATCAAAAACTTAGAATATATCAAGCGTAGTGGAAAAATTAACTTCAAAAATGTGAGTGTAGAGGGAAGTCATGCGAAAGTGAAGGCTACGTTAAATTATGAGGGAATATTACGTACTAAGGAATACAACTTTTTAATTTATCCTCAAAAGATTGCGGAGGAGATTAGGCTAAAGGAAGCCATTGTGCAACAACTTCTAATGAATGAAGCTAATAAAGCGAAGGATACTCTTTCACTTCCAAGTAAGGTACTTGATTTTTCAATTTCATGGAGTGAGAGAAAGGATAATACATCAGTTATTTTATTCTTTATTGGTATTATTTTGGCATGTTTGTTACCAGTAGCACTAGAACAGAAAGTAAAAGAGAAAGAGGAAATTCGTAAACAACAAATGAGAAAGGATTATCCTGAGATTGTTAGCAAGTTTCAGCTATTACTTTTCTCAGGCATGACAATGAAAGGGGCATGGATTCGTATTGTAAATGATTATGTTCAAAAAAAGCAAGAACTTAACCTTAAAGTTGCTAAGGGTAAAAAAAGAAGAGTGTTTAGGGCTCGGAAAGAGTACGAACGGTTTGCATATGAGGAAATGCTAATTACAAAGAGAGAATTAGAACTTGGTATTACCGAAGGAATTTCCTTTGAACATTTTGGAAAGCGGTGCAAGATAATTTGTTATATTAGATTCGCCTCCTTGTTATCTCAGAATCTACGAATGGGGAGTCATGGGATTGCTCAATTATTAGAACAAGAGGCAAAGAATGCATTCCAAGAACGAAAAGAAATGGCAAAACAGCTTGGTGAGAAGGCATCTACAAAACTATTGCTTCCTACGATGGGAATGCTTGTTTTGGTTATTGCGCTTATCATGGTGCCTGCCGTTTTAAGTTTTTAGTTATTGTAACAAAGACCATGTAAAATTGGAGGTTATATGATAAAAAAGAAAGAACGTAAATGGAATAATGATGGATTTGGAGTGATAGAGGTTGTATTAATTATTATCGTGGTAATAGCATTAGTATTGATTTTTCAGGAGGAAATCACATCGTTTCTAGAGAATGCACTCCAAAAGCTTCAGCCAACTGCAGATAAAATTCTTGAGGGAAGTGATCTGCCATAAATAGTAGAGTGCTGCCTAGAAACATAGAACATGGGGTAATTACAGTTTATTTAGCTTTAACACTAAGCATTATCTTAGCATTTATAGTTACAACCATTGAAGTAGCAAGAGTTGAAACTACAAAGACATACATAGCTAGAGTATTGCAAACATCTATGGAATCTTCTTTGTGTGATTATTATCTTCCTCTATTTGAGAACTATCATTTATTTGGGTTTCATCTTACCGATGAAACGCGTGAGGACCAGAAATTTAGATTGCTTGAAACGGTCAAAGATCGTATGAATGATAGTCTTTTACCAACAAAAGAGAATAATTATCTTAGTTTAGTATGGAATGGTTCCATGTCTAGTTTTTTAATGTGCAATCCTATGATAAAAAATTTATACATTGAGAACTGCATCTATCTTCCGGATGATGAATATGTATATGCAAAAAATCAGATGATTGCGTACTCAAAATACCAAGCTCCTGTTGATTTAATTGAGAAAGTGATGACTGCAATGGGGTTGATGGAGGAATCAAAGGAAGCAAGTGAGGTACTACAAGATAAGATGGAGTTAGAACAAAAGATGGCTCAGATGGATGAGCATGCACTTAAATTAATCGAATACGTAGAAGGAATTGATACCTCAGAGTATGGGATTGAATTTACTACTTTTTCTAAGTCTATGACTCATAGAAGTGACTTTGCCAAACAGATTGTGAAATCAGAACCGACCATGCAGTCCGTATTAATTAATAACCCCGATATCTTTGAGGTATTAGAGGAGGGGTATTATCAATTTTCACCAGTGTTGGCTCATTTATTAGAGAAAGGAGAAATTGTTAGAAACTTAAGCTTAGAATATGAGAGACATTGTTCAGAGTATCGAGAGTTTGCAGCTAGTCTGGAGGAGGGAACCTATACAAAGGAGGAAAAGAAGAAGATTGAAAAAAAACTTCAATTACTAGCGGAGGAACTGAGTGTGGAATATGAGACATTGAATGAGAAAATGGAGGAATGTAGATATCTCTCTACTGCATTACTGACAACCATAAGTAGTACAGTATCAGATGTTCATAATATCACTCGTGTTGCAGTCTATGAAGTAACCCAAATCAAAAATACTCAAAGTGAGCTGCAAGGAGATTATAGTGAGTATTTATCTAAGTTAATGCAACGTAAAGAGCAGTTCTCCCAAGATTTTTTTTCTTCGATTTTAGAAGAGAATGAATCGATAAAGCAATATACAGATAACAAAGAAGGAAAGCTTAGTGTTATTGTAAATATAAATCAGATGGAACAAACGCTAAAGCACAATTTAGAAATTTTAACACAAGTACAAGTAAATCAAAAGATTGGATTCTCCATCACAGAAGACGGATATGAAACATGGAAAGCTCAGATTAAACGGTTGGAACAACAATTATCAAATTTGAGTATGGAAGGATTGCAATTTGATTATTCTAATCTGGATACGAAACAAGGGGGGATAAGTGCCTTTAAATTTATTACGCAATTGTTTGAAACCTCCTTGGTAGATATGGTTGCTGGTACACTTGATATCTCTAAAGAAGAGATTGATAGCAGTAATTTAGTAAGTAATGAGCATACCTTCAGTGAGAATATACAACCACTTAATGAGGAGCAAATGCAAATAGAGCAGATTATGAGCGGCGGATTAACTCTTGGTGATTGGGGCTTTGATACTAAGGGTGCATTGGGAGATTTGGCAAAGAATCTTTTGTTAACAGCCTACGTTAATAATCATATGCTTAATTTCACATCCAAGGAGCAAAACAACGATTATGGTCTTCATTATGAGCAGGAGTATATTATTGCAGGTAATTATGAGGATAAAGATAATCTGAGCGAAGTAGTTTTTTATCTATTAATGTTTCGCTTATTGATGAACTGTGCTTCGGTTATGACTGACTCAGAAAAAGGGAAAAAGGCGGAAGCGACAGCAGCATTAGTGGTAGGATGGATACCACTTGCAGGGTTGACCTATTTTGTAAAGTATCTTTTATTGATTTATTGGGCATATTGTGAGGCTGTAATCCAAGTATCAGCCCTGTTACATGGTAAATCCATTCCTGTGTATACGAGGAAAAGTGATTTTGTTGTGACATATTCTGAAATTTATGCAATATCAGATACCTATGTGGAAGAAAAGGCAAGTAAGTATAAAAGTGAAAATAAATGTACTCTAAACTACACAGAATATTTGTTTTTACTTCACTTATTTGTCTCAGAAAGGGATACAGTGGGGCGAACACTAGATATCATTCAAGAGAATATTGAGTATGAGTACGAGGATAATTTTCTCATACGAAATTGTTTGATTAGTTATAGTTGTGAGGTGGAAGCTGAGATGGAATTAAAATTCTTCTTTCTACCATATTTTCAAAACAACGATATTTCTATTGGAAACCAAAGAATTTATGGAAAGGCAGCAGTTACATACTAAATAGTTGGATACGGTCAGAACTCTGATTTTAAAAATAAATTTATCTCTCCAGGAAAGGATACCTATATCCTTAAAAATCAGAGTTCTGACCGTATCCATTGATTAGAAGGTAATAAAGTTTGGGATGGTAACAAGTAATTTAAGCTGGAAGGGTAACAAATCGTGAGTAAGAAGATACAAGCAGAAAAGCAAATAACATTCCAACCACCTTTAAAGCAAGGCTTATTAACATTGGAAGCTGCATTGGTTGTGCCTCTTTTTCTATTCGTCTTATACTTCTTTCTTTATTTTTTTCAAGTATTAATGCTTCAAGATATGCTTCATTCAAGTGCCACAAAGGTGGCAAAAGAAATCTCTTCCTACGGAGTACTCTTCAATCTTTTGATGAAAGATACCTTTGCTGAATCAGATCTCGCTAAGAATAATCAAACTGATAAGAGTTCTAATATAAGTGATGATGCAAATTGGGATTGGGTTTCAAAAGCAATAGGAGACTTTGATATTACTGAGATTTCAGGGAAGGTAATTGATAGTCTATATTTAAGTCAAAAACTGTACAATTACATCACGGATATGACCTTAGTAAATCGTTGCATTTACGGTGGTTATGAAGGGATACAATTCTATACATCTTCTGTATTTGATGAAGAAGAGTGTGTCACTATAACGATGATATATCAAATTCAAATGCCAATGTTTGATCAGGTTTTTCCAACACTACCTGTCATTCAGACAGTAAGGATGAGAAGCTTTAATGGATTTGCAGTTGCCAAAAAAGAGGGTGTGGATGAGGAAGAAACAAGTGAGGAAATGGTCTATATGACTAAGAATGGACAAGTATATCACAGTAATCGAAATTGTACACACCTTTGTATTTCCGTTCGTGCCATTCCATCTAGACAATTATCCGTAAGCAGGAATAAAAATAATGAGAAATATAAAACATGTGAGCAGTGCTTTCAAGAAGGCGATCCGATTCCGTCAACTCTTTATGTTACAACTTATGGGGATCGTTATCATAAAAATTCAGACTGTTCTTCCATTACAAGAACTGTACTTACTGTTCCATTATCAAAGGTAAAGGGTAAACAATTATGTAAGCGTTGTGCTGCTTATGATGATTAGAGAGAAAGGAGTGTGTATGATTTGGATTGGAAGAATAGGAATCTTTCTACTATTAATACTATTTTCTGTTGAGGATATAAGACATAAAGCAATTGTAAAATGGCATTTTTTATTAGCGCTCCCATGGTGTGTTGCGGATCTTATTATGAATACAATTTTGGATTCTAAGATTTCGTTATTGGAACGAGGATTTGGATTATTAGTTGGGAGTATCTTTTTATTGTTAAGTCACTTGACAAGGGGACAATTAGGGATGGGAGATGCTTACGTTATCTTAATTCTTTGTAGCATACTTGGAATCTATCAAGGTATGGAGGTGATTACATATAGCTTTTTATTATCAGCAATTATCGCTTTAATTTTAGTTACCTTCTTTCGCTATCCCAAAAAGAGAACCATACCATTTGTTCCTTTTTTATTTGGTGGATTTATAATCAGTCTTTTTCTTGGGGGGACAGGAGTTTAAGAATGAAAAAGGGAAATGAACTACAAGCCAATTATACTGTAGAAGCAGCTTTGATTTTTCCAATCATTTTTTTCATTATTCTTTTTATGCTAAATTATACTTTTTTTTGCTATGATCGTGCAAAGCTTAAAACGCAATTGGATGACATCATAAGAAGATCCCAAGCATTTATGAGTTATGAAATTGATCTATGGGATAGTACCGTCAGTCGTAGCTCTCTGTCAAATAAAGAATTTTTATGGGTTTTCATTGGGAATCGGAAACCTAAGGAAGAGTTAATCAAACAATTTTGTATGGATGAATTAGGCCAAGGAATGTATGTTACAACCTTGGATGAGATTAGTGTGGAATCTACGTATACAGAGTTAATGATTCATGGAACTGCAACGGTCAAATTCGTTGGACTATACTGGATGAATGGGTTTGCTGACTATCCATTTGAGATTAAACTTGGTCAATCCTCAAAGATATTTCCAAGAGAAGAAAGAGCAAGGATTCTACAATCAATGATTAAGCTTGGTACCAATATAAAAGGGATCGATTCTATCCTTGGATATGTTAAGCAGTTGGTAGAGTTAGTTCATTAAATTAAGAATGGTATTCTAACATACTAAAAGGTAGTGAAAGGAGGTTCTATGATTAAGGTTGAGTATAAAAGAGATATGCAACATAATTACTTCATCCTTCATGATGAATTGCGAACAGAGGTTGGATATCAAGAAAAGATGCTTTACTATAATAAGTTGAAAGGCTTTGTACCTTTTCATGTTCAATCTATGAATGGGGAAAGACTGATTTCTTATAATGTACATGGATATCAACCGTTAATTGAGGTTTGTAATAAATTCCCATTGAAGGTATTCCAGCTACAGCATATGGTTGAGAATTTGTTTGAAATTCTTTATCAAGCAAGCGAGTATTTATTAAAGGAGGATGATTTACTCCTTTCTATTGATTATATGTTTGTTCAGCTACCGAGTTATCAGTTATCCTTGTGTTATTATACAGGATATCAAATTCCAATTAAAACACAATTAGCAGAGTTCTTTGAGCGTCTCATGACCTGTGTAGATTATGAAGATAAGGAAGCTGTTTATTTAATTTATACACTTTATATGAAAAGTAAAGAGCAAAATGCAACAATGACGGATATGATTGAATTACTAAACTCTAATGTAGAAGAGAATGAAGGTAGAAATATAAACTCTTTGGAAAATATCAAGTTGGTGTCAAAGCAGCAAGAAGCCATCACATGGAGGAGTAATGAGAATCAAGATAGATCAGGTCCAAAATTGGAAGGAAGGAATAATTATAACAATCAATTAAGGCGACAAGAGAAAGATTCCATTCGTTGGATGCAAGAATCTATGAAAACAAGAGACGAATCAATAAAAGAAGGCAATACAACAAAACAAAGAAATACAATACAAGAACATAATGCAATACAAGAACATAATGCAATACAAGAGCGTAATACAATACAAGAATGTAATATAAAAGAACCGGATAAAAGAAAAGTGGGGTCAAAGGTAAGTGAAGAAGGCTTAAGTAGTATGTATGACTGTAATTCAAGAGACAGGGATTTATACAAACGTATGGATGAAATGAAAATGCGAGAGAGTGAGGTAAAGAATCGAGAAGATAGTTTAGCTATGATTTCACCAGCGATGAAAGCTACTTATGAGCCACCGAATACTGAGGTCAAGAATTCAAAGAAACCTCTCGTTGAAAGGAAGTCATCCAATATATCTCGGCCACTTACGAATCATATAAGACAAGAAGAACAGGAAGTTCTCTCTTATCCAATCAAATATTATATTTTTGCTGGAATCCTTTTAGTAGCTGTTATGATTGTCTGTGGACTGATTGCAAGTACTGGAATCTTAAAGGATTCTGTGACCAAACAGGTAGAACCCATAAAAATAATTGGTATGATACTAGTTATCTGTATACCAGCAGGCTATGGATTATATTACTTATTTCAACCTCAGAATCGTGTAGTAAAGGAAGTAACCATAGGTTTATATGAACCTATGGCACATCAGGAAATAGCAGCATCGGTTGATATCCCAGTATATAAGGGAGATTCCTATCAAAATAAGAGTTCTTTAGTTGAACCGTATCGTAAGATTCCAAATGAGAATACAACTTTATTAAAAAATTCTCTGCTGCAGTCTTTAGAAAAAAGTGACATTGAAAAAAGCGACAATTCATACATAGAAAAGATGGAGAAGAATCGAGGAGAAAGATGTACTGTTTTATTGCATAAAGGAACTCAAGGAGCCTTTCCACAACTGATATCAGAAGCACCAGAGTTGGTAGAATCGATTCCAATTCAAGAATGTCCTTTCTTTATTGGAACCGCAAAGAATCGCTTGAATTACTCATTGACTAGCCCAGTCATTAGTCGTTATCATGCCAAAATAGAGGAAATGGAGGGCACCTATTTTTTGAGTGATTTAAGTTCTAGCAATGGAACTTTTCTGAATGGAAAGAGATTACATCCAGAGGAAGCGAACATACTAATTCCAGGAGATAAGATTTCTTTTGCTAATATTAGTTTTATCTTTACTTGCCCAAATGGTTAATTTTTATAAATTATATATGTCTTTTTGACTAATCGTTCTCAATATACCGTCTTATCTGCTGTTCCAGATCTCGAAGTGTGGGTTTTTCCCGTGGCAAGCGATTGATAGTGCTTTTTCTTTTCTGTGTTGGGTAATCAAGAGGAAGAAAGGGATAAAATTTGATTTATGGTAAATCAGACAAAGGCAACGTAGGTATCGTAGTTTCAGCTAGTGCTACATAAAGATAATAACTGGAAGATTGCAGGATAACATAGTAAAAGGCAGGTACACCGTGTCGTGATTATCTGCCTTAGTTGTTATCCATTTTAAGTTGTTTTTTTAGAATATCCTTTAAAGCAAAATATTCTGATGGAAGCTTATTCATAGAAATCCACATTTGAATTGATGTATATTGCAGATCTTCAATATAGAAGCTATTGATATTTTGTTTATCTGCTAAAATATATTTTGGTAATAATGATATTCCACCGCCCATAGCAACGGTATTAAGAATTGCTTCTACAGTATCTAATTCAATTATCATTGGTGATTTCGATTGATGTAAGTTCCACCAATCCAAAAGGGCTTCTCTGTAGGGGCAAGACTTGATATTATTTATGATAATTGGATATGCAAAGATATCATTTATGGAATTGCAGGAGCATGGAGTTGCCAGCATTAAATTTTCTTGAAATTGCAAAACCTGCTTACTTTGTGTAATATTGTGGGTACTGTTAGTGATTATACAATCTAATAGCCCATTAGATAGACTCTGGACTAATTCGTCTTGATTTAGTGTGGAAACTGACAATGACACATTTGGAAACTGTTTTTGATATTCAATGATACACTTGGGCAATAAATAACCAGCTATTGTCTGCGTTGTGCCAATTTTTAAAGTTTTAGGATTGTTCTGAAAAGACTGTAAGGTCTTATCGAGTAAAGAGATTATCTTGTTTGCTTGATACAGTAATTTTTCTCCATCTTTTGTGAGGGTTACGCCTTTGCTATGGCGAATGAATAGTGTCGTATTTAATTCACCTTCCAGTTTTTTGATATGTGCAGTTATATTAGATTGAACATACCCCATATTATCCGCAGTTTTCGATATTGATTTTGTATAAGCAACATCCCTAAATATTCTAAGTTCCAGACTTTCCATAATAGCACCTCCAGTATAACTTAAAATGATATCTATCATCATTTACAACTATTATACACATAACGAACTAAAATGTATAATTAAATTGAAATTTGAAGCAGGATAGATAGGAGGAAAAAATTATGATTGCTATGCAATATAAGATTTCACTACCAGATAACTACGACATGAACGTGATTAGACAGCGAGTTGCTGATAATGGACATAGAACGGATGGCTTTCAAGATTTAATATTTAAAGCATATCTCATATCTGAAAAAAGAGATTCTTCAAAGAGTTGTAATGAGTATTCTCCACTATATGTATGGCAGAAAAATGATGGCATGAACAAATTCATTTTTGATGGTTACTATGATAATATTTTAAGTTCATTCGGTTGGCAAAAAATAAATATAGGTATTCCAATAACATGTTGTTTGGGAAAAGACTTTAATCTGTCAAAGTTTGCTCTTGAAATTGAACATGAAATTACACCAATGAAACAAATGAAAGCTATAAATTTTTCATTGAAGAAAGATGACTGTACAAGTAAAGTGTTAATATACAATCCTGACAAATGGAAAGTTGTAGAATACTATTTCTATAAAGATAGACCTATTAAAAATACTATTGGAAAAATTTATTCAATTTTGCATTTGTCACAATAAAATATGTTTTGAAATACTGAATACTTAAATATACAAAAAAACAAATGCAACTGGCTATGGGGCTATAATGTTTCAATCATTAAAGAAAATTGATGAATTTAATAAAGGTTTTATAGAACCAACTATCAACAAAAAGGAAATCAGAAGATTAGCTTATATATTACAAAAACTCAAGAATAACTTAACAGCAATCCATGCACTACTACAACTGAATATTATTATATCTTAGCTCATACAGACTATATGTTTTGTGTGGGCTTTTTTCTTGCTCTCTTTTCCGTATTTTCCAAAGGTATAGACGGTATTTCCGTTTATATATTTCAGCGTTTGCGGAAAGGGGGTGAGATTATGATCACATCTTCTTTTGAGTATATCGTTAGAATACAGTTTAATGCTTTGATAATGACTGTTATCAAACGTACAGTAAAAAACAAGAAAAGACAGTTTGCAAGACGTTCTAAGCGTGAAGTTTTATTCTGTGAATTTGAGCGAGATGAGAGAGTTGGAGGAATCTTAAATCAGTGCATTCATACAGGGTTTGGATTACATACTTTTAACGAAGAATTATCCGGAACAGAATATGCAAAAAGGTTCGTGGACAAAGCAAAGGAATTGGGGATAATCATCCTAATAGAAACAATGGTTGTGGATATTCGTAAAGAGAAGGTAGTCGCAATATCAAGCAAGAAGGGATGCAGGAATTTACTCTGTGGGAACAGCACAATATTATGTGAATATTGAAGGTAAACTACCAGGAAAGAAATTTGTGATTCTTGGATCAGGAGATATCGGAAGAAGTAGTAACGATTGTATTTTTGTGACATTTATGTATAATAAGTACAAGGATAGTAAACATGGAGGTTTTCATGGAAAAGTATATAATGGCTTTGGATCAAGGGACAACAAGTTCAAGATGTATTTTATTTAATAAAAAAGGAAAGATCTGTGCAGTTGCCCAAAAAGAATTTCGACAGTATTACCCAAAGGTTGGTTGGGTAGAACATAATCCAATTGAAATATGGTCCTCACAGATTAGCGTTGTTGCAGAAGCGATGGCTTCTTTAGGAGTGAAGAAGGAGCAAATTGAAGCTATTGGTATCACGAATCAACGAGAGACTACAATATGTTGGAATCGACATACTGGGGAACCAATATATAATGCAATTGTATGGCAGTGTCACAGAACTGCACATATGATAGAAGAATTGAAGCAGCAGGGATTTGATCAAATCATTAGACAAAAGACCGGATTGATACCAGATGCTTATTTTTCTGGTACGAAAATTAAATGGATTCTTGATCATGTGAAGGGTGCGAAAGAGGCTGCAAAACGAGGAGATATTTTATTTGGAACAGTGGATACATGGCTCATTTGGAATCTTACGAAGGGCAAGGTACATGCTACCGATTATACCAATGCGTCACGAACGATGCTTTTTGATATTCATAATCTATGTTGGGATGAAGAAATTCTAGAAAAGCTAGAGATACCAAAAGAGATGCTACCTGAAGTACATCCATCAAGCAGTGTTTTTGGTTATACAGATAATGGACTATTAGGAGATTCTATTGCAATCGCTGGAGTTGCAGGAGATCAGCAAGCCGCTTTATTTGGACAATGCTGTTTCGAGGCTGGTGAAGTGAAGAATACGTACGGTACTGGTTGTTTTCTTTTAATGAATACAGGGAATAAGGCGATACAATCGGAACATGGATTACTTACAACCATTGCAGCAAGTGATAGTAGCCAAGTAAAGTATGCTCTAGAGGGATCAGTCTTTGTTGCAGGAGCTGCTATTCAGTGGTTAAGAGATGAGCAACGTATGATTAAGAGTGCAGCATCTACTGAGGAATATGCCAACTCCGTTACGGATACGGCAGGTGTTTATGTGGTTCCAGCTTTCACAGGACTAGGTGCACCATACTGGAATCCATATGCAAAAGGTATGATTGTTGGTATTACACGAGGTTTTAGTAAAGAGCATATGATAAGAGCCACACTCGAGTCTCTTGCTTATCAGACAGTTGATGTCTTAAAAGCGATGGAGCAAGATTCTAAATTGACCTTAAAGAGCCTAAAAGTCGATGGTGGTGCTTGCTCGAATAACTTTTTAATGCAATTTCAGTCGGATGTATTAGATACTATGGTATATCGACCAGAGTGTATTGAGACAACAGCACTTGGTGCAGCCTACCTTGCAGGATTAGCCACTGGATACTGGGAGAGTATAGAGGAGATTAAAGAAAACTGGACTCTTTCTAGGACGTTTTCGCCTCGAATAGAAGAGGAGCATCGAGAATTGTTATTAAAAGGATGGAGAAAAGCAGTTCGTTGTGCCATCTACTGGGCAAATGAGGAAGAGGATAGAAGCTAGGAGCTAGAGCATGGAGCAGTTTATAGAGTATTTTCAAAGCAAAGGATTTATGAAAGTTCAAGTGAATGTATCAGGGCTTCATATCTTCCTTACAAAACAAGCAGATGCTGATTTTGCCATTGTTTTATTTGATATGGTAAGTGGAAACGAGTGGAGCAAAGAACAGTGCGCAAATATTGAAATACAATTACGTAGTAAGTTACAAACTGAGAATAAACTATGCATACTAACGTTCTTATGTACAAATAACGTAGAGAGCGTTCGAGATTATTATCGGGACAATGACCATACTGCAGTAATCGATTTACATCAACATCGATTGCTTATCTTTGAAGGCCTTGCAATAGATGAATTAAATATCTACAAAGGAATGGAAGAAATTTTAGAGAAACAAAAAGAAAATTTACTTTCGTTAGATTCCCAATATGATAATCATGAGTTAAATCCTGCAAGTAAAAAAGCAAACAATTCTATCTTTGATCGAATATCTAATATCTTTCAACAGATTGGACTAGTTAATTCTATTATCATTGCTCTGAATATTGTCATATATCTTTTTCTTGATTTCTCAGGGTATTATTATGAAGCAGTGAATGCAGGTTCACTCTTTTGGTATTCTGTGAAGGAGCAGCATCAGTATTATCGATTATTTACTAGTATGTTTTTACATGGTGGAATGGAACATCTATTGAATAATATGTTGATTTTAGCTGTGATTGGTGGAATATTAGAAAGAATGGTTGGAAAGCTACGATATATCCTTCTTTATGTACTCTCTGGGACTATTGCAGGCTTAGTGTCTATAGGGTATAATATGGAACAGATGACTATCGTACGGAGTATAGGTGCATCTGGTGCTATCTTTGGCGTAATCGGTGCAGTATTACTGATTGTGCTTGTGAATAAAGGGAAATTAGCTGATTTAAGTAAGAAACAAATGATTTTATTTGTTATCATGAGCCTTTATGGTGGATTAAGTAATCAAGGGGTTGATAATGCCGCTCATTTTGGTGGATTGATTGCTGGATTTATTCTTTCCATCTTAATGTATCGAAGGCCGAAGAAGAAAGGTATGATATCATGAATATTAATATTTACTATGGTGGTAGGGGATTAATTGAGGATTCAACCATTTATGTAATGAATAAATTAACTGAGGTATTAACAGAATTACGAGTAAATGTCACAAGATATAACTTATTTGAGCAGAAAAACAATATTACTATGATGCCAAATACATTAAAGGATGCAGATGGTATTATTCTTGCGGTTAATGTTGAATGGATGGGAATTGGCGGATATATGCAGCAGTTTTTAGATGCATGCTGGTTATATGGTGATAAACAGAAATTAAAGAAGATTTATATGTTTCCTGTCGTAATGGCTAATACTTATGGCGAAAAGGAAGCCTTGACTACATTATCTACCGCGTGGCAGCTATTGGGCGGAATTGCTCTAGATGGAATTGGAGCTTACGTTGAGAATCATGTGGACTTTGAGACTAATCCGGATTATGCGAAGTTAATTGAAAAGAAGGCAGAAACCTTATACCGCATGATTAATCAAAAGGCACAGCTTTTTCCTAGCAGTAATCTTAGTATTATGCAAAAGATGCTTTCTAGCGCACCAATAGAATTAACACCTCAAGAAGGGGAACAGTTATCGATGTATGTATCTAATGACACCTATGTAAAAAAGCAAAAGGAAGACATCGAAGAGTTGGCACAGCTTTTTAAGGATATGTTACAAAATGATGGGAATGATACAAAAACAGAGTTTTTAAAGAACTTTAGAGAGAATTTCAAACCACAAGGAAGTGATTTTAATGCTTCATTTTCGATTACGATGGCAGATGTAGATCGGACTCTTGTAATTGAAGTGGATGGAAGTCATCTAAAAACGAGTTATGGAACGAAGGAAAATGCGGATGTAATTGCTAAAACATCACGAGAGGTAATCAATAAGTTAGTCAATGGAAGGACAACCTTCCAAGGGGCATTTATGTCTGGTGAATTATCTGCAAAAGGTGATTTTAAGACACTTCGAATGTTTGATCAATTATTCCAATTCACCGTATTATCATAAATAGGAATGAAAAGAGGGAATAACTATATTTCGTATTTGGGCAAAACTGATAAAAGATAATCATTTGTTGAAAGATATGGTTATCTGTAATGATAAAAATGATATGACTCGAACAAAAAAAGTATTCGAGGCAATGGATGAAATTTGTCGTGCTTTTGATTTGTCAAAACCAATATGGTTGGATGCAACAATACTAGATTTTAAAAGACATGATAAAACAAGATTTACGCAAGATAATTTTATAGAATCAATCGAATTTGATTATCTTGAAATACATGTGATTGAAGAGGATTAGACTCAAGAAGCAGTATGTATGAGAGGATGAATAGATGAGTAAATTATTAGTGAAAGTAGGATTTACAGCATTTAGTTGTATGTTTATTTTCTTTAGTGCTTGTAGTAGCGAAAAAGAAAGTAAAACTGATAAGTCATATGTGATTCGTGGAATTATTCCTAAGGTCACATCACCTACTGCTATTACAGTCCAACCAGAGGAAAACGAGATTTTATCACAAGAAGCGATACCAGGAATGTCTGAGAGTTTAAGAATTGACCAGATTGATTCTCAAAAAGTATTAGAAAGTCTTGGGAGTGTTTATGAACCAAATCCTTTGGAGATAGTAGATAATGAAACCGTTGATTTGATTAATTCAATGCCAGCAAAGTCGATTGTTAAGGTATATACCGTAAATGCAGCTACACTAGCAGGATGTTTTTTCGCACAAGAAATAACGCCTATTGTATATAATCGAATGGAGAATAAATCATATAGTGAAGGAAGTACCACGGATTTATCGACACTTCGATATGTTAGAGTTTTGCATTACGGATTTGATGGTGAGATTCATATTGGTGAGCTTGTTGTGAATCAGTTAATTGTGGAAGATATTCTTGATATATTTAAAGAATTATTTGATGCAAAATATCCAATTGAACAGATGGTTCTAGTAGATGAGTATGATGCAGATGATAATAAAAGTATGGAAGCGAATAATACGTCAAGCTTTAATTATCGGTTGGTTGAAGGAACTACTAAACTATCGAAACATGCGTATGGACTCGCGATTGATATTAATCCCTTATATAATCCATATGTACGTACGATTGATGGCAAGGAAAGTATAGTACCTGAAAATGGTACGCAATATGCAGATCGAACACTTGAATGTGAGTACTACATTCAAAAGGATGATGTCCTCTATAAAGCATTTACAAAGAGAGGCTTTACATGGGGTGGCGATTGGATAAACTCAAAGGACTATCAGCACTTTCAAAAGGTATTTCAGTAGTATTTGATTTATTAATCTTTGATATGCTATAATAGTTAGCACGAGTCTTTAGCCTAATGGAAAGGAACAGGTAAAAATGTCTTATACAGCACTTTATAGAAAATTTCGACCAGATTCCTTCAACGATGTGAAAGGACAAGATCATATTGTAACAACACTACGGAATCAGATCAAGGCAGAGCGAATTGGACATGCTTATCTGTTCTGTGGCACAAGAGGTACAGGTAAGACAACGGTAGCCAAAATACTTGCAAAAGCAGTGAATTGCGAGCATCCTGTGGAAGGTAATCCTTGCAATGAATGTTCGATGTGTAAAGCAATTCAAGCTCAAACATCTATGAATGTGATTGAAATAGATGCTGCATCTAATAATGGTGTTGACAATATTCGTGAGATAGTAGAGGAAGTTCGCTATTCTCCAACCCAAGGGAAATATAAAGTATATATCATCGATGAGGTTCATATGTTATCCACTGGTGCATTTAATGCCTTATTGAAGACGTTAGAGGAACCACCAGCTTATGTGATTTTTATTCTTGCGACAACAGAGGTGCATAAAATTCCGATTACTATTTTATCACGTTGTCAAAGATACGATTTTCATAGAATTACAATAGATGAAATTGTTTTGCGATTGTATGATCTTATGGAGAGGGAAAGTATTCCGGTTGAAGAGAAGGCTCTTCGCTATATAGCCAAAGCAGCAGATGGTTCGATGCGTGATGCTCTAAGTTTATTAGATCAGTGCATTGCATTTTATCTAGGTAAAACACTTACCTATGATAACGTACTTGATGTACTAGGTACGGTTGATGTTGAGGTATTTGCACGTCTCTTACGGTATATTCGTAAAGGTTCAGTTTCAGAATGTATCATGTTACTTGAAGAAATGATTATAGGTGGACGAGAATTATCTCAATTTATTATTGACTTTACATGGTATTTGAGAAATTTACTTTTGGCAAAAACATCCGAGGACATTGATGAAATCCTAGAGGTTTCCAAGGAACAGTTAGAACTACTACGCCAAGAAGCCCAAAGCTGTGATGTGGATTTATTGATCCGATTTATTCGAATCTTCTCAGAGCTATCCAATCAAGTGAAATTTGCAACTCAAAAACGAGTAATTATTGAGGTTGCACTTGTTAAGCTCTGTAAACCTATGATGGAGAATGACTTAGAATCCATATTGCAACGGATTCGCAACTTAGAAGATAAAATTGAGCATGGTGTATTTGCATCAACCCCAATAGAAAATGAAGTAGATTCGAGCAAGGAGCCTGAGATAGAAGTTGAGATACCAAAGGCACTGAGCGAAGATTTAAAGCTAGTTGCTCAAAACTGGAGGGAAATTATCAATCGAGTTGGTTCTCCCGAAAAGATTACATTAATCAGTGCAAAGGTAGTACCAGGGGAAGGTAATCTGATTACCTTGTTATTTGATAATGAGGTAGATGAAGGTTTTATTAAACGAGAACCTCATCTTGATAAGATTAGAAAAGCGATTCAAGAGACAATCCATAAGGAAGTTACAATACAAACCAAAACAGTTGGAAGCAGGAAAGAGATGAATCAATATCCTGATTTAACTAAATTAATAAAAAACATTCCAGTAGAATATGTGGATTAAGGAAAGGAGCTTATTATGGCAAAACGTGGAGGATTTCAAGGCGGCATGCCTGGAAACATGAATAATTTGATGAAGCAGGCTCAGCGCATGCAAAAACAAATGGAAGAAAAGACAAAAGAGATGGAAGAAAAGCAGTGGGAAGCAACTGCTGGTGGTGGAGCTGTAAAAGTTACTGTATCTGGAAAAAAAGAAGTAGTTTCAGTGAAGTTATCCAAAGAAGTAGTTGATCCAGATGATGTTGAAATGCTAGAAGACTTAATTGTGGCAGCAACCAATGAAGCTTTACGTAAGATGGAAGAAGAGTCAGCTGATGTAATGAACTCCATTGCAGGTGGTCTTGGAGGACTTGGTGGATTAGGCGGACTTTTCTAAGTTCATAAACTATAGGAAAACTTGATTCATATTATTGAGCCTACGATAACACATCATAGGCTCGTTTTTATGTAGATGAGAACAAGAAGTTATGGATCAGCCTCCTTTTTTATATCATGTAATATCATTAGAGAGTTAGATAATTGTTGAAAATTTTGGTATAATAAAGTATGATAAAATCATGTGAGATTGAGGAATAAATACGGGAATTTAGGTGGAAGTGTGGATTATTATAGTACTCAAATAAGTAAATTAATAGAAGAATTAGGAAGACTTCCAGGGATAGGTGCGAAGTCTGCACAACGCTTGGCATTTCATATTATCAATATGCCCAAGGAGCAAGTGGAGCGGTTAGCCAATACAATTACAGAAGCAAAGAATAATGTACGTTATTGTAATATTTGTCAAACATTAACAGATAAAGAAGTTTGTCCAATTTGTTCTAGCGAAAAACGTCTAAAAAACTTAATTATGGTTGTAGAAAATACAAGAGACTTAGCAGCATATGAGAAAACAGGAAAGTATGAAGGGGTTTATCATGTGCTACATGGTGCGATTTCTCCAATGCTAGGGATTGGCCCTGCAGATATTAGACTTAAGGAGCTAATGCATCGTCTTCAGGGAGAGGTAGATGAGGTGATTATAGCAACCAATTCCAGTCTTGAAGGGGAGGCAACTGCCATGTATATTAGTAAGCTAATAAAACCAGCAGGGATCAAGGTTTCACGAATTGCAAGTGGGGTACCTGTCGGTGGAGACTTAGAATACATTGATGAAGTAACCTTGCTTCGTGCCTTAGATGGGCGTGTACAACTATAAAGGGTATAAGGAGGATAGCATGGAGAAAGTAAATATTTTGTCTGGGGGAATACAAGAACTTCTCACTATGAAGGAAAGTTTGCAAGAATTAGAAGGTTATAAGCAACAAGGGGAAGCTTTAGTAGGAAAAGAGGACCAATTAGAAAAGCAAATTTCTGTGAAGGAAAAAGTGATTGCAGAAGAAATCGCAGCTACAACAAAAAAAAGAAGAGCTGAAGTTGAGAATTCTTATGAAGAGCAAGCGGATAAGTTAAGAAATCGAATTAAGAAAGCAAAAGCAAAAAAAGATAAAGAAAAGTCGCTTCAGGTTTCTGAACGTATTAAATTAGAAACATCAGATTTAACATCAGAAAAAATTCGCTTAAAAGAAGAAATGAAGTCGGTTTATGAGAAAAATGGCATCCCACGTATCTTTAACAATTCCCTTTATCATGCACTCTTCTTACCTCGTTCTCTTAAGGATATAGGCATTATACTCATTACATTATTTATTACACTATGTGTTATTCCTATTGGGATATATCAATTACTACTTCCTCAGAAGGGAATATATCTTGCAATTGATTACATTATAACGGTTCTAATATTTGGTGGACTATATTTATTGATTAATTCAAAGACAAAGGAAGCACACGGTACTGCAACGGTTGATATTCGAGCGATACGTACGAAGCTTTCCAAAGTGCAAAAGCGTATTAATGCAATGGCAAAGGATATTCGCAAGGATAAAGACGAAAGCACGTATAGCTTAGGGGATATCAATCAGGAGTTACATACTCTTGATGAAGAGCTAAAACAAATTGCGGAAGAGAAAAAAGAAGCAATGGTTGAATTTGAAACTAATACAAAAGTGCTTATCGAAAATGAAATAAAAGAACAAAATAAAGCAGAATTAAGCCGTCTAAAAAAAGAAAAGGAACAAGTATATTCCGATTTAAAGAATGTAGAAGAAAAAATTCGACTCTTTACTATTGATATCGCCAATAATTATGAGTGCCTACTTGGGAAAGATATGATGTCTGTTGTTAAGATTGATCAATTAATAGCTATCCTTGAATCAGGAAAGGCAGTTACGGTTGGACAAGCATTAACGGTATACAAAGATAGTGGAATGGAAGATACGAATAGTAATAATTAATTTAGGCTCTCATAGCTGTATGCAAGATCAAACAGCTATGAGAGCTTTTTATGCTAGGAATTATTCATAATTTTAAAGCTAGATTGTATTCTTAGTAAGATGAAGTAGACAGTGATTAATTCCTTGATAAATATGATCTACTAAGTTCATTACAGTACCTAGTCGAGTTGTCTGCAAAAGCATCTGATCAAATAAACCCGAAAGATTAACAATTCCAGTGATAAATAAATCACCCACATAAGGGAGATCCTTATCTACACCAGCACCTGGTTTTAATGGGCCTTCACCAAGTGTAAAATAGCCAACATGTGCGGCTTTTCCTAAGGAAGCATCAATAGCAATTATTAATGGATTGGAATGATCCGTATAAATTTTATCAATTGTTTCTTTTAAATTCTTTGCATGAACGGGTTCTGCTAAGGTACCGTAGACTGCATATCGTTTATGAGAGTAGGTTGAAAGTTTATATCCAAGCAAGGGGCCAAGACAATCTCCAGTAGCACGGTCAGAGCCGATACATAAAAATACCAGATTTTTATCTTGGTATTCCTTCGTTTCTAGTATATTGAGTAATTTATTTCCAAAATCATAAGTTGCATGATATTCGTTCGAATCAAAGTAAAAAATTTTTCTATCTTTCTCCATATATTGTTTCACGGCAATTCACCTTCCAGCTCATATATTCCTTTAAAAAGGTTGTCTCTATAAGATTATTTCCGACCTATATAAAGATAGACATAGAATCGTATGATTAAAAATGGGGAATTTCGACGTAGATAGCATTGAGGTTTTAAAAAAAACAAGAAAAATAGATAATGAAATATGTGTATAGGGAATATAAGAAAATTGAAACGATAAGTTAAGTAATGAAGCCAGTATAATGTGACAAAAATAGCAGAGGGCTTGTGTTACCATCAAACTATTAGTTATTCTGATAAGCTATTTAGTATGGAGGGACAAGCATTATGGCAGATAAGTCAGAAAAAGGGGACAGCCGAATAAGTAATTTTGATAAAGTGAATACCAAAGTAAAAGTTCCTAAGAATGTAAGACAGATTGGGAAGATTGGAGACGGACTTCGAATTTATGTAGAAGACTACGTTAAGACATATACAAAACAATTAGCAGAGGGAGATTATATCAATCGAAGCATTGCAGTATTGGTTGGAGAATATCGGAATACAGACACTGAACGAAACGTTTTCTTATATGGGGCAATCAAAGTTGAGATGGAGGAATGGAGTCAAGAGAGCGTATTTACCGAGGAAACATGGACGATTATCTATGAAAAGATTAAGGAGTATTTTCCAGATGCAGAGATTGTTGGATGGTACTACGGAGGGACGGGGTTAGGCTCAGAGGATCTTCCGATTCTAGAGAAGATTCAAATTAACAACTTTGCTGGTAGGGATAAAGTGCTGTTAACCTATGATTTGCTTGAAAAAGAGAATAACTTTTATTTATTTGATGGTTATTCCATGGTGCTTCAACCAGGATACTACATCTATTATGAAAAGAATGAAGAGATGCAAAATTACATGGTTGACCACAAACGTGTTCGAAGAGAAGAAGAAACAGTGGATAATCATGCTATTCGTGAGATGAGAACTATTTTAAATGAAAAAAGACCATCCACTAATTCTCAAAAAGATCAAAGGTTGATTATGTGGTTAGGATATGGTGCTGGAGCATTGATGCTTGTGGTGGCATTAATAGTTGGGGTGACCATATTTAATAATAGTCAAAGAATGAAGGAAATAGAAGGTGATCTTCAGGTAATGAAGAATAATATCTTTGATAAGTCAGCGCAAGAGGAAGATACGATTACTGACAAAGTCATTTCTGAAAATCAAAACAAAGAAGTTACAAAGGCTCCAGACCTAGCACAAATCTCATTAACACCAACACCTACAGTTGAGGTACAAGCAACACCTACAGTAACCATAGAGCCAACGAAGGAAGCAGAAGTTCCAACAACAAATCCAGAGCCAACTGCACAGCCAGTGATTAATGTAGATCCAGATAATGTTGTGGAGTACATCGTAAAGACTGGAGATACACTAGCTTCCATTTGTATTAAGCAATGTGGAAGTTACGCCTATATATCTACTGTGAAAGAGATGAACAACATTGTTGACGAGAATATTATATATGTTGGACAAGTATTAACAATACCAAAAAACTAAGTTGAAAAATTTAGTGCCATTTATTTAGAAATAATGTATAATTAGAAAGAATAAATGAGATAAACAATTTGAGGATAATATGGAACGAATAAAAAGAGGAAATCTTAGAGCTGTCGAGATTAATAAAGCAAAGAAGCGAAAGTTGAAATACATAACAATTGCGGTTGTATTAGCAGTTCTCTTGCTGCTTGGTATTGTAATATTTGTTGTACGTAATACAAAGAATTACGAATCATTCGAATTAAAAGGTTCAGTTGATCTAGTTGGATTGGATTCTAGTAAAGTCATGTCATACAAGAATGGTATTATAAAGATTGGAAGGGATGGCGCAGAAACTATCTCAGCAGATGGAAAACAGATATGGAATGTATCTTATAACATGAAAGATCCAACTGCTGATGTGAATGGTAATTATGTGGTGATTGGAGACCGTGGTCAGAAATCCGTATATATTATAGATGGAGCTGGTGTGACGAATTCCATAGAAACCATTTATCCAATTGTTGAGGTTCAGGTAGCGACCCAGGGTGTTGCAGCGATCCTTATGGATAGTGGAACACAAGACTTAATCAGTATCTACAGCATGGATGCTTCTCAACCCCTAGCTGATGTTACAACATTAACAGCACAGGATGGTTTTCCGATTAGTATTGCACTGTCTGATGATGGGACAAAGTTAGTGACTTCATATATTAAAGTTGAGAATGATACTGTGGTTAGCCAAGTAACTTTTCATAATTTTGGAGCAGTGGGTCAGAATCACATTGATCAACTTGTTGGTTCATGGTCCTTTTCTGAGTTTGTACCTAAAATTGAGTTTATAACAAATGATATTGTAGCAGTGTTCACGGAAAAAGGGCTTATTTTATACTCCATGGAAGAAATACCATCAGAGTTCATGAATGAAAACTTCTCCCATGAGATAAAGGATATCTTTTACACATCAAGTTATGTAGGAGTCGTACTAGAAGCAGAAACTGGGACTGCAAAGAATCAGATGATTGCCTATAATACCAAAGGAAAAAAGGTGTTGGATAGTAGCTTAGATGTATCATATCAGAAAATTATAGCTGGGGATGAGTTTCTTGTCTTTTATGATGAAGATTCCTGTACGGTAACTGATCTAAAGGGGAATAAGATATTTGATGATGAGTTTCGTATTGCTATCAACAAGTTATTACTAGGACGCAAGTCGCAAGAGTTTTTGGGTATCACTGATATAGGAATTGATATCTTAGAAATGGTAGAGACCAAGGAGGAATAAGATGAATATTCTAGCTTTTATTGTAATCATTATACTATTATTATATACCTTTTGGGGATATAAGGCTGGTTTGATTAAGACTATATTTTCTATATGCTCTATGTTAGTTGCTCTAATATTGACATTAGTAATTAGTCCACACATAAGTAAAACACTTCAAGAAAAAGAGAGTGTAATGACCTTTTTCTCCACTAAAGTAGAAAAAGCATTAAATCTTGATAAATTAGAGAATACTGCAGGCAGCAAATTAGAGCAAATCGAGAAATTACCAATTCCTAAGTCAATCAAGGACACTTTAATTGATAATGATAACTCGAAAGCATATGATGCATTGAATGTTACAAATTTTACTTCATATGTTAGTCACTCCGTTGCAAGTGTTATTATCAATGCCCTAAGCTTTGTTATTGTATTTTTAATTCTCTATATTGGATTAAGAATATTATGCGCAGTATTAGATATAATAAGCAAACTACCGGTACTCCATCAGATCAATAAACTAACTGGTCTAATTGCTGGGTTTATTCGAGGTCTAATTGTTATTTGGCTTCTTTGTATTGTTTTAACGGTTAGTAGTACAACCTCATGGGGCAAGAGTTGCTTCGAGATGATCAATGAAAGTGTATTTTTGAGTATTATTTATAATAATAATTTTATAGTTAAATTCATTGCGAACATTTCAGGTTCTTTATTGTAATAAAATCTAACCTATAAATCAGATAATTAGTCTATAAAAATACCATTTGATTGATGGAGTGATTCAATTATTTCACTCCATCAATCAAATGGTATTTTTGTTCCTATAAAAGCTAGATAGAATATTTAGTAAAAGTAAAGGCTTGAATATGAGACGGATGAAAAGATGACTTGAAATTATTCAATAGTTGGAGTATACTGACGATGTAAGCACTTACATACAGCAAAAAATAGCTGTTATCTTATAACTCGGATTAAGCAGTAGCAATCTGGTAATGCTAGATTGCATAAATGCTGTTATCATATAATAATGTAAAGGAGCAAAAAAATGAACGAGGTATTACAACGTTTTCAAAATTTAGGTATTATTCCTGTCGTAAAAATTGATGATGCAAACAATGCGGCACCTTTGGCGAGAGCACTTTGTGAAGGAGGTCTTCCAGTTGCAGAAGTAACATTTAGAACAGATGCAGCTGAAGAAGCAATCCGTCGAATGGTAGAAGCATGTCCTGATATGTTTGTAGGAGCAGGAACTGTGTTAACTACTGAACAGGTGGATCGTGCAATTGATGCAGGTTGTAAATTTATCGTAAGCCCTGGTTTAAACCCAAAGATTGTTAAATATTGCCAGGAAAAGAATATTCCAATTACTCCAGGTACATCAAGTCCAACTGACATTGAGCAAGCGATTGAACTTGGTTTGGAAGCAGTAAAATTCTTCCCTGCAGAGCAATCTGGCGGTATTGCAAAAATTAAGGCAATGGCAGCTCCTTATGTGAACATGAGATTTATGCCAACAGGTGGTATCAATGCGAAAAATCTCAACTCCTATCTTGATTTCCCTAAGATTCTTGCTTGTGGTGGAAGCTGGATGGTTAGTGATGCATTAATCAATAATGGTGAGTTTGATGAAATTAAGAGATTAACAAGAGAAGCAGTTAATACTATGCTAGGCTTTGAATTAAAGCATGTTGGAATCAATGCAACATCTGAAGAAGAGGCAGATGGGGTAGCTACTTCCTTTGAAAAATTATTTGGTTTTGCAAAGAATGTTGGAACAAGCTCAATCTTTGCCGGAAGTGCTATTGAGGTTATGAAGCAGCCTTATTTAGGTGCACATGGTCACATTGCTATTCAGACGAACTACATTGAGCGTGCAATTTACCATATGGAACTTCAAGGTTTTGAATTCGATATGGATACTGCTAAGTATAAAGATGGTAAGATGATGGCTGTATACCTAAAAGGTGAAATTGGTGGATTTGCCGTTCACTTATTACAAAAGAAATAATAGTATTAAAAGGATTGATCTTTTCTAGGTCAATCCATTTTTAATTCATAGGAAACTGTGTTTCCTATGAATTAAAAATGCCCTATAAAACAGGGCAACAATGCACACTCGGGGGACACTTTGTTCCTCATCAATACTCGGTTATAAAACTATTTTAGCTTAAGGAATTGGAATCTTAATATATTACAGCGTAAGGGGTAGATTACTATCATATTCTGATACTGGCCTTGAGTTTCATAAGTGAAACACTTTGTCACGTATAGTTTTATTATTATTAAGTAATAAGAGTTTACGATTCGATATGAAATAAAGTAGACATATGGTAGATAAATAGACAAGCAATACTATATCTTGTAGTTATATCATATTGACAAAACATGGCATTAAATTTATTTCAAAAAGGTGTTGACAGTAAGGTTTGTTAGTGCTATAATCATTTTTGCTGACGCGGTAATGAATCAATCCGAACAGCATAAAAGCAGCAAAATTGCTGAATTTGAACTTTGATAACTGAACAGTGAAACAACCTTGAAATTCGTTGAGTTTCAAACAAATGCAAATTTGATTGAAACAAAAATAAATAGAACAGTGTAAGGTCGAAAGATCGGACACAACCCTATAACAGTAAACGGAACAAGATGACAAATTGCTAATAACTTAGTAAAAAAAGTCAGCTAAGTTCTGAAAAAGATGAAACATCAAAA
>JAEZKD010000306.1 GCA_023415655.1 Bacillota bacterium | reverse complement strand
CATCCTTCACATGGGTTTTGGAAACTACCAGCACATGTCTGGGTGCCTGGGGATTGATATCATGAAAGGCGAAGGCATATTCATCCTCATATACTTTCTTGGAGGGAATATCACCTTTGATGATTTTACAAAACAGGCAGCTATCCATGTACATCGCTCCTTCACAAAGCATTTAACGAGGACAAGCCAGGTATTCATGCTTGATTACCAAATAATTCTGCAACTTGTCCGGACATTCCTTCCTCGTCCGCTTCAGATAACATAACGGATACGACTTGACCGGCTTTTCCGCCCGACACCTTGACTTGTATGTATTGGGGGGTGTAGCCTTGGAGCCGGCCATCGGCCAAGGCCTCCTCCAGCAAAACCGGCTGTATGGTATGAAGCATGCTCTTGTGGTATTCAAGGGCCAGTTCCTCACCCAAGGCGATCAAAAACCGTGCGCGCTGTTCCTTTACCGAACGAGGCAATTGATCAGGCATTTGCGCAGCAGGGGTGCCTGCACGTTGGGAGTAGGGAAACACATGCATTCTGGAAAAGCCAATGCGGCGGCAGGCTGACACCGTTTCACGGAATTCATCCTCTGTTTCGCCTGGGAAGCCCGTCAGGATGTCAGTAGTGAAGGATGCACCGGGAAAAGCATCCCGAAGCCTTGATACCGCGGCTTCATATTGCGCGGTGGTATAGCTGCGAGCCATCCTGGCAAGGACGACATCACTACCCGACTGCAAAGACAGGTGGAACTGGGGGCATACCTTTTTAAGGGACCGCAGGGCGTCAGTAAAGGATTGTGAGGCGATGGTGGGCTCCAGTGAACCTAAACGGATACGCAGTATGCCCGGTACATTATGAACAGTCCGGATAGCATCTAGTAGGTTGATATTCTCTGGAAGGTCTTTACCATAGCTGGCCAGATGGATGCCGGTGAGAACAATTTCAATGAATCCGGTATCTGCCAGCCGCTGTGCTTCCAGTGCGATTTCATCCAGTGGACGGGAGCGGATAGGCCCGCGAACGCTGGGGATGATGCAATAAGTGCATTTTCGGCCGCAGCCTTCCTGTATTTTCAGCACGGCTCTGGTATGCCCTTCCTGGGCTCGAATGGATAAAGGTTCATAGGGGATGGAGGACAAAGAGTCTACTGCTATGGTTTGCTTGTTTTGTGCGACCGCTTCCTCCAATAGTGCTACGATCTCTGAGCGGCGCTGTGTACCCAATATCAGCCGTGCGCCGGTATATGCAAGCTCTTCCCCCATACGTTGGGCAAGGCAGCCGGCCAGAACCGTTTCGGCATTGGGATTCAGACGCTGTACACGGCGCAGGGTCTGCAGACTCTTTTTATCGCCTACGCCAGTAACGGTACAGGAATTGATGACGTATACGTCGGCTTTTTCTTCAAAGGGTACAACTTCATAGCCCGCTTCCAAAAACTTTTCCAGCATGGCCTGTGTATCGTATTGGTTTACTTTGCAGCCAAGGGTAAAAAATGCAACGGTTTGCAATGTTATCACATCATTTCGGTTGGTACGTGTTATTCCATGTCTCCCCATAATGCTAAAAGGGCTGCTGCGGCTGTAAGCCCCGCCGTTTCAGTGCGCAGTACCCGCTTACCAAGCGTCATGGGAACAGCGCCTGCCGTGGCTATTATGGCATCAACTTCCTCTGGGCTGATTCCGCCTTCGGGACCGATAACAATTGCCACATCCCGCACATGGGGGAACTTGGTGTAGGCCATCTTGGGGCCGAATCCCTCCGACTCCTCCCAGGGGATCAGCACAAGCTCATGCTGTTTCAGTCTTTCTAAAGCCTTTTGAAAGGTCAGGGGAACACTGACGTTTGGAATCACTGCACGGCCGGATTGCTTGGCGGCTTCCCGGGCGATGCGCTGCCAGCGCTCCTGCTTCTTGGATGCATCCTTATCTGAAATCTGACTGACACACCGGGTCAGCGAGATGGGAACGATCTGCACAAGACCAATTTCCGTTCCTTTTTGCACGATCCATTCCATTTTGTCTGCCTTGGGCAGACCCTGATAGAGGGTGATTCGAAGATCAGCCTCAGGAGAGGGGAGAGCTTCTATAATATCACACCTTACCCCGCCTGCGTCAAGTGCGGCGATGGCGGCGCGATACAGCAACTGCCCGTCCATCAAAACAACTTCGTCGCCTTTTGCAAGGCGAAGCACCCTCATGGCATGATGGGCGTCAGTAGTTTCAAGGCAGGCAGTACCGTGGGTAATGCCATGGTCATCCACAAAAAAGCGGTGCATGGGTGATTCCTTCCTTATCCCAACCGGGAAACGATGGCTACCCATTCACCCCGGTATTGTTTTTCCACAGTGGTATAGCCGGAGGCCGCCAGCGCATCCAATACATCCTGCTCTCTATCCTTGATAATGCCGGAGCAGATGAAAATTCCGCTGGGGCGGATTTTTGCTTTGAGGGGTACACTCAAATAGCAGATAACATCCGCCAGAATGTTGGCAACACACAGGTCAAAGGTTTCCGGGACATCCTTGACCAAATCGCCTTCCATTACACGGATTATGTGATCCAGTTTGTTATGGGCAACATTTTCTTTGGCTACCTTCACTGCCACAGGGTCGATATCAATAGCCAGAACCTGATCGGCATGAAGCAACGCAGCGCCGATAGACAGGATTCCAGATCCAGTGCCTACATCCATCACGTGCATGCCTGGTACTACGTATGTTTCCAGCAATGACAGGCATAACCCCGTTGTCTCATGGGTGCCAGTGCCAAAGGCCATGCCAGGATCAATCTCGATGATCTTGTCTTGAGGCTGAGCGGTATACGTTTCCCATGTGGGTTTGACCACCAGGGTCTGCCCTGCCCGGAAAGGTTTATAGAATTTTTTCCAACATTCAGCCCAGTCCTGTTCGTCCACTTGGTTGGTTTCAAACGCCAACGACCCCAGTTCAACACCGGGATTCAAAGCGGGCAGGGCTGAAAGGTTTTCCTTCAAAGCGCCAAGGCTGTCATAGAGACGTTCGTTGATGGGCAACCAAGCCTTAACAAGAACATCCTCAGGCATGCTGTCAATGAGGCTTTGGTCAATCAGCTCCCAATAGCCATGGGGCTTTGCAGGATCTGGGATATCGTTCCTGTCCTCAATGGCTGTACCGGCAGCACCGTTTTGCATCAATAGCATGCTGACCACATCAGAGCCTTGGGTGGTGGTATGTACCGCCACTTC
>JAEZKD010000227.1 GCA_023415655.1 Bacillota bacterium | reverse complement strand
AATGGTTAGAAGATGAGAAGAAAGAACTCGGATGGTTTAATAGTTATTATGATAATCATGGAGAAAAGGTGGAGAGAACGGAAGTGCCTGATGTTCGTATGATGTTAACTGGCCAAGTATTTACCATTATGTCTGGTACGTCTTTAAAGGAGCAAACAGCGAGAATCTGTAAGAGTGCAGATACTTATCTTTATGAGCCAAAGATTGGTGGATATCGTTTGAATACTAATTTTAACGAGATGAAAGCAAACCTTGGTCGTATGTTTGGTTTTGCTTATGGTCATAAGGAAAATGGAGCAGTATTTTCTCACATGACAACAATGTATGGTTATGCGCTCTATCAACAAGGATTTGCGAAAGAAGGATATAAAGCATTACATACGCTATATCAACAGAGTATGAACTTTGACGTTAGTAGAATTTATCCTGGAATCCCAGAGTATTTTAATGAGCGAGGACGTGGTATGTATCATTATCTTACGGGAGCTGCTAGCTGGTTTATGTTTACCGTTGTAACTCAGATGTTTGGGGTCCGAGGAAGGATGGGAGATCTGATTTTAGAACCTAAGTTAATGGCAGAACAGTTTGATGAGGAGAAAAGAGCAAAGATTACATTTCCATTTGCAAAAAGAAATTGGACTGTTATTTATATGAATGAGTCAAAAAAGGAATATGGAACCTACGCAATTAAAAAGGCGCTACTAAATGGGAAACAATGGAAGATAGAATCTAACTTTATTGTTATCACACAAGAAGAAATAAAACATTTAGAAGAAAGTATGCAGCATGAGGTCATCGTAGAACTATCGTAGGACACAAGAAGAAAGGAAGAGAAGATCAATATGAGAGATGGAAGTTATACTATGACAAATTATCAGAGAAGAGATACTTTCTCAAGCTTTTTGCCAGGGCTTTCTGGGAGGTATGGAATACCAATTTGGTGTTATTACGTCAATCGTGGGCAATGCATTGCTAGTTTTGGGGTTGAGGATAAAGACCATGCTATTATGGAGTTTAGTCCAGCACATCAAGCTTATGAGAACGTAGACCGATTAGGTTTCCGAAGCTTTGTTAGAATCAATGGTGATTATATAGAGCTTTTCTCACAAGAGAATACAGAAAAGAACATGAAGATTGGGAAAAATACACTCTCCATCCATGAGTCCATCCCAGAACAGAAACTAAGTTGTTCCATCAACTATTTTACATTGCCAGGAGAAAAGATAGGTGCCTTAGTACGTAAAGTAGTCATCCGTAACCATGCTTTGGTGGAGAGAAAGTTTGAAGTATTGGATGGAATGCCAGCGCTTATTCCGTATGGGATTAGCATGGGAAGTATCAAGGAAATGGGTAATACTTCGATGGCATGGATGCAATGTGAGGATTTGGATACAAAGGTACCATTTTATCGGGTTAGAGCAAGTATGGTAGACAGTGCGGTTGTCACTATGATTGAGGGGGGTAATTTTTCTTTCGCCGGTGATGAAGAGGGCAATCACCTTCAGCCATTTGTGGACCCGAAATTAGTATTCGGGTATGATACTGGTCTTAAAGTTGCAGTAAATTTCAGAGAGAAAGGGTTAGAGGGGATGAGAAAGGAAAAGCAAGTAACCTCAAATCAGTACCCTTGTAGTTTTTTTGGGATTGAGAGAACTCTTCAACCGGAAGAATGCCTTACAATTTTTGAATTGGTTGGGCAAGTCAGTAATAAGGAACTTTTAAAACGTTATGTATCGAAAACAAGGGATGCGACCTATTTTGAAACAAAAGAAAAGGAAGCAATTCAAATTGCCAATGAATTATGTTCTGTGATTCAGTGCAAAACTGCATCGAAGGAATTTGATGCCTATGCTGATTATACTTATATGGATAATGTATTGCGTGGTGGATTTCCAGTCAAATTGCCAGGTGATAAGATCTTTTATCTTTATTCTAGAAAGCATGGTGATCTAGAACGAGATTATAACTATTATAGAATGTTACCAGAATTTTATTCTCAAGGAAATGGAAATTATCGAGATGTGAATCAGAATCGTCGTTGTGATGTCTTGTTTACTCCCTATGTAAAAAGCGAAAATATTGAGAAATTCTATCAACTAATTCAGCTCGACGGCTATAATCCACTTGCAGTTGAAAAGGTTACTTATACACTTTCTAGCAATGATACAAAAGAGATTTTTTACAATTGTTCCAGCGAGCAGATTGAGACCTTAGCCTTATCGTTGGAAAAACCATTTACTCCTGGTGAGTTCTTTTTGATTCTTGATCAAGTTGGAGTTGAAGATTTAAAACAAAGCGAAGACTATTTTAATTTAGTAATTAAGAAAGCCGAAAATCGCATCGATGCTGAGTTTGGAGAAGGTTATTGGTCCGATCATTGGACTTACAATTTAGATTTGGTAGAGAGTTTTCTAAATATTTATCCAGAACAAGAAGAAGAACTGCTGTTTGATAGTAAGATAGCGTATTTTCGCTCTCAAATTCCAATCTTACCAAGGAAAAAGCGATATGAGATTACGAAGAATGGAGTTCGTCAGTATCATTTTTTGGATAATAAGAAGAGATTAAAACAGAATGAAAAATTAGTTCGAGATAAAAAGGATGAGATAGTTGTTTCTTGCTTGATGGAAAAATTGATACTACTTTGTACTACAAAGTTTGCAGCTCTTGATTCTTATGGGATGGGAATTGAAATGGAAGGAGGAAAACCTGGCTGGTATGATGCATTGAATGGAATGCCAGGATTGTTTGGTTCTTCGATGGCAGAAACTTATGAATTGGCTCGCCTATTAGAATTCACAATTTCTAAATTACAAGCCTATGACAAAACAATAGCAATGGTAGAAGAAACCGCATTGTTGTTGGAGCAGATGTCACAACTTGTTGCAAATCATCAAAAGCAAATTGAAACCTCTATGGAGTTGATTGAGTTTTGGAACGAACGCAATGATGCTAAGGAATCCTATTGGGAGACAACATTTCATGGGATTAGTGGAGAACGTGTGAAAGTATCCTCACATGAGCTTATATGTAAATTAGTACTGTTAAGGGATTGCGTCGATTATGGAATTCGAAAAGCTTGTAAGATTGGAGGGCGAATCTGTCCAACCTATTTTACCTATGAGCTAGATCAATACAAAGAAGAAGAGGATGGAATTGTTGCACTTCATTTTAATGTTCAGATCATCCCATTTTTCTTAGAAGGGCCTGTCCATTACTTAAAACTTCCAATATCCATCGAGAGAAAGAAAGAGTTATATGATGAAATTCGTAAGAGTGATCTGTATGATTCAAAATTACAGATGTATAAAGTGAATGCCTCCTTAAAGGATGCGTCTTTTGAGTTGGGAAGAGCAAAGGCATTTACTGCGGGGTGGCTTGAGAATGAATCAATCTGGCTTCATATGGAATATAAATACTTGCTTGAACTAATCAAGTCGGGCTTATATCAGCAATTTAAAGAAGATTTTCATAAGGCAGCAGTTCCATTTTTGGATCCGGAAGTATATAAGAGAAGTATTTACGAGAATTCCTCCTTTATCGTTAGCAGTAAAAATCCAGATCCTTCCTTGCACGGTAGAGGGTTTGTCGCAAGATTAAGTGGTTCTACGGTGGAATTTTTACAAATCTGGTATCTCATGATGTTTGGTAATCCATTTACTTATCAGGAAGGTAGCTTAAAACTTGCTTTTGAGCCAACGATCCCAGATTTTCTTATCAATGAAAATCTTACTATGGAAGCGACCTTTTTGGGAACAATCAAAGTGATTTATCATTTCAAAGAAAAGAGGGATTATTTTCCTGGATTTTATCAGATTACGTCGATGAAGTTGATTGATTATTATGGTAAGCAGCGAGAGTATCAGCAACAATTTGTAGTGGACGAGGTTGCAAAAGAAGTAAGAGAAGGAAAGATTGAGAAAATCTATCTTGAGATGGAATAACGAATAGGGAGGTCACTATGATTAAAGTGAAGAAAGAGAACGTACTTCGGGTCATTACCACTGACTATGAAAGAAATTACTATTGGAATGAGTTAGAGTTAAAATTAGAAAAGGTGACAGATTGTATGCATGTGCTCAATGTATTTCCATCGCTTACGATACAGAGTATCGAAGGATTTGGTGGGGCATTCACAGAAGCTAGTGCAGATAATTTTTTCAAATTAGAGAAAGAAGTCAGAGAAGATTTTATTACTTCTTACTTTGGGAAGGATGGTTTACGTTATCAAATGGGGAGAATCACAATGAATAGCTGTGATTTTGCTTTAGGTAACTATACCTATGTAGTAGAAGGAGATGAAACATTAGAAACCTTCGATATTTCTCATGACAAAGAGAAGATACTTCCAATGCTTCACATGGCGATTCGAGAAAGTGAAGCAAGGGAAGGGTTTGGACTTTTAATGTCACCATGGTCGCCACCAGCATATATGAAAACTAATCAAGATATGAATCATGGAGGTAGTCTTAAAGAAAACTACTATGG
>JAEZKD010000195.1 GCA_023415655.1 Bacillota bacterium | reverse complement strand
AATGGTTCGTAAATCAATGGCTTCTCTATCTTTGCTTAAGCGATCAACGGATTCCCAGCTTAAGAAAGCACTATTGACATCAACATGAAAGATTACTCGTGGCTTCTTCATAGCTTCTTCCTTCTCTTTTTATTGATCTAAGCTTATTATACCGAATAAATGTTCGGTTGTAAATATCGTGGTTAAACACATTGATATTCGTAAAGCGAATTCATATCGTAGGAGCTCACATATAAAAGAATATGCCTAAGAGCGTAACACTCATGAGCATATCAAAAACCTTATCGTATCAAAATCCTTATCGTATCAGAAACCTTATCGTATCAAAATCTTTATCGTATCAAAATCTTTATCGTATCAAAAACCTTATCGTATCATAATCCTTATCGTATTAAAACCCTTTTCGTCTAAAAATTCTTATTGTTTCAAAACCCTTATTGTATAAATAACCTTATCGTCTTAAAAAGCTTATCATATCTATACGCAATGTTTAAAATACAACCTTTTGAAAGCACTCTTCTGGGTTGATATCAACTAGAATAACATCAGGACCGATTTGGCGGATGCAGCGCCATGGAATGACGTATTCTTGGTCACGTCCAAGAATGCCCCAGATTTTACATGGACCTGGGACAATCAAAAATTCCATACAGCCATTTTGTATATTAAAATCAATATCCCCAACGAATCCAAGACGTTGACAATCCCGACAATTGATGACTTCTTTTTGACGCAGTTCACATAATCTCATAGCAACACCATTTATTCTATTTACTTTATCGTATGTAAAAAATCAGAAAAGATGATTGAACAACAGTAGATTTCTTGAGAAGGGTTAGATAGTAAAAAAGAAAACAAAACAGGGGAAGATATGCTTGACCTATGGGAATTAATTCAATATAATTAAAATTAAAGGTTACGGTATGATAAATTTAGGAGGAAAAGAGATGAAGTGTCCATTTTGCGGAAAAGAGAATACCCGTGTAATTGACTCAAGACCGGCAGATGATAGTAGTTCCATTCGAAGAAGACGTCAATGTGATGAGTGTTCCAAACGATTTACTACTTACGAAAAAGTTGAGACAATTCCTTTGGTTGTTATTAAAAAGGATAACAATCGAGAACCTTATGATCGGTCTAAAATTCAAGCAGGTGTATTTCGTTCGTGTCATAAACGTCCAATTTCCGTGGATCAAATCAATGCGTTAGTGGATGAGGTTGAGAATGCAATCTTTAATTTAGAAGAAAAGGAAATCCCTAGCCACAAAATTGGTGAGATAGTTATGGATAAACTTAAAGGTCTTGATCCAGTTGCTTATGTTAGATTTGCTTCCGTATATCGTGAATTTAAAGATGTTAATACATTTATGAGCGAATTAAAGAAGATATTAGATCACGAATATTAAAGAGAAATAGATGACAGTGTAGGGATAGCTTATTGCAAAGTTCACGCTTACCTATTTTCATCATAGAATGAAGCAATGTCGTTTGGAGGAATATAATTGAAGGTAATTGCAGTAAATGGAAGCCCTCATGAAAAAGGCAATACTTACACAGCTTTATGCATAGCAGCACAAGAATTACAAGCCAACGGGATTGAAGTCGAAATCTTAAATATTGGTAACCGTGATATTGCTGGCTGTCGTGGATGTGGAGCATGTAAAAAAACAGGACAGTGTGTATTTGCAGACGAGTTTTTTAATGAAGATTGTCGTAAATTATACGAAGCAGATGGAGTGATCATTGGAAGTCCAGTCTATTATGCTTCTATGAACGGAACTTTAAAATCGTTTTTAGATCGTTGTTTTTATCAAAGTAAGGGGAGAATGCGTCACAAAGTGGCAGCAGCACTTGCAGTTTCAAGAAGAGCTGGTGATATGACTACGGTGGATGAGATTCAAAAGTACTTTTTAATTTCGGAGATGATCATAGCTCCATCGTATTATTGGAATGTGATACATGGTGCTCTTCCTGGAGAGGTTCTTGAGGACAAAGAAGGTGTTAGTGTCATTAGTAATATGGCAAGAAATATGGCATGGATCCTTAAGATGAAGGAAGCAACGAAGGATAGCATTGCAAGACCAGAGCAGTACCCAAGACAATTTACGAACTTTATACGGTAATGTTACGACTGTCGTGAGATGCAGATTTATACGTAGTGCATGTTACGGCAGTTTCTTTTTGTTATAGTAGAATGTGAGATATTATTATCGTAATCAGTTAGAAGAAATCCATATCAGTTGAATAAAAAAGAGTTATAAAAGAAATCCATATCAGTCTAATTCATATTAATTTAATAACAAATCCAAATCAGTTGATCAAAACTCATATCAGTTGATCAAAACTCATATCAGTTGATCAAAAAAAACTCATATCAGTTGATCAAAAAAAAACTCATATCAGTTAATCATAATATGAAATTCAATAAGTTAATTGAAATGAAAGATCGGTACCACTGTGATGGATGAAGTTATTAACAGTTGTTATGTAACGTAATATTTTAAGAAAGGAGTTTTCCATGAAATTATTTCATATATCAGATTTACACATAGGAAAGCAGTTGCATTCTTATAGTTTGAAGGAAAATCAAGAATATGTACTGGCACAGATTGTGGAACAGGCAAAAAAGATTTGTCCCGATGCAATCTTAATTGCAGGGGATATCTTTGATAAATCGGTCCCATCCGCAGAAGCATACGTAACGTTTGATAATTTTTTGAACCAGTTGGCTGGGCTTTCTCCACAGATTCCTGTCTTTATCATTGCTGGGAATCACGATTCAGCGGAGCGGTTAAATTATGCCAGTTCTTTTTTAAAGAATCATCAAATTTATATTTCGGTATTGCCTCCAATGAAGGAGGATGAATTTTTACAGAAAATCACTTTGGCGGATGAGCATGGTGAAGTTGATTTTTATCTGTTACCGTTCTTAAAACCTGGGTATGTGCGCCATTTATTCGAGGAAGGAGTCGTAACGAGTTACGAAAGTGCAGTCAGAGAAGTAATTGCTCGTGAAAATATCGATTATGGTAGGAGGAATGTACTTCTTTCTCATCAATTTTATGTCAACGGTGGACAAGCACCGGAAAAGTCTGATTCGGAACAGTACATTATCTCTGTTGGCGGACTTGATAGTGTGGATGCTGCAGTCGTTGCAGATTTTGATTATGTGGCACTTGGTCACATTCACAAAGCACAATCGATGTTAAAACCAACGATTCGTTATTGTGGAACTCCATTAAAATATTCGGTAAGTGAAGAAGGCCACGAAAAGTCAATTACTGTGGTAACCTTAGGACATAAGGAAAGTGATCCAATCATTGAGACGATCGCGTTATCTGCATTGCAAGATGTGAGAAAGGAACGAGGTCTCTTAAAAGAAATACTAGAGCGTGCCACCGAAGAAAACCGTCATGATTTTATTAGTGTGACGATTACCGATGAGATTGATCCTTATAAACCAAAGGATCAGTTAGAAGAACGATACGATTGTATTCTGGAGCTGATGGTAGATAACAAACGTACACAGGCGAGAATCCAAGAGGTAAGTGGAGAAGCTACGGTATTAGATCCTTATCTTTCCTTTCAAGAATTCTATCAGGAGATGTTACAAAGCACCATGTCACCAGAGGAAGAATCAATCATTGCTGATATCATTGGGGTAAGCAGTCAGGAGGAGTAAGATGAAACCATTAAAAATAGTCATGTCTGCCTTTGGCTCTTATGCAGGGCAAGTCGAGGTTGATTTTGAAGCAGTCAATCAGGGAATCTTTTTAATTACGGGAGATACTGGGGCTGGTAAGACGACGATCTTTGATGCCATTACGTATGCTCTTTATGATGAGACGAGCGGTGGACGAAGAAATGGGGATATGATGCGGAGTGAATTCGCCGACGAGGATACGTTGACATTTGTCGAACTCACCTTTTTGTATGAAGGAAAGACCTATCAGATCCGCCGTAATCCAAATTTCTTACGACGTAGCAAACGAAAAAATAAGGATGGAGAGTATACCTTTGCTCAAGAAGCAGCATCAGTGGAATTAATTCTTCCAGATGGAAAGCCATTTCGTGGGAAGGTGAAGGAGACCAATCAAAAGATTATTGAAATCATTGGACTGGATGTCAATCAGTTTACACAGATTGCGATGATTGCACAGGGCGAATTCATGAAATTATTAGTTGCTCCATCCAAAGAACGAAAAGAAATCTTTTCTAAGATATTTGATACGAGAATTTACTGGAGAATCCAAAAGGAATTAAGTGATCGTGCGAAAGGTTTATATGGGAAATTGTGTGACAATCAAAAGCAAATCACCTTTGAATTGGATGGGGTTGCATTGATTGAGGACAGTGCGTATCAACAGGAGTGGAAGGAGTATGGAAGATTTTCAGAAACCAATCCAGAGCGTAGCGTTGAATTAATTCAGCTTATTATAGAAGAGACCAAAAAGAAAGAAGAAGAATTAAAGGAAGCAGCTAAGCAACAGGAGAAAGAACTATCCTTAGTCAAAGATCAGATTGCAAAAGGAAATGAAATCAATCAATTATTTACTCAGCTTGAAGCCATTCAAAAAGAATTAGAGATGAGTCAGCAAAAAGCCTTACTCATTCAGCAGAAGAAGGAAGATATTAAAAAAGCAAGGAATGCACTGCAAGTAGTACCAAAAGAGCAGGTATATCAAAAGGCGGAATTCTTAAAAAAGGAAAAAGAGCAGCAGCTTGCTAGCTTGCGAGAGGAGATGTCTCAGCTCGTTAAAAAGACTTCTGAACTACTCAAAATCAAAGAAGAAAAAGAAAAGGAAGTAGAAGAGCGTAGTCCAGCCTTAACAACGGAGATCACAAGATTGACCGACTCTTTGTCTATTTATGATAAGTTAGATCATAAGGTGGAGGAAGGAAAGCAAGCTCGAATCAAAGAGGAAGAAGTCAAACGTTTACTTGAACAAGAGATAAAGGCTCTTACGTCATATAAGAAGCAGATCGATGAAATCCAACAAGAGCAAGAGAACTACAAAGAGAGTGCTGCCAATGTGGTTCGATTGGAGCAACAGTTAAAAGAATTAGGACAAATCTATAAGGATTTAGATGCTTTGATTG
Organism: Bacillota bacterium; assembly: GCA_023415655.1. Classification (GTDB taxonomy): domain Bacteria; phylum Bacillota; class Clostridia; order Lachnospirales; family Lachnospiraceae; genus Lachnoclostridium. The sequence goes on along the minus strand of JAEZKD010000195.1, from coordinate 62,159 downwards.
CACTGGCAGCAGAGATTGTAACCTTACAAGCAGAGGAAGAAGCATGTAAGAAAGCAACGACGGATGCACTGACGTTCTATCAGCAAAAATCAGCAATATATGAACAATTCAATGAAGCTTTTATTAAAGAGCAGGTAGGGATCATCGCAGATTCTTTAAAACCTGGTGAGGAGTGCCCAGTATGTGGTTCTACGAGTCATCCAAAACCGGCAACACTCTCCAAAGAAGCAGTGACTCAGCAAGAGGTTGCTAGAGCGAAAAAAGAGCGTGATACTGCGGATGAGCTAAAGTCAAAGGAAAGTGAAAAGTTATCACAAGCCTCGTCAAAACTTCATGCCAAAAAGGAAACGTATCAAAACGAAGGTATGCGAATTCTTGGGCCAGAATTCATCTATGGTAGTGAATGGCTAGCAATTGCAGGGGAGAAGAGAAAAGAAAGCGTAGATAAGGGGAAGGTGGTTCGACAAGAGCTGGACCTTGAAAAACAGAAAAAAGAACGTTTGGATCAGAATGTTGTGTTGTTAGGGACACTAACCAAGAATGTTTCCGAAAGTACTCTACGCCAGGAAGCTTTAACAACCTCTTATCATGAGGCACAGCTGTTAAGTCAGACCTTAAAAAAAGAAGAGCTGTTATTGCGAGAAGGATTGCTGTATGAGAGCTTATCCAAAGCGAATGTTGTATTAAATCAAATTCAACAACAAAAAGCTACATTGGAGAATGAGAAAAAGGTTGCAACCGATCAATATCAGTTGGTGTTAGAGCGTTATCAGCAAATTACTGGTCAGGTATCCAATGCGACAAAGGAATTGGAGAATCAGACCATTGAATTAGCTAAGCTTCAAACTGAATATTTACAAGCGATTACCGAATGGGGATTTGAAACCGAAACCGAATATCGCAATGCTAAGGTGGAGGAGCGTACGGTTAAGCAATGGGAATTAGAATGCAATGAGTTTGAATTACAGCTTTCTAAGTTAAAGGCAACGTATCAAGTCTATCTCGAGCAAACCAAGGGAAAAGAAAAGGTTGAGTTAAAGAGTTGGTTAGAAAAACAAGAACAGCTGGAACATTTAGGGCAGCAGATGCAAGCGAGAGGAAAAGAATATTATTCAATTCTAAAAAAGGATGAGTCAGTCTATCAACATGTCAAAGAAGCATTTAAGGACAGAGTGAAGTTGCGTGAAGAGTTTGAACGTCTTAGTCGACTTGATAAGGCTGCGAATGGAAAGCTAGTTGGACAGGCTGGTCTTGATTTTCAAACCTATATTCAGAGAAGATACTTTAAAAATATCATTCATGAAGCAAACAAACGACTTGTTGTGATGTCTTCGAATCGATTTATCTTGCAATGTAAAGATTTTGAAGATCTTTCGAAACGTGGCGAGGTTGGATTGGACTTAGATGTATACAGCTTAGTGACCGATAAGACGAGGGATGTGAAGACTCTTTCTGGTGGAGAGTCGTTTATGGCAGCTCTTTCGATGGCACTTGGTATGGCAGACGTGATGCAAAACACCGCTGGTAAGATTCATCTTGACACGATGTTTATCGATGAAGGCTTTGGTTCCTTAGATGAGGATTCTAGAAATCAGGCAATCCGTATCTTAAATGATCTTGCTGGAGATCGCAGATTGGTAGGAATCATCTCTCATGTAACGGAGTTAAAGGAACAGATTGAGAGAAAGCTGATCGTGAAGAAGGATAGCAAGGGGAGTACGATTTCTTGGAATTTTTGAGAACTTGAATGAAAGAGGTGATTTCATGCGAATTGGAGAAGTAAGCTTAAATACCAATGATGTTGTTTTACTTGCAAACTTTTATAAACAGTTATTCGGTATAGAGAACAACAGTGAGGATGAAGTTCATCAAGTATTGATTGCAGAAGAAACTTCACTTACCATTTATAACGATGGCTCACAAAAGAATAATAACAATCAGAATATTAGACTTGCATTTACGGTGGAGGATATTGAGGCAGAGTATATGAGGTTACTTGCAATGGGAGTAGAAATCATAGAAAAACCAACGCTTCGTCCATGGGGTGCAACTAATATGAGCTTTTATGATCCTGATAGGAATATCATCTATTTTCGTAGTTTACTGAAATAAGTTTAGTACAAATATATAAGACGTCTGTCCATTGATTGATAATGGACAGACGTTTTTAAGTTTACGACAAGTGGTGTGCTATGATAATCGTAATAGTGAGATGTGTAAAGTAGATTTTATTAAAGTATAGGAAGTGTCGTCTCCTATATCTCAACCAATGCCCTAAAGAACAGGGCATACAATGTACACTCGGTGGATTAGCTACTTGGAGCGTAAACAAAGTGTGTGATGCACAATTTGTTTAAGTATAGGAAGATTCGTATCCTATACTTAAACAAATACCCTAAAAGACAGGGCAAAGGATCGCACTGCGCGAAAAGGAAGATGTTGCTTTCGCAACTCGCCGCAGGCGGTGTGTTTCGCAAGCGAAACACTTTGCTCTAAGTCATTGTTTATAACCACAAGAACAGAAACGAGGTATTTTGAATATAATGTAATATTAATATTTAATCTGGAGGACTAATATGCCTGACGAGGATGTTTATGATAGTGGTGGGAATTATGTTGATTCAGTACATAGTTATGATTGTGATCCTGAAATACCTAGTGAGAAGCATTCATGGTTTTGGTGCACAATCGAAAGTGTTTTTTTATGGGTCCCTGTGATTGTAATCGAATATTTCGTAATTGGTGATTATATGGAAGCGCATTGGAGTTATGAGAAATATAGTATACATGGCCTTGTTGTATTAATTGTTCTATTTATTGTAGTTAATCTTTGTTCAGTCGTAAGGCATAGAAGGCGTAGGAAACAAAACTAATATATTGGATCAAAGGAAACGATTATGTCCATTCGATTGAGGTATATGCTAGTTCAATTTAAATTGTAGAAAAACGTCACATCAACACATACGAATCTTTTACTTTTAGTTGCGTCTAGAAAATTTGCTGAGGTATAATAATGCTAGTACCTTTCTTGGAGAGGAAAGGATTTGTATGTTTAGTAAGGTCTATAGTGCAGCACTGGAAGGTATGAGTGCTTATGTTGTACAGGTGGAAGCGGATGTCAGTGATGGGCTACCATGCCTAGAATTGGTTGGACTATTAGGGACAGAAGTTCGAGAAGCAAAGGAACGAGTTCGTGTAGCACTTAAGAATGCAGAGTTTCGCTTACCACCAAAGAGAATTACCATTAATCTATCGCCAGCAGATGTTCGAAAAGAGGGAACGATGTTTGATCTGGCAATCGCTATTTCTATTCTGACCGCATCCGGTCATATTCCAGAAGAATTCATAGAAAAAACAGTATTTATTGGGGAGCTCAGTTTAGATGCTGGACTTCATCGGATCAATGGTGTACTTCCTATGGTAACCGCTGCTAAGGAGCAGGGGTTTGTTCGGTGTATCCTTCCAAAAGAAAATGCAAGAGAGGGAGCTGTCATCTCTGAGATAGAGATGATTGGCGTATCTTCACTTAAGGAAGCTTTTTTATATCTTATGGGTGCTTTGCCAATCGATGCAGAGTTCGTGGATGTGAAGCAATTATTCGAGGATGGAATTCATATGGCATATGATATGGACTTTCATGAGGTATGTGGCCAAGAGAGTGCAAAGCGTGCCATTGAGGTAGCAGTTGCAGGAATGCATCATTTGATGATGATTGGAACCCCTGGTTCTGGTAAGACAATGCTTGCCAAACGAATACCAACCATTATGCCAGAGCTTACTTTAGCAGAGAGTTTAGAATTAACGAAAGTATATAGTGTATCTGGTCATATGGATTCCAATCAGCCATTGCTACTCACACGCCCCTTTCGTGCTCCTCACCATTCGATTACGAGCAATGCCTTAGTAGGAGGTGGACGTTACCCAAGACCAGGAGAGATTTCGCTTGCTACGAATGGTGTGCTGTTTCTAGATGAGCTTCCCGAGTTTGATATGAGAACACTAGAACTACTACGACAACCCTTGGAGGAGCGTCGTATTATGATAAATCGGCTGAATGGCTGTTATGAATACCCGGCAAACCTGATGCTTGTTGCCGCAATGAACCCTTGTAAATGTGGCTATTATCCCAATCGTCTTCGTTGTCATTGCTCCTATCCACAGATCCATCGATATCTGAATCATATCTCAGGACCACTTCTTGATCGAATTGATGTCTTCATTGAAACTTCTGAAATTGACTACCACCAACTACATAATACAACCGAACAAGAAAGCTCAAGCTGTATTCGAAAGCGAATCCAAACCGCTAGAAGGATACAGCTAAAGCGTTATGAAAAGGAAGCCATTTATTTTAATGCTCAGTTATCGTCAAGTCGTATTCGTAAATATTGTGTATTAGGAAAGAATGAGCAGCAGTGGATGGAGAAGGTATTTGACCAGCTAGAACTAAGTTCCAGAGGTTATCATCGAATACTAAAAGTTGCTAGGACTATCGCAGATTTAGAAGAAAGTGAAGACATCAAAGAACGACATCTGAGCGAAGCAGTTTGTTATCGTAGTTTTGAACATAAATATTGGATGGGTGGTGAGAAATCGTATGCTAAATGAGCGTGAATATTGGTTTTGGTTATGTAACATCAACGGAATTGGTTATCAGAAAATTACTGAGCTGCTGGATTACTATCAAGAGGTAAAGGAGATATTTACTGCAAAAGAGAATACGTTATCCAAAATTAAATCTCTAGTGAAAAAGGATATCGAATATTTATCAAAGGTACATGAAGAAGACGAGGTTCACCGGTTATATGAAAAACTGATCAAAGAAGAAACTAAGTTTGTCTTACAACAAGATGAGGATTATCCAAAAGCAATCTTGCAGGTATATGAGCCACCTTATGCACTGTATGTGAAGGGAAAGCTTCCTGACCTTACGAAACCGAAGCTAGCTATTGTTGGAGCGAGAAACTGCACGAATTATGGCAGGGAGTTATCGATGTACTTTGCTCGAGAGCTAGCGAAAGAGGGAGTTCAGATCATTAGTGGATTGGCAATGGGAGTGGATGGATACAGTCATCAAGGGGCACTGATGGCAGATGGCTATACCTTAGGAGTCTTAGGCTGTGGGATTGATTGCTGTTACCCAGAAAGCAATCGTTATCTATATGAACAGATGAAGGGAAAGGGTGGAGTTATGTCTGAGTATGGCTATCATGTGAAGCCAAGAGCAGGGAACTTCCCTCGAAGGAATCGAATCATAGCTGGAATGAGTGATGCGATTCTTGTGGTAGAAGCAAAGGAGAGAAGTGGTTCGTTTATTACGGTAGATCAGGGATTGGAACAGGGGAAGGATATCTTTGTTATTCCAGGGAGGATTACGGATGAATTATCGGTTGGTTGTAATCGACTTGCTCGAATGGGTGCTCAGGTCGTTTGCCATCCAAGAGATATGTTGGAATATTTTCATCTGGATACTAAGCTTGAGAATCAAGTGGTTGGTTCACTGTTGGAACAAACCAAGGAGATGTTAAGTGAGGAAGAAATCAGGTTAGTTGGGTATTTATCGTTAGAGCCAGTGTATCTTGGACGGTTGGTGGAGCAGATGAGGTTGGATGTTGGGAGAGTCTCTGGGCTTTTGATTGACTTAAAGTTAAAGCAGGTGATTCGGGAGGTGGCTAAGAATTATTATGCTTTGAGGGTGTAGGGAGCTTATATTAACTAGTATAACGTGAAGGGTTAATCTATAAAAAAAATATATAGAGAACGGTCAATGAAGCGGAATCAGCTTTAGTGGTCTTTTTTTGAGAACATTAATTCTAATGTGTGGAAAGTATCTAAATGCGAACTGCTGTATGTAAAAAGGGATAAAGGTGTTTTGGAATGAGGTTGTGTAGAATTAAGAGTAGCACGTTAGTAAATATGAAATGTAAATTTGTGTTTCCTTATATTGGTTGCCAAATAACATATAAGCATATCTTGTAAATTTGAACTGGAGAAGAATAAAACATACTTTTTGTTTCCCTTTGGTTTTAATGATGCTTAAGTTCTAGGATTACAACATTCCGATCTCTTTCTTGATTTTATGATAGGGTACAAAATACTGTATTTAAAGTATTTGAAGTTTCGCAATATGCAATTTACGTCAAAATGCTGCAGTTTACGACTAAGTGGTTGTTTTTTATCAATACAACGATATAATTAGCAAATAAGCATGCTAAAAATGTAAGAATTAGTATAATATAGTAAAAAAATGCATATTCATTTAATTTTGTATTTAAGAATGACATTTCAATTTAAAAGTATAAGTAAAATTTTACGTATTGGAGGGGAAACGTATGATTTTAAACGAACAAGTAATTTTTGTAGTTGGTATTATGCTAATTATTACTATTGATTTTCTATATATTGGAATAAGAAGGTATATAGAAAAAAATGAAAAGTATTCATTAAATAAATGTGATCCGTTAGTATATTCATCAACAGTTATAATTATTTTACACGAACTATTTTATACTTTTTATTATTGGAATAATAATAAAAAATTGAAATGTTATTTACATTATATTTTTTAGCGAGTGTTTTAGTTTTTTTAGTTAATTACTATTTTAAGAAAAGTAATTATAGAATAATAATCGCAAGAATCAGTATGTTTTTATTTGTTTTAAGTAGTATATTAGTTTTTATTATTACAACGAATATTTGTGGGTGATTACTAATTGTGGATTTATTTTAAACTTTCGTAAGGAGGTTATAATGAAAAAGATTTTAGTACAAATAATTCCAGCTGTATTCGAAAGCGAATCCAAACCGCCTAAAGGATACAGCTCAAGCGTTATGAAAAGGAAGCCATTTATTTTAATTCTCAACTATCGTCAAGCCGTATTCGTAAATATTGATCGGATATCAGAAAATTACCGAGCTGTTGGACTATTATCAAGAGGTAAAGGAGATATTTACGGCAAAAGAGAATACGTTATCCAAGATCAAATCTTTAGTGAACAAGGATTGCTAAATAAGTCCATCGAAAGTAAGGACAACTACTAAGGCTAGAACAGGAATTACAAACATAAGGAGCTTTACGTAACCTTCTATATTCCTTTTGTTTGTACAGTGTACATAGGTTTCTGCAAGTCTTACAATCTCTGCATAAGCGTTGACATGGAGAGTTACCACATAAATGTTTAATTTTACAAGTATTATCATGACTGCATCTTGGAAGTTTACTTTTGTCTTTGTGTTGCTTAATAGAACGATGCTTACGAATTTCTTTTGATATAGTAGTAGGGGATTTCTCAAGTATAATAGCAATAGCAGAAAAGGTTTATCCTTCGTTCAGGCTTTGTTCAATCGTAATTCGGTACTTAAAGTTAAATGTTTTTGGTTATCTTTCATATATCCTCTTTCCGCACAGGCAGGAAACCATATCTGTATTATAACGGTTTGAGTGCACGAGTAAAATCCATTAATGAAAAGAAGGTGGAATTTAATCGTGCAAAGTGGACTTTAATCAGGTGAAACTGGAAATAAGTTCTGCACTTTACATAAAGTTAATTGTAAAAATTTGGTAACAATGACAGTTTACAATAAAAGGGGATTAATGTAAAATATCATATATTTATGTTTAAAATAGTATATTATTGTTGTATTATGTTGCAATCAGATACGTTTGGAGGTGATTTTTTTCGATATTTTCATGGAAGGGGGATTATTTTTTGGAACATATTATTAAGTATAAATGAAAAGAGGTGAATAATATAGAAAACGGGTTACAAGATAATAAATTAATTAGAAATTCAGTAATAGTAATTGTAAGTTTATATTTGTTAGTAAATGCAATTAATGATTTATTTGACTCAAGAAGTAATTATTCTATTGCAAATGCTATGTATTTTATTATTTCTATTACCATTCTAAGTGCAATATACGTTATAAAAAATAAGGTAAATATTAATTATAAAAGAATCTTAAAATGGTATTTTAATTTTATTGCAATTAGTAGGATTATAATGGAAATAATCTTCGTTTATTCATTTATAATTTCTGAAAATATTATATTTATAGTTTTTTCTGTATTATTAATTATTATTCTTATTATTTTATTATTATATTTAAATTTTCTAAAGAAACAGAATTAAAGAATATCGATATGTATCTAGGAGGGTAAGGGGATCATCAAAAGATTAGTTTCAATATTTTTAGTGTTATTAGTTTTTATGAATTCATCTATAAACGAAATTAACGCTTCAGCAGTTTCAATTGATAATAATGAAAGTAAAAACTATTTAATAACTATTGAAGAGTATAAGGAAATAAATTATCTGATATTAGATCAAAGTGATACTAAATGTATAAAAACTTATGTAGATGGAGTATTAACTCGTGAGACTACATTGGATGTGGTAACTGGGGGCATAACATGCATTGAATATGATAACTTAATTATAAGTGATACAATGTTTCCTTCATTAACTGAACAAAATAGTGAGGTTATTTCTAATGACAACATGGATTTTGCGATAAATTATATTAAGAAACCTTTATCACAGAATAGTAAAGACTTAAGCGAAGAATTGTCGGGTATTGATTTTGTAAGTAAATCGATTTCCATTACTCAAAAAGAACATAATAAAATGATAAGTAATGAAAATAGTAATAACATAACCTCAATTCCAAGTGATTATGTATATATTACGTCTGCCAGTAATTGGAATGCTGCTCCGAAACTTTCCGGAACAATGTACAATCAACATGTAGTAAGTCTAAAAGAACTTGGAAAACAATATGAGGTACCAGAAAGATTGTCTATAGATATAGCAGCATTTTGGATTTCACAAGCATTTTTATGTACACCAGCTATTTCATTGGAATTTATCTTAGGCTGTTTGTTATTAATGTATGATGGGGCTTCGTTAATAATTGCATGTAATCAGTATGTATATTGCTATGATGATGTATACTATGATTATGGTATAGTATATGTTAACAATGAATATGCAGAAAAATTTCTATTGAAGGAAGTACGTTATAGAACATTGTATGATTCTCTTGGTAATGAATCAACAGAATTAGTGTGTGACGCTACATCGGCTAGAAGCTATGCTGATATGATTAAGCAGGCTATTGAAACCTATTATTATCAAGTACATATAAACCAGCATGAATATACGTATCCTTGTAGCGAGTCGTGTAATATATGTGGAGTAGCTCACCCAGTTTGATGATAGTGAACATAAGAAAGTATGTACCTATTGCAAAATGGAATCAGGTGAAGAATCTCATAAGATGGGCAACTGGACAGAAAAGTCTGATGATGATATAAAGCACTATAAATACTGTAAATGTGGATTTTCTCAAGTAGATTATCACAATTTTCTTCCAGGTAAATTTGATGCTACTGGAACTAACTGTATAGGTGGGACATGGGTTCAAATATGTCAAGATTGTTGGCATTATAAAAATACCTTTCTAAATGCTCATACCGGAGGAACAGCTACATGTACTTATGGTAAAATATGTACACGTTGTAATACAGAATATACAAGTAAGATTGGACATACATATTCAAATAATTGCGATACTTCTTGTAATAATAATTGTGGAGCGACACGAAGTACCTCACATACATATTCAAATAATTGTGATACATCTTGTAATGAATGTGGAGCGACACGAAGTACCTCACATGCATATTCAAATAATTGTGATACATCTTGTAATGAATGTGGATCGACACGAAGTACCTCACATACATATTCAAATAATTGTGATACATCTTGTAATGTATGCGGAGCGACACGAAGTACATCACATACATACTTAAATAATTGTGATACATCTTGTAATGTATGCGGAGCGACACGAAGTATATCACATACATACTCAAATAAATGTGATACATCTTGTAATGTATGCGGAGCGACACGAAGTACATCACATACGTACTCAAATGCTTGTGATAGTTCCTGTGATGAATGTGGAGCGACACGAAGTACATCACATACATATTCAAATAAATGTGATACATCTTGTAATGTATGCGGAGCGACACGAAGCACATCACATACATATTCAAATACTTGCGATGCATCTTGTAATGTATGTGGAGCTTCGCGCAGTGTGACACATAGCTATACAATAGCAGCGACTTGTACCACAGCAAAAAAATGTAGCATATGTTCAGCAACAACAGGAAGTCCATTAGGCCATAGTTACGGTTCATGGTCAGCTGTTAATGGATCTTATCATAAACGTAATTGTACGAGAGCTGGTTGTTCAAGTAATGAAACAGGAAGCCATTATTTGGGTAGTAACAGACTTAATTGTGGAGCCTGTGGCCTAAGTGGTCCATTCTCATCGACTCAGTCTGTTAAACCAGTAATATATTAATATATAATAGATTTACCCCGGATTAACCACAAGGGGGTAAAGAGGGGGTAAAATTTTTCATACCTTTCTCTTTATCCTCTTTTGTTTTGCCATTTTGTATGAACTTCCCAACCTGACGGGTGTGCTATTCTTAGATGAGCTTCCCGAGTTTGATATGAGAACAATAGAATTATTGCGACAACCCTTGGAGGAACGTCGCATTATGATAAATTGGTTGAATGGGTGTTATGAATACCATGCCAACCTGATGCTTGTTGCTGCAATGAACCCTTGCAAATGCGGCCATTATCGAATCGTCTTTTGATTGACTTAAAGTTAAAGAAGGTGATTCGGGAGGTGGCGAAGAATTATTATGCATTGAGGGTGTAGGGAGCTTATAGTAACTTCTTTTCTATAAATAGATATAATTATGAGAATAAACATTTAAAGAAAATAATATTCAATTGAAAATTAAAATGTCAAATAAGAAAATTTGGATGATAAGAATCTGCACAATCTTAAAGTAATTAATTAATGCGTAAGGGAGGAACTACCACATGAAACAGAAACCAGTATTTAATTTTTTCCCTGTTTGTATGCAAGCTTTATCATTGGAATGATAGCATTAGAAATCGGAGTTCTTTTACCATATCTGATGCAACAATTAGATATGAACTATACCTTAGCAGGGGGATGCTATCGTTATTTTCTATCAGTAATTTTATTGCAAGTCCAATCAACTCAATGCTATTTCCTATCTTAGGACCAAAGAAAATTGTCCTTATCTTTTCTGGATTAACTCCGCTTTGTTTTCTGGCACTTAATTATTTACAATCTGTAACGTTTTTGTATGTCATTGTGATGATGATAGGAATAGCGAGGGGGACAATAAGTATCTATGTATATTCTAGTGCAGAAAATCAGGCCGTAGGAAAATCAAGGTATGTGTTTGAACTTTCCATTGTCTTTGTGATTGGGACTTTTGTTGCTCCGCTTCTTACTTCAATCTTGATGAACTTAGGTCTTAATTGGACATCTCAACTAAGGAGCTTTCTGTGATAACGGTAGCTATAGTTGGGCTTGGATTTTTCTGCGCGGGGATTTATCCAATGTGTATTTCAAGTGCAGGATCAATTTTGAATGGATCTACTTCGGGAATGGCGATGCTTCTAGCAATTTCCGCATTAGGGGGAATCATCACCCCTCAGATCGTGGGTGTAGTTGCAGATCAGATTGGATTGACTACAGCAATTGTTTATTTAATTATTCATATGGTTTTAATGATGGTATTTTCAGTGGTTCATTATGTTAGGAAAGAGGGATAAGTGTAAGATGGGGGGATAAATGAAGAAAAAGGTACCATTAATTCTTATATTTATCCGGTCTATCAATTTAATGATGGGGTAAAATTTGGTGAATAGAAAAACACATCTAACACATAATGAGGATATCATTTATGTGGAGGTGATTGAGGTGAAATATAGGGCTCATTTGACTGGAGCTATTCTCTCAGGATGTGGAATTATTTATTTGTGCAATCAGATAGGAATAAGTACAAATCCATTCAATATTATTTGTGGTGCGGCAATCGGTGGACTTATTCCAGATATTGATCATCCAAATTCATTTTTAGGATATGCAATACAGCCAATCTCTACCTTTCTTTTGGAAACCGTAGGTCACCGAACATTAACACATAGTTTATTATTTTCATTGTTAATTAGCATTGTTGGAACCATGTTTCATATCATGCTTGGAATTGGTATTGGAATTGGTATGTTAAGCCATATCTTGCTAGACTTATTAACACCGAATTCAAATGGAGTTGCATTCTTATATCCATTTTGTAAAAGAAAGATAAAATTGCTTTGACTGATTAATAAAACATATTAATACACTCATCTTCTCTAAAAGGTGGGTGTATTTTTTCTGTAATTATATTTCAGCTTTGATATGTAAATCAATATGGTATATAATGGTATAAAAGGTGTATTGTTTAATAAAATTGTTCAAGGTTTCATCTGCAGCTCATGGAATCTATTAAATTGTTAATCTTGTTGAAGCAATCTTAAAGGTAGAATGAAGTAGGACGCCGTTTATGAACATACTGAAAAGGGACTACAAGGTCTCAGTTATTAGATGGTAATGTAATCTTTTGATATTGGGGGGAGTTAATGAAGAAATATCTGAAATTCAATCTTTTTTGTATCTTAATACTTACTATGGTAAGCCTAATTGGTTGTTCAAAAAACAAAGAAAATACAGCGAAGGCTATCTATCTAGTACCGAAAGATGGAGGACAGCTTACAAAAGAAGATCTTAGTAAATATCCCGAAGTAACTTGTGTGTCAGACTTGAAAGAAATGAAAAAGTTGGTTTCTAAGAATACTGCTATTTGGGTTGATAAGGATACTATCGATTTGTTGGACTTAGATTGGATTCAAAAAGAGGCAGAAAGTGAGATGCCAATTGTACTTATTGGTTATAACGATGCGTTATACTCCTTTCGAGAAATACTATCATGCTATGATATTGAAGGCCCATATATTGATTAGAGCAAGCAAAAGTTAGAACCTGGTTTTAGTATTGGTATGCGAATGGATTCATCTGAAACATCTAGCTCCGTATTTATGAAGGGATATGATACAACACCAGATACTAAGCAAATACTTTCTTTGACCAATATGCTTCTTGAAGGTAAATTTCCAGAGTAGACAAAATAAAATTATCTCGGTATATTCGCAAAATGTTGTCTTACCAAGAAGTAAGAGTTCGTCATAAGTGGGTAAAGGGAGAGGCTAAATATACCTTTCTCTTTGCCCTTTTCTATTTTTTCAAGGAACGCTTGCAACGTAGATATAGATTGAGTTTTAGAATATAGGATTTGCTAAAGTAAGTGTAGAAATCTTATATTAATTTCCAACTGGAGTAATTTGTGATACAATTCATTTAAGAGATAATAGTCGTAATGAACAAGGTCGATGGTAAGTGTTCTTAAAATAGAATCTAGTACATATTTTCCTACAGAAAAAGGAGAGAATTCATGAGTCAAACGAACGGAAAATTAAAGTTATGGTACAATGAGCCAGCACGTGCTTGGGTGGAAGCCCTACCTTTAGGTAATGGATCACTTGGTGCCATGGTATATGGGGATCCGTTTCATGAGACAATTCAGATGAATGAGGAAACCGTCTGGAGTGTTGGGGATGATTTTAAAGTGAAACCACAGCTTTATAGAAAAGTAAAAGAGATTCAAACTGCAATTCTTCAGGGTAATCACGAGGTAGCTGATATATTAGCAAAAGAGGTTTATGTTGGGAATGATCAGGGTTCTTATCAGACCTTGGGTAATATGAAGCTACATTTGCGTTATGGAGATGGAGAAGAGCAATTTCATACCTATCGAAGAGAATTGGACTTAGAAACTGCGATATCTCGAGTTAGATATACAATCGGTGGAGTAAATTATAGAATTGAGAGTTTTGTTAGTGCGGTGGATCAGGTATATGCACTATCGATGACAGCCAATGTTGGATTGACTTTACATTTGGAAGCGTTACTAAATCGTCCAAAGCAGTTTGAAGTGACGACAGGAAAACTACCATTATCCCTTGTAATGAAGGGGAGCTGTGGGGATGAAACATCGAATCAGTATTGTGCAATGATGCAGATTCTACAGAACTTTAATGGGTGGGGAAAGCAAGGATTTGCAACCTGTGAGGATGGTAGGATTGTTTTAGAACATGCTACCAGCTTTCAAATCTTCTTTACGGCAGCAACGAACTATAATACAGAGAATCCAGAACAGGCTTGTATCGAACGACTTAAGAATGCAGAACGTAAAGGGTTTGAGGAGATTAAGAAGGATCATATTAGCGATTATCAAAGGTTGTTTCAACGAATGGATCTTTCTCTTGGAGAGGACCGACTTTATGATTATCTTCCAACCGACGAACGCTTGATGAGGGTGTCGGAAGGAGAGATAGACAATGCTTTGGTCGCTTTGTATTATCAGTATGGTAGATATCTTCTCATATCTAGCAGCAGGAAGGAGAGTGCACTTCCAGCCAATCTTCAAGGGATCTGGAATGATTTGATGGTTGCTCCTTGGGGAGGTCGTTATACGATTAATATCAATACCGAGATGAATTACTGGATTGCTGAGCAATGCAATCTGTCAGAGTGTCATGATCCACTCTTTCGCTTGATTGAGAAGATGAAAGAAAAAGGTCGTATCATGGCAAGGGAGATGTATGACTGTAAAGGGTTCATGGCTCATCACAATACAAATATTTGGGGAGATACCTCGCCCCAAGATTTTTGGCCATCTGCAACCTACTGGCCGATGGGAGCAGCTTGGCTATGCTTACATTTATGGGAGCGGTATGAGTATACGAAGGATATTGAGTTCTTACAGAAAGCTTATTCTACCTTAAAAGAAGCTTCGGAGTTCTTTGAAGATTTTCTGATTCAGGATAGCAAAGGAAGATTGGTCACTTGCCCTAGCTTATCCCCTGAAAATGTGTATAAAACCCCAGAAGGATATCAGACATCGATATGTGCGGGTCCAACGATGGATAATTCGATGTTGCGAAGTCTCTTTGGAGCTACGATCAAAGCTGCACGTATCCTTCATTTGGAGGATGAATTCACTAGAAAGCTTGAGAAAATGCAACAACAGCTTCCGAAGCTTTCGATTGGAAGTAACGGTACGATTTTGGAATGGCCTGAAGAATATGAGGAAATCGAGATTGGGCATCGTCATATCTCGCATCTATTTTCCTTACATCCTGCTGGAGAAATATCCATTGATAGTACTCCTGAACTAGCTGTTGCAGCAAGAAAGACGTTGGAGCGAAGACTGACCAACGGCGGTGGTCATACTGGATGGAGCTGTGCGTGGATCATTAATATGTGGGCTCGCCTTCAGGATGCTGAGAATGCTAGCCAATATGTACAAAACATCCTTTCTAAGTCAACTTATCCGAATCTGTTTGATGCACATCCACCATTTCAGATTGATGGTAATTTGGGAGCTACGGCAGGAATTACGGAAATGCTGCTTCAAAGTCATGAAGGTGTCATAAATCTGCTCCCAGCACTTCCAGAGCATTGGGGTGATGGGCATATTCGAGGAATATGTGCGAGAGGAAATTATGAGGTTTCAATGGAGTGGAAGGATCAAACACTTACTAGGGCAATTATTGACGTAAAAGAGTACAAAACTAGTTCTGGGAACCAAAAGGAAGAGAGAACGGTGAAGATTACATATAAAGACATCTCGAATTATACCATAACCTGTAAGGAGAAGGAGATTTCCAGGAAAATCTTAAAAAGCAACCTTATAAGCTTTGAAGGAAAACCAGGGGAGCAATATGTCTTACAGAAAAGATAGGGTTAGTTTTAACGGGAATGGATTGTTTGAGTTTGATGTGAGGAAGAAAAGTTACAGAATAGAAGAAAGCTAATTCATTTAATTAGAAGGGGTATCAATGAAGAAAAGATCTATGTTCTATCTCATAAATATGCTTTGGATTATTTGTTTTTTCATATTAGCGTATCAAGAGAATAAATCAGTCGATGTTGGATTAGCTGCTCTTGAGTCCGTGGGGCATTTTTATCTTTATGCTTTGTTATTAATGATAGGTATTCTAGTAATGGTAATTGCTACAATAATAAATATCATATTATGGATTCGAAAAAAGAAATATCGATAGGAGGAACGCGTTGCAATCTTCTTGTTCGAATGGGAGTTCAAGTGGATGTCATTTGAGAGATTTATTCAAGTATGTTCATTTGGATTCAAATCTTGACAATCAAGTTATTGGTACACTTTTAGAGCAAAAGCAGGAGCTGTGAAGTAAAGAAATTACATTGATTTAGTATCTACTTTAGAACCAGAGTATCTTATAATTATTTATATAAAGCTTGCTGATAAAAGGGATGTATGGTATATTGTGGTAGTCGCTTTATAACTATACTTTAGAAAAATTTATATCTCTGGGAGGATACTAAGTGAAAAAAATCGTAAGTACTCTAATTATTTTAGTAATGTGTTTTAGTTTGACAGCTTGTTCGAATGAGAAAGCCAATTCGGTTAAAGATTCTGATGCGGTGTCTAAAAATGAAGCTTCGACAGATACACAAAAGGAATCTGGAGAGAAAGCTCCAACAATAGCTGCACCGACAGAAGTAGTTGATGAGATCAAAACGATGACTATGTCTGAATTTGATTCTTTACTACTTGACTTACCAGTTTCGGTGATTGATACAAAATATGTAGTTCAAGATGATAAATATAAATCACTTTATCCGGATATGCTACAAGCAATATTAAAAAATAATACTAATTCTGATATTAAAAATGCAGTAGTAGGATATGTTGCATGGGATAAGAATAACCTACCTGTAAAAATTACTGGCGACATGGATTTTGTCGGTGGTAGTTATGTGAAAAAAGTGAATTTTGCGGATATCAATTTGGTACCCGGAGGTACCTATGGAGATTCATCGGGCTATTCAATTGATGAAGCAAGTGGAATAGCATCTTTTAAAGCTGTAGTAGTATCCTATGAAACCTTTGATGGGGTAACATGGGAGAACCCTTATTTTGATGAGTTTATCTCCTTATATGAGGATAAAAAACTGGCAGATACATTGGAAGTTGATGTAACATTGGAAGACATAGTAATAGAAGAGGGGAATTCTGAACCAGCACAATCAAATGCATCAATTACTGAATCAGAATTAGCTGAAATCATTCAAAAACAAGAGTTAGCTATAACAAAAACTGAGTATGTAATTCAAGATGAGAAATATAAATCACTTTACCCTGATTTATTACAAGCAATAATAAAAAATAATACGGATAAGGATATTAAAAATGCCGTTGTAGCATTTGTGGCATGGGATAATAACAATCTACCAGTTAAAATCAAAGGAAGTATTGATTTTACCGAGGGTACTTACATAAAAAAGGTAAACTATAGTGATATTAATCTTATACCTGATGCGACTTTTGGCGATTCGTCGGGCTTTGAGATTAGTGAAGGCAATGGAGTAGCTACTGTCAAGGCGATTGTAGTATCCTATGAAACCTTTGAGGGTGAAACATGGGAAAACCCGTATTTTAAGGATTTTTCAGAGTTGTATGAAGGAAAAAAACTAAATAAATAATAACCTATTTAAATTGACTTTAATAATAAGGTCTGACTTTGAGATTATATCGGAGTCAGACCTTTTGATTTGCTGTATGGGATGTTTCTATCCTTTTTCCTTGCTATCAAAGTTATCAACTCCGATTAAAACATCTGATAAGAGGTTCGCTTGTATTGGGAGGCTTTTTATTATTCGATTTATTTGTATTTATCAAAATTTCCAATATACAACTACAAGTTTATGAATTCATTTTTTTATATATCTTAGGTATCATGCTCACGATTTTTATTGAGACTTATCATTTGTTTATTTACTTCGTTTTTAATACCATTGATCGTTTTTGTCTTAATGTTTATATTAGTTACGTTAGGGATTGTAAAAAAATATGGATATCGAACGTTTATAATGCACTAATTATGAATAAGTTACAGCAGCAGGAGGAATTATGGGTATTCATAGTGGTATCAATCATTTCGTTGAATATGCAGTTTATATAGGTAGCTATCTGTATCTACCTGTTAGTAAAACAATGACAGAGAAAGGGAAAAAAGGAAAGCTGAGTTGTCGATTGTAAAATAGAGGTTGACAAACGAAAGGAAATGTACTATTGTCTATGAGTTATTAAAAGCAGTTAAGTGCATATATAAATAGAAGTAATTTCGTTTTTAATTCCATGAGTGGACTTCATATGCATGAAAAAGAGAAGGATACATCATAATAGATGATACCAATTAGTGAATCAGAATAGTGCACTTGGAAATTGAAGTACATTCTATACAAAAATAACCAAAATTTATTTTTTATTCATTTTTCTCTTGTCAGCACAAAAAAAATAGTATATGATTATCAGAGTTTAAATCTGAAACATATGAGGGAGAAAACGATGCCGAAATATTTAGTGATAGTTGAATCACCCGCAAAAGCGAAGACAATCAAAAAGTTTTTGGGGTCGAATTATGAGGTTCTTGCTTCCAATGGGCATGTTCGTGATTTACCTAAAAGTAAGTTAGGATTCGATGCTGAGAATGGATTTGAACCGAAATATATAACAATTCGTGGTAAGGGAGATTTATTAGCAAAGCTTCGTAAAGAAGTAAAAAAAGCAGATAAAGTGTATCTCGCAACCGACCCTGATCGTGAAGGGGAAGCGATTTCCTGGCATTTACTGCATACACTTAAATTAGACGAAAAAAACACAAGCCGTATTACTTTTAATGAAATTACAAAGAATGCAATTAAAAATTCTATCAAAGAAGCAAGAGATATAGATATGAATCTTGTAGACTCCCAACAGGCAAGAAGAATGCTTGACCGTATGGTT
This sequence comes from Bacillota bacterium, assembly GCA_023415655.1. Taxonomy (GTDB): domain Bacteria; phylum Bacillota; class Clostridia; order Lachnospirales; family Lachnospiraceae; genus Lachnoclostridium. Next base: position 43,318 of record JAEZKD010000195.1, on the reverse strand, counting down.
GGTTACAGGATTAGTCCAGTGCTTTGGGCAAAGGTAAAAAGAGGTCTGAGTGCTGGTCGTGTTCAATCCGTAGCATTACGTATTATTTGTGATCGAGAAGAAGAAATCAATGCTTTTGTACCACAAGAGTATTGGCACTTGGATGCTAATTTTGCTCTAGAAGGGGAAAAGAAGCCATTAACTGCGAAGTTTTATGGTACCGTGGATAAGAAATTAACTGTTTCTTCGAAGGAAGAGATGGATCAGATATTAGAGCAATGTAAAAAGGCAGTATTTAGAATTACTGAAGTTAAGACTGGAGAACGTACGAAAAAAGCTCCATTGCCATTTACTACGAGTACGCTTCAACAAGAGGCTGCAAAGCTCTTGAATTATTCAACGCAAAAGACAATGCGTCTGGCTCAGCAGCTTTACGAAGGAGTGGATGTAAAGGGGCATGGAACGATTGGTTTGATCTCTTATCTTCGTACCGATTCTGTTCGCGTAAGTGAAGAAGCCGATCAAGCTGCAAAAGAATTTATCCATAGCAATTATGGGGAAGAATTCGTTACGACTCAGGATGTGAATAAAGGATCTGGCAAAAAGATTCAAGATGCACATGAAGCGATTCGTCCAACCTATGTGGAGATGACACCTGTTGTAATTAAAGAATCCTTGAGTAGAGATCAATTCCGTTTATATCAATTGATTTGGAAACGATTCATTGCAAGTAGAATGCAACCAGCCAAATATGAGACTCAGACTGCTAAAATTGATGGAAATGGATATCGTTTTACAGTAGCAGCGTCACGCCTTATTTTTGATGGCTTTTTAACGGTGTATCAGAATGCAGATGAGGAAGAGGAGAATGTTACTTCAACGATTAAAAAGCTTGAAGTAAATACAGAGTTAAAGCTTCATGATCTGAAAGAAAGCCAACACTTTACGCAGCCACCAGCACATTATACGGAAGCATCCTTGGTTAAGGCCTTAGAAGAGCTTGGGATTGGTCGTCCAAGTACCTATGCTCCAACAATAACAACAATTATTGCTCGTAGGTATGTAATCAAAGAGAATAAAAATCTCTATGTAACCGAATTGGGTGAAGCGGTCAATCGAATTATGAAGAAAGCGTTTCCTAGCATCGTTGATGTTAATTTTACAGTAAACTTGGAAGCTTTGTTAGATGGAGTAGAGGATGGAGTCGTTAATTGGAAAACAATCGTTAGCAATTTCTATCCTGATTTAGAAGCTGCAGTGAATGATGCGGAGCACCAGTTAGAGCAGATCAAAATCGAAGATGAAGTAACGGATGTTGAGTGTTCTGAGTGTGGTCGTAAGATGGTAATTAAATATGGTCCACATGGTAAATTCCTTGCTTGTCCAGGATTTCCTGAGTGTCGTAATACGAAGCCTTATTTTGAAAAGATAGGTGTTGCGTGTCCAAAGTGTGGAGCAGATGTCATTATCAAGAAGACAAAAAAAGGGCGTCGATATTTTGGATGTGAAAACAATCCGGAATGTGATTTTATGTCTTGGCAAAAACCTTCTGGAGAGCTTTGCCCGAAATGCAATGGACCATTAATAGAAAAAGGCTCGAAAATTGTTTGTATGAATGAAACTTGCGGGTTTGTAAAAAATAAAGAATCAAAAGAAGAAAAAGCTGAATCATAAGAATAGGTAGACAAATTAGGGTTGTTATTTTACTGTGATTTACCTTTCCACATACTACATTTTGTTTTGTTTACGACAATTACACGAAATGTGGTATGTGAAAGGTGAAGTAACTGATAAAATAACAGCTCTATTTTTTCAAAAAGCATAAATATTTGAAAAAAAACAGCTGAAAAGTTACAAAATGTGTGTCAAAATAACAATTTTGCTATTGTTTTTTAAAAAAATATATGATAGAATTTATTACATAGTTAAAAAAGGTATAATATACCACTTATTATTGCTGTGAAGCAGACCAAAACGAAGGTCATGGGGGTTCTTAAATGAGCGTACAATTGTTGGACAAGACAAGAAAAATTAATAAGTTATTGCATAATAACAACTCACACAAGGTAGTGTTTAATGACATCTGTTCGGTTCTTAGTGATATATTAGAATCTAATATCTTAGTCATTAGCAAAAAAGGCAAGGTTTTGGGTATTAAAAATCGTGCAGATATTGCACCAATCAGTGAATTAATAAAAGATGCGGTTGGTGGCTATATCGATACAATGTTAAATGAAAGATTATTAAATATTCTGTCTACGAAGGAAAACGTCAATTTGGCAACTTTAGGATTTGAGTTTGATCATGTAAATGATTATCAGGCAATCATAACTCCAATTGACATTGCTGGTGAACGATTAGGATCCTTATTCTTATACAAGAATAAAGAACAGTATTCCATTGATGACATCATATTAAGTGAATATGGTACAACAGTTGTTGGACTCGAGATGATGCGTTCAGTAAACGAAGAGAATGCAGAAGAGAACAGAAAAGTACATATCGTTAAATCTGCCATTAGTACTTTATCATTTTCTGAATTAGAAGCAATAACTCATATCTTTGAGGAGTTGGAAGGGAATGAAGGAATCCTAGTAGCAAGTAAAATTGCGGATCGTGTTGGAATTACAAGATCAGTTATTGTCAATGCACTTCGTAAATTCGAAAGTGCTGGGGTAATTGAATCAAGATCTTCCGGTATGAAAGGAACCTACATTAAAGTATTGAATGATGTGGTATTCGATGAGTTAAAGAAAATGAAGTAAAAAATTAGGTAAGTTTCATGCAACCATTTATTAAAATAAAATGAATAAAATAAAAGATATAGAATGAAAGTGGTTACAAAAAATAAAAGAGCTGAAATAATGATGAAGTATCAAAGACAAAATATTAATTTATAAGTAAAAAAACATAAAATGGAAAATCCACCCAATATTTCTTTGCTGGGTGGATTTTTTTGACATTTTCTTAAGTAAAAAAATAAGACATTGGTCCTATAAAACTACAAATAGTTGTATTATTCTACAAAATTTTTAAATATATCTTGTGTTTTTCTTTCAAATTATTATATAATATAGTAAGTCAGAAGTGTGATGAAATCACTTTGTAAGTTGGAGTTGTAACTTATGAAAATAGAACACAAAAGTAGTTTTAACCATAAGTAATCAAAGAGGAAAATTATAAAAAGAAGGAAGGTATTAGATGATTGGATCAAATGCGTTCAACTACATCAATGTACTAGATAAAGCGGCGGATGCAAGTTTACTTCGACAAGAAGTAATCTCAAATAACCTCGCAAATGTAAGTACACCAGACTATAAGAGAAAAGATGTGAAGTTTGAAACTTATCTAAAGAAAGAGTTGAGCGGAAACGAAAGTTTGGATGCTAAAGTGGCAAACTTGAATTTGTCAAAATTGAAGTCGTCTATCTATACGGATTCCGAAGAACTAAGCTATCGATATGATGGTAATAACGTAGATATGGAAGTGGAACAAGCATACTCAGCAGAAAATCAAATTCGTTATTATCAGCTATTAAGCTCGATGACGGAAGAGTTTAATCGGCTGAAGACAGTCTTACAGAAATAGTAGAGGAGGAAACTCATGTCAATATTTAATGCGTTAGAAATAAGTGCAAGTGGAATGACTGCACAAAGACTTCGAATGGATTTGATTTCTCAGAATATTGCGAATGTAAATACGACGAGAGATGAGAACGGTCAACCTTATAGAAGACAAACTTTAGTGTTCGCGGAGAGTAGAGCTGATAGCTTTGGTAGTATTTTATCACAAGCTAGTTCGGTGAGAAAGAATTCAGAATATAACGGAAGTGGCGTAAAAGTAACTTCAATTGTTGAGGATCATGTAACGGCTATGAAAGAAGTCTATGATCCATCTCATCCAGATGCGGATGAGAATGGTTATGTTACATATCCAAATGTAAACACAGTGACTGAGATGACGAATATGATCGATGCATCCCGTTCCTACGAAGCTAATATTACAGCATTTAATGCAACAAAGAACATGCTATTAAAAGGTTTAGAAGTTGGCAAGTAAAAAACGTTAAGGAAGGATGGAATCGATGGACATATTGAGTATCAGCTCATTGGGAAACATAGGTAGCTCCAAATTGAATCTTTCAAAAGCAAAGGAGACTACTAGCGAAAATAGGAATGCAACATTTGAAGCAATGTTTCAATCAGCCTTGAATATGATTCAAGAAACGAATGCATATACGGATGCGGCAGAACAAGCTGAGATGGACTATGCAATGGGTTTGACATCGAGTACGCATGATTTGCAGATAGCTCAAACAAAAGCAAGTATTTCATTACAATATACAGTAGCGGTTCGAAACGCAGTATTAGATGCATATAAGGAAATTATGCAATTACAATTTTAGCATAAGAGGGTTGAAGCATGCAGGAACGAATTAAACAGATACCTGTCAGATTATTAGAAATATGGAAGAAGTATACGAAAAAGCAGAAGGTACTTATCATCAGTATTGTAAGTGCAGTGATTCTAGCACTCGTAATTCTCATACTTCTATTGGGCAGAACGGACTATGTGGAATTAGGGAAGTTTGAAGATGTATCTACAGCAGGTCAAGCAGTGAAATTGCTTGAGGAGAATGGAATCGCTTATCAAGTTGCGGATGATAATGTGACAGTTTCGGTAGATGCGACCAAGAAAACCGAGGCGGTCTATCTGATTCAAGATAGCGAGATTAGTTCCAAGGCGAAATTTACTGTGAATAATTTGTTGGATAATAGTATGACGACAACAAATTATGATAAACAGTTAAAACTTCACCTTTATTATCAGAGTGATTTAGAGGAGTTATTGGAAAGTCGTGAAGGTGTAGATGAGGCAAGTGTTAGTTATTTGCCAACAGATACAAGAACAAGTATATTAGAGTCTGAAAAAGAGATTGGCTGTAGTATCTTCTTGACGATCAATGAGAAATTCAAAAAGTCGTCCGCAGAAGCGATTGCAATTGCCGTGGCAAATAGTATTGGTAATGCGACAACTGACAAGATTAAGGTCATTGATCAATATGGTAACTTATTATACAATGGTCCTTCTGATGAGGAGGAGGATTATGCAAATGCAACACTTGAGTATACGAAAGAAGTTGAGGAGTATTATTCGGAGCTCGTAACTCGTTTTGCCTTGATGAATGGCTTTAGTTTTGTTGAACCAAGCTTTCATCTAGATATTAACTTTGATAAAAAGACGGAAGAATTTCGCGAATATATTGCAGCGGAGGGACAAGAACAAGGGTTGTACCAAAGCTGGAGCAAAATTAGTTCAGAAAATAAAGGTACAAGTGGAGATATCCCAGGGACTGACTCCAATGATGATGTAGATTACTACATTCAAGAGAATAGTAGCGGAGATAGCTCTTATGAGGAATTAAATATTACGTATTTACCAAGCGAAAAATTAACGACAACTGTAAGTAACTGGCCAATCGTTAATATCGAGAACTGTTCGGTGGGAATTGCGTTAAAGAAGGTAAAAGATGTTTCTGAAGATGATCTTAAAACATTAGGGTTACTAGAAGATATTAGTTATGATGAATATATGCTGAGAAATAGTGATCCAGTTGATGTAGAAGTGAGTGAACAATGGTATACCTTTTTCTCTCATGTTACTGGTATTCCAGAGGGAAATATTTCGGTAACAATTCAAGAAGTGACTAATTTTATTGCTAGTGAGACATCTCCAACCAATTGGTCATTGATTCTTTCAATTATTTTAGCAGCACTTATCATCGGTTTACTCATCTTTGTTGTATTCCGTGGTATGTCACCAGTAGAAGTAACTGAAATTGAACCAGAGCTTTCTGTTGAACAGCTTCTTGCAACAACTAAGGAAAATCAATCTCTGGATGATATTGAATTTAGCGAAAAATCAGAGACGAAGCGAATGATTGAAAAATTTGTGGATGAAAATCCTGAAGCGGTTGCTAGTCTGTTACGTAACTGGCTGCAGGATGGTTGGGAATAAACAGGAGGTATCGTATGGCGAAACAGCAGGTTCAAAGTGAATTAACCGGTGTTCAAAAGTCGGCAATACTTCTGATTACACTAGGTCCAGAACGTTCAGCCTCTATTTTTAAACATCTAAAAGAGGATGAAATTGAACAATTAACATTAGAAATTGCAAATACAAGAAGTATCGCATCAAGCACCAAGGAAGCAGTTCTTGATGAATTCTACCAAGTATGTCTTGCACAACAGTACATTGCAGAGGGTGGTATCACGTATGCAAAAGATCTGTTGGAAAAAGCACTTGGTGAAGATAAAGCAAAAGAGATCCTTGGAAAACTTACGGCATCCTTACAGGTGCGTCCTTTCGAGTTTGTTCGAAAGACCGATGCCAATCAGTTATTAAACTTTATACAGGATGAACATCCACAGACGATTGCTTTGATTTTATCGTATCTATCGACTCAGCAATCGGCTGCAATCATCGCGTCTTTAACGCCGGATAAACAAGCAGATGTAGCAAAACGTATTGCTCAGATGGATCGTACTTCACCTGATGTAATCAAAGAAGTGGAACGAGTATTAGAACGAAAGTTATCCTCTCTTGTCAATCAGGATTACACGATTGCGGGTGGTGTCGATGCTATTGTTGATATCTTGAATACCGTAGATCGAGGTACGGAAAAACATATTATGGAAAGTCTTGAACTTGATGAACCAGAATTGGCAGATGAAATCAGAAGGAAGATGTTTGTATTCGAGGATATTATCTCCTTGGATGACAAATCAGTTCAACGTGTTCTTCGTGAAGTTGATAACAATGAGCTTGCCATTGCGCTTAAGAGTACAACAGAGGAAGTTCAAAATCTTATCTTCAACAATTTATCAAAACGTCTTGGTGCTATGATTCGTGAAGATATGGAATTCATGGGTCCTGTTCGATTAAAAGATGTAGAAGAAGCACAGCAGAAGATTGTAAATATTATTCGTAAGTTAGAAGACTCTGCAGAAATCATTATATCACGAGGTGGAGGTGATGAGATCGTTGTCTAATGTGATTAAGGCATATTCGATCCGTTATAATGACCATAACAAGCATGTCATCGACATGAATGCAGCTGCAGAGGAGAAAGTAAAATACTATCTTGATATGTTGCAGATAGAGGATGAGAAAGTAAATCGCAAACCATCTTCTGAGGGTGGCTTTGTAGAGGGTTTAATGGCTGCAACAGTCGAAGAAAGTTCTATTGATGATATGACTCAAGAAGAATTGAATCATGTGAGTGAGGAGTTTTTAAACCACCAACCCTCCTTTGAGGAAGTGAATGAAAAAGCGAAGGCTATTATTGAAGAAGCGAAGCAAGAGGTTTCTTCTATGTTAGAACAAGCGAGGGAGGATGCCGTAAAGGTATCTCACAAAATCAAAGAAGATGCAAAGCAAGAAGGCTATCAAGAAGGTAAAGAGCTCGCTAAAGCTGAGCTATTGAAGGAACAGCTTGCCTATGAGCAAAGAAAAAGAGAATTAGAGCATGCATATGAGCAGAAAGTTAAAAACTTCGAGCCTATCTTTGTTGATTTACTCATCTCTTATGTGAAACGTTTTACAGGAGTAATTCTTGATGATAAAAAGGATATCATCTTATATCTATTGGAACAGGAATTGTTAAACATTGAAAGTAGTAATACCTACTTGATTCATGTTTCTCAAGAGGATTTTGATATTGTAAATGCTAAGAAGAGTGAAATCTCTTGGAAGTTAAAAGAAAATGCTGACATTGAGATTGTAGAAGATCGTATGTTGAGTAGAGCTCAATGTCTGATTGAGACGGATAGCCGAATTATTGACTGCAGTCTTGATGTTCAGTTAAAAAATTTAGTGTGTGACCTAAAATTATTAGCGGGTCCAAGGGAAGAAGAGAACGCATAGAACGGAGCAGTTTATGATCGATGTTGAAAAATATAAAAAGCTTCTTGCTAAATCTTATGTCAATCGAATGGGCAAAGTTACAAAGGTAGTTGGGCTTACGGTTGAGTCCATTGGTCCTGATGCGTCTTTAAATGATTTATGCTGTATCGTTTCCCAGGACAAAAAGGTTACAGTAAAAGCAGAAGTAATTGGCTTTCGTGATGATCGTCTATTACTGATGCCTTATGAAGATATCACTGGTATTGGCGTAGGGAGTGTTGTAATCAATCAAAATGAACCTCTTTCGGTTAAGGTAGGGGATCATTTGCTTGGTAAAGCATTGGACGGTCTAGGTAATCCTTTGGATGAAAACGATACTCTTTACACAACACAAACCTATCCAGTGGATGCAAAAGCACCAGACCCTTTGGATCGAGTGCTGATTAGTGAGGTACTTCCGCTTGGTGTACGAGCGGTGGATGGGTTATTGACCATCGGTAAAGGACAGCGTATTGGTATCTTTGCTGGTAGTGGTGTTGGAAAAAGTACCTTACTTGGTATGTTTGCTAGAAATACGAAAGCGGATATTAATGTAATAGCATTGATTGGTGAACGTGGTAGGGAGGTTCGAGAATTCATCGAACGAGACTTGGGACCAGAGGGTGTCAAACGTAGTGTTCTCGTTATTGCAACCTCGGACAAGCCAGCATTGATACGTAAAAAGGCTGCTAAAACAGCAACTGCCATTGCGGAATACTTTCGTGATCAAGGGAAGGATGTTCTTTTGATGATGGACTCCTTAACCCGATTTAGTATGGCTCAAAGAGAAATTGGGCTAGCAAGTGGAGAACCACCGGTTTCTAGAGGCTATCCACCAAGCGTGTATTCAGAAATGCCTAAGCTGCTAGAGAGGGCTGGAAATAGTGATAAAGGATCTATCACTGGCTTATACACAGTGCTTGTAGATGGTGATGATTTTAATGAACCGATTACAGATACCGCGCGTGGTATTTTAGATGGACATATCATTTTATCTAGAAAGATGGCTCATAAGAACCATTATCCTGCGATTGATATTCTTGCAAGTATCTCCCGTGTTATGAGTTCGATTGCATCCAAAGACCATAAGATACTGGCGGGGAAGTTAAAATCGGTATTGGCAATTTATCAAGATGCCGAAGATTTGATTAATATTGGGGCTTACAAACAAGGGTCTAATAAGAGGATTGATTACGCGATTTCCAAAATTGATGAAGTCAATGAGTTCTTATGCCAGGACGTAGATTCGAAAGCTGATTTTGAAGATACAGTGAAGCGATTAGAAGATATCTTTGCTTAAGAGAAAGGGACATCATGAAGAAATTCTCATATCAAATGCAAAATATACTGAATCTTAAGAGTAAGCTCGAGGAACAAGAAAAAAATAATTACTCTATCGCAAAAATGAAGTTAAACGAAGAAGAAGAGAAGCTTTTCGTGTTTGAACAACGCAAAGCTGGCTATGAAGAAAACTTACGGGAAGCGATGAGTTCTAAATTGAAGGTGCTCCAGTTACGTCGATATGAAGAGGCAATCGAGACGATGAAAGACCGGATTAAGACACAAAAGAATGTGGTGAGAAAAGCAGAGCAGATGGTAGATCTAGCAATGCAGAAGCTTAATTTGGCAATCATAGAGCGAAAAACGCATGAAAAGCTGAAGGAACTTAAGTTGGAGGAATATAAAAAGGAATTCAACGAGGGCGAAATGAAAGAAATAGATGAATTGGTCAGCTTTAAGTATTCCATGAAAGAAACTTAAGAATCAAAGGAGAGTCTTTAATGGCGAAAAAGAATAAAGCAATAGACGAAGAAGAAAAGAAAAAATCAAGTGGGAAACTGGGAGTTTTCCTTGTGATTCTTGGGATTCTTCTAGCTTGGATTATTATCTTTATAGTAATCATTCGTGCAGATGTTGGTGGTATTGGTACTTCGCTTCGTCCATCTTTAAAGGATGTACCTGTGATTCATTGGATCTTACCCCCTGTTTCGGATGAACAGATTGCTTGGGAAGAAAATTACCCGTATCGGGATATTAAGGATGCTGTAGCATACATCAAACAATTAGAAATTCAGGTGGATACGCTCACAACTGAGCGAGATACTTATGCGCAAAGCGCTTCTGATTTACAAAAGGAAGTGGAGCGTTTGAAGGTGTTTGAAGAACAACAGATTGCTTTTGAAGAAAGAGTGAAGGATTTTGATAAGAATGTAGTCTTTAACTCGAAGGCACCTGAAATTGAGGAATATAAATTATATTATGAAGCAATCAATCCAACGACTGCTGAGGAGATTTATCGTCTTGTATTAGAGCAATTACAATATGATGAATCCATCCGAGAGAAAGCAAAGATTATTAAAACTATGAAACCATCTCAAGCAGCTGCAGTTCTTGAAGAGATGACTGCGGATATGGAATGGATATCAAAAGTACTCCTTACCATGAAGCCAGATGAGTGTGCAGCTATTCTTGATAAGATGGATCAACTTTTCGTAGCAAAAATCTTTAAAAAGATGGCAGATATGGATGAAGAAAAGTACAATGCGATTGTCCAAAGTTTGAAATGATAATTAAGGATTTATTTTGGATTTGTCGATATAGTAAAAGTAAGTATGATTAAGGAAAGGTCATTTCTAAGCAACTTAGATGACATAAATTATCTTGAAAGAAAGGAGGAATTCAATGATGACAGGACAAGCGATAGGTAACATTGTTACTAATCGTATGGACCTAACGCCAAAAAGTGGTAGTGCAGAAACTAGCGTTGCGAAATCCAATGACTCGATTTCTTTTGATAAGCTACTAAATAGATCATACCGTGATCAGATGAGCAAACCAATCGAGAGTCAAACGGATAAAAAAGTTATTAGTAATACGAAGGCTAGTAGCACTGACACTATTACCAATACTAAAGCAAACAAAGTGCAAAGTAGTCAGAATGAGGTTTCAAAAACGTCAGAACTTAACCAAGGTGATAGTAAGCTTGAGGATGTTGCAAATGTTGTAGAAGAAGCAAAAGAGATTGTAATGGAAGAACTTAATCTTACCGAGGAAGAGCTTGTTTCTATTATGGAAACACTAGGCCTTTCTATGATTGACTTGCTAAACCCTGACAAACTCCTACAACTCACCTTAGAATGTGCAGGAATAGAAGATGCTTCGATGTTATTAACGGACCATTCTCTTGGCTTGCAGTTAGCCAACATGGTAAAGGACATCACTCAGTTGATGCAAGATTACAATGTGAGCAGTGAAGATATCCAAAGCATTGTTCAGGATGAAACAGAATTTGCAAACTTAATGAATCTATTACATCCAACAGCAGAAGATATTGTTCGGACAGAGGATGCTGAGGTTTCCGCCAAAGCAGACGGATTGGTACAAGCTGGGCAAGAAGAGAATGAGGGAATGAAGATGGAATTCACAGTAGTGAAAGAATCGGATTCAACGAAAGCTCAAGTAACTACGTCAAGTGAAACGGAGTCTCAAACTTCTGGCGATGGTAAGAGTGATCAAGACAAAACACAAGCGGTAACACAATTTGTTGATCAAATTGTAGCGAATGCGAATACGACTCAAGAAGTAAATTTTAGTGAGCAATTAAGTGAAATTCACCAATTACGTGACATTGCAAATCAAATTATTGATGCGGTTAAGATAACAATCAAACCGACTCAGACTTCGATGGAATTCAATTTAAATCCCGAGCACCTAGGAAGAATCGCTCTTAGCATTACTTCCAAAGAAGGAGTGATTACAGCATCTTTTATTACACAAAACCAGTTAGCGAAGGAAGCGATTGAAAGTCAGATGCAAGTTCTAAAGGATAATCTGAACAATCAAGGAGTTAAGGTCGAAGCGATTGAAGTGACAGTGTCACAGTTTGGTTTTGATCAAAGCAATGACATGAGTCAAGGTAAGAATCAGCAAAACTCAACTTCTAGTAATGGTAAAAAAGTCTTTCGAGCGGATTTGGGTACATTTGCGATGGAAGAGGAAGAAGAACTCTTGCAAACGGAAACTCTTGATTCAGGTTCACAAATTGATTATTCCGCATAAAGGAGAAAGCTATGTCAAATATTGTAGCAGCAGTAACAGGTGGGGAGCTAACACAAGCTTCTAGTGCAATTACCTCAACAAGAACAACAAGCCTTGGTACAAGTAATCTTGATAAGGATGCATTTCTTCAATTGCTTGTAACTCAGATGCAAAATCAAGATCCACTTAATCCAAGTACGGATACTGAGTTTGTATCACAGCTTGCAACTTTTTCACAATTAGAACAGCTTCAGAATTTATCGGCCAATACAGAAAAATCACATGCATTTTCTTTGGTTGGAAAAGAAGTTGTATTAACATCCACTGACTCCAATGGTAAGACACAATATGTAAATGGTACCGTAGATTTTATTAATGTCTCTGGAACTAAGGTTCAATTATCAGTCAATGGCAAATTGTATGATCAAAGTCAAGTCTATAGTGTAGTAGACAGTACTTATGTGACGAATCAAAATCGTCCGAATGTTGAAATGAATGTAACACATAATTTTGATCCAAACAATGCTAAGGACTTAACCTTTGAAGTAAACCTTGGTCAAGAGAATACCGTGGCAACTCAGGTCGCAGTGATTTTAAACAATCAAATCGTAGACAGTAAGTACATTAGTCTTAATAAGAATCAGCTTACCATCAGTAGCGAGCTAATGAGCCAATTGCCAAACGGTCAGTACAAACCTACAATCGCTTTCAATGATTCTTTATACACAGCGATTACAGATAAGGTTACAATCAATGTAACGAATTCCAAAGCGACTACTATGCCGGATTTAACAGCAAAGCAAGAAAGCAGTGAGAGTAATTCCCAGGAGGATGGGAAAACGGAGTAAGTAAGGAGATGAAATTCGTATGAATTCAATCAATAAGAACTTTACCTCCATTGAACAGGCCGCGAATCAATATTTAAATCAATCGAGTACAATTAGTAGCAACGTAAATGTAAATCAAGGAAAGTCCTTTCAGGAAATCTTTGAACAGCAAAAAAACGTTCGTACCAGTGGTGAATTAAAGTTTTCAAAGCATGCAAGTGAACGACTGACATCAAGAAATATCGATTTGACGAGTTCGCAGCTTTCCAGACTAGAATCGGGTGCCAAAATGGCAAGTGAGAAGGGAATCAAAGAATCGCTTGTTATGGTAGACAATATGGCGTTTATTGTGAATGTAAAAAACAATACCGTCGTTACAGCAGTAAATGATGGTGAAGACAGAGTGTTTACCAACATCGATGGAGCAGTCATTATTTAATATTAAACATATGTGAATGAAACACTGGACCTTTTTTAGGGAGTGATTCGGTGGATTGCCTGAAGCCGAAGAGCATTCACACAACAGGAGGTTATGTCATTATGATGAGATCATTATATTCCGGAGTTTCCGGATTACGTGTACATCAGACAAAGATGGACGTTATTGGTAATAATATTTCGAACGTTAATACCGTTGGTTTTAAAGCAAGTTCTGTTACATTTTCTGATATTTTATATCAGACAACTAAAAGTGCTTCTGGTCCAAATGCAACGACTGGGACAGCAGGTACAAATGCGATGCAGGTTGGTCTTGGTGCAAATCTTGCTTCTATAACTACAAGTATCACACAAACAGGTGGTTCTCAAAGAACAGATAATCCATTCGATCTTATGATTGAAGGAGATGGTTTCTTTGTAGTTAACAATGGAAATGGTAATTATTTTACAAAGGCAGGCTCCTTTAATGTCGATGCTGCAGGTACCTTATGTACACCAACTGGTGCAACCGTAATGGGTTGGCAGCCAGATCCAGAGGACCCTACGAGAACAGTAGCTGATACAGTATCACCTTTAAAGATTATGTCTGCAGAAAATCTTTACTCTGCACCAGAAGCAACTACGGAAGCTTATCTTCATGGAAACATCGATAGTATGGATACTGCCCTTACAAGCGCAGCTGGTAAGGTTGTAGTAATAAGCTTCTTTGATAATGTAGGAAATAGCTATAATGCTGAGCTTAAAATTACACAGGATACAGAAAGTGCGGATGGCAATGTAGGTAATTACCTTGTTAGCTTAACTAACGTTTATGATAAGAATGGAGATTCTATCTTTGTACAGAAGGTAACGGAGGATGATGGTACCGTTACTTATTCAGAAACAAATATTACACAGGTTACTTTTGGTTCCGATGGAAACACTTTCGATGCTACTGTTAATGAAGATGGAACAGTAACTCTTGAAGGAGAAGCAGTTGCTTTGGCCTTTGACACAGCTACTGGTAAATTTAAGAGTGTTGGTGAAGAAGAGGGTGGTAAATCGGTCACGTTAGGAGTTATCTCAGAAGGTGGACCATTCAAGGATATCAATGTTGATTTTTCTTCCTTAACGATGTTTAGCAACAGTGGTAAGACAACGGTTGAATCCACAAAAGGTAATAAGGAAACAGGTGCTGGTGCTGGTAAGGAAGTAGGTAATATGTCTGGAGTCTCCATCGACTTACAGGGTAAGATTTTTGGTGTTTACGATAATGGCGATCAAAGGCTGTTGGGACAGGTAGTAGTAGCGACCTTCTCGAATGCAGCTGGTCTTGAAGCGATTGGTAATAATATGTTTGCTGCGACTCAAAACTCTGGCGAATTCAATGGAATTGGTGAAGATGTTACAGCAGCTGGTGGCAAGTTTACGACTGGTGTTCTTGAAATGTCAAACGTAGATCTTTCTGCTCAGTTTACTGAGATGATCACAACGCAAAGAGGTTTCCAGGCAAACTCACGTATTATTACGACTTCTGATACATTATTAGAAGAACTTATTAATCTAAAACGATAATGCATGGGACTTCCTGTTGACAGAGGGAAACCTCTGTTAGCAGGAAGTTTATGGATTGGATAGGAGAAAAATGATTGATTTAACTAAGTTAAATGATTCAAAATTCACGTTAAATTGCGACCTAATTGAGTCAGTCGAAGAGGTGCCAGATACAGTAATTACGCTAACTAACGGTAAGAAAATATTTGTAAAAGAAAGTAGACAAAGCGTAGTAGATTTAGTAAAATTATATAAAAAAGAACTTTTATGTCAGAATATAGGGGAATAGATAAAATAATGACAGGTAGGTGGTGTTTATGGATCTAGCATCAATTCTTGGACTAGTTCTAGCCTTTGGTCTCATGATATTCGGTATTGTGGCCGAAGACGGTTTTGTTGCAATTAAAGGCTTTATTGATATGAATTCTGTTTATATAACATTTGGTGGTTCCTTTGCAACTTTGTTAGCAATGAGCCCTAGCATTAGAGAATTTGTGAATGGTTTAAAGAGTTTTGCACTTATCTTAAAGCCAATGCCATCGAATGAAAAAGAAACCATTGAAAGTATTATTAGTCTTTCGAATGTGGCTCGTAAAGAAGGGTTGCTTGCTTTGGAAGAAGCAGCAAATTCGGTAGAAGATGAGTTTATGAAAAAGGGTGTGTTACTAATCGTTGATGGTACAGATCCAGAGTTAGTTCGTAGTATCATGGAAACAGAGTTGATGTGTGTAGAGGATCGACATAAGAGCATTATTAGCTTTTGGGAGAATCTTGGGACGATGGGTCCTGCTTGGGGTATGATTGGTACCTTAATTGGTCTGATTAACATGTTACTTAAATTATCAGATGTATCAAGTGTAGGTCCAAACATGTCAGTAGCGTTAGTAACAACTTTTTATGGTTCGGTCTTAGCGAACTGGATTTGTGCTCCGGTGGCTAATAAGTTAAAAGCGAATAATGCAAATGAGATTATGTTAAAGGAAGTTATGGTGGAAGGCTTGTTATCCATTCAAGCTGGTGAAAATCCTCGAGTTATTGAAGAGAAACTAAAATCTTTCTTATCTCCAGTGAAGAGAAATGAGTTGGGAAATGCTGAGGGTGGTGAAGTAAATGGCTAAAAGAAGACCGGAAGATCCACCAAAGGGCTCCCCGGCATGGATGAATACGTTTTCTGACCTTATGAACCTTTTGCTTTGTTTCTTCGTATTATTGTTTGCAATGTCTACCGTAGACGAAGAAAAATGGGAAGGCGTGGTTGCTTCTGTTACTAGTAGTTTTAGTATCTTTGACGGAGGAGGAAGTTCGGTTGGTCAAGGTCAATTAATTAGTATGGGAATTGCACAGTTAAATGATCTGGATTCCTATTACAATAATATGGGTCAACAATCAGAGGAATCGCAAGGACAAGAATACAAGGAATTACATGAGAGAATTGAAGAAGCTAACAAAGCAGAAACAGAGCAAATGTATGATAGCATCTCTGAATTAAGTACAAAGTATAATCTAGACGATTATGTCGATATACAGACCGATGAAGATGGATTTCAATACGTTATGATTAATGTAAGTGGCTCGTTGCTTTATGATTCAGGGAAAGCAGAACTGAAAAAGGATGCACTTCCAATTTTCTCAAAGATTGGTGACATCCTAAAATACTACTCCGATTATCGAATCTCTATCATTGGTCATACCGATAGTGTACCAGTTACTTCAGGTAAATACAAAAACAACAATGAATTGTCTTCGGCAAGAGCAATTAACGCAGCAGAATATTTGATGAATGTAAAACAAATCAATGCGGCTAATTTGGAGTGGATTGGTCGAGGAGAATACGATCCGGTTGCTGAGAATACGACAAGTGATGGAAGAGCTTTGAATCGTCGTATTGAAATTCGAATCTACAACCGTATGAATTCTGACTAATGCTTGTCATTAGGGAATCTTGAAAGAAAGGCATGGATGCTGAATATGAAAAAGAACATTTTGGCAGTAATCATACTTGCTGCAACTTTAATTAACTTAACTTTAACAGCAGTATTACTATTTGTATTTATGCCAACTGTCAATCAGACAAATACTCTGATTACGAAGGTGGCTCAGATTATTGATTTGGAATTAGAATCGCAGACGATCAAGGAAGAAACGATTGATATTGGTGATTTAGATACATATCTAGTTTCTGAAGAATTGACGGTTAATCTATCGACTGGTACTGATGGAAAACCACATATGGCTTTGGTAAAAGCTTCTGTATCACTAAACAAAAAGGCAGAGGATTATACAAAGGTCAAAGGGTTAATGGAACAATTTGATGATAAGATTCAAGAAATTATCAATGATGAAGTTTCAAAGTTAACTTACGAAGAGTTTATTCCTAATAAGGATATTGTCAAAGATGTTATTTTGAATAAACTTCAAACCGAAGTATTTAATTCAGAATGTATCATTGGTATCACATTTAGTAAATGGGTATCTCAATAGGAATTAGTGATAGAATTTGCGAGAGTTGGAGGCTAGACTATGGGTGATGTTTTATCCCAAAGCGAAATAGATAATTTATTGGCTGCGTTAAGCAGTGGTGAATTGGATGCGGATGAATTTAAAGACACCGGAGAAAAACAGGTGAAAAACTATGATTTTCACCGTCCTTCCAAATTCTCGAAGGAGCATCTGCGTACACTTGACATAATCTTTGAGCATTACGGTCGATTGTTATCTACGCATTTGCCTGCGTACCTCAGAAAAAATGTACAAATTGAGGTTATTAATTCAGAGGCAGTGGTGTATCAGGAATTTACGAATGCACTATCCAATCCGGTACTACTTGGGATTATTGATTTCTCTCCATTGGAGGGGAACATAATTATAGAACTAGCCGAGAACATTGGCTATGCTATTGTAGACCGAATGCTTGGTGGGGGTGGAGTTCCACTTGATAAAACGAGAGATTTTTCTGAAATTGAGTTAGTAATTATTGAACGTATTATGACGGTTATGACCAATCTTTTAGCGGAACCATGGACTAATGTGGTGAAGCTGGAACCAAGATTAATACGAATTGAAACAAACTCACAATTTGCTCAGATTATTTCTCCGAGTGATATGGCTTCAATTATTACCTTGAATATACGAGTTGGTAATGTTGAAGGAATGATGAATGTATGTCTTCCGTATGCATGTCTGGAAGATATCATTGATAAACTGAATACCAAATACTGGTATTCAACTATGAAAGCGAAGAGTGATGAAGACTACCAGGATGTCATTGAAGTGGCAATTGCTAAGGCAAGGATCCCAATTCGTGCAGTACTTGGTAGAAGTACAATTTCACTCAATGATTTTATTAATATGCAAAAGGGTGATATCATTAAACTGGATTCGAAGGTTAACGATGAACTAAATGTCTATGTAGGAAATATGAAGAAATTTACTGCATTACCTGGCTCGTCTTCCAATTCATACGCAGTTAAGGTATCAACTATCATAAGGGAGGAGTAGCTAATCAATGGATGGTATGTTATCTCAAGAAGAGATTAATGCTTTATTAAGTGGCATGGGAACCAGTACCGAAGAAGACACATCCCTTGAAACATTAACGGATGCTGAAGAAGATGCTCTTGGTGAAATGTCGAACATCAGTATGGGGACCGCAGCAACTACATTGTCTTCTTTAGTAAACCAGCGTGTTAACATAACGACTCCTCAAGTGTCGTATGCAACCTGGGATGTGTTGGCTGGAAATTATGACCGACCATGTGTGTTTATACAGATTTATTATAAAGACGGTTTGGATGGTAATAACATCCTAGTCTTAAAAGAAAATGATGTTAAAATTATCACGGATCTTATGATGGGTGGTGATGGTAGTAATACAGATGGAGAACTTAGTGATTTACATTTAAGTGCAATCAGTGAAGCAATGAACCAGATGATGGGATCGGCTTCAACATCGATTTCTTCCATGCTTGAGAAGAAGGTGGATATCTCACCACCAAGCGCAAGTGTTGTGGATTTGACTGAATTCAATGGGCAAGAGATTGCTGAATTCTTAAAGGGTCGCTTTGTTAAGGTCTCATTTCGAATGGAAATTGGGGATTTAGTGGATAGTGAATTAATGCAATTATATCCATTTGAATTCGCCAGAGACTTATATGAACAATTTATGCAATACACTTCATCAGTAACTGAGGATGCGCAAGCGGCTGTGAATAAAGTAAATCAAGCAGCACAGTCACAAAAGCAACCGGAACCACAGCCACAACCAATGGCTACGAATATGCAGATGCAAGGAGTGACTCAAATGGAGCCTTCAATGATGCAGATAAATCCAACAATGCAGATGAATCCAACGATGCAGATAAATCCGATGATGCAGATGAATCAGGGGATGCAGCAAAATGTTAATATAGCACAAGCTGATTTCCAACCATTTACGAATATGGGAAGTCCATTGCTTCAGACGGAGAATATTGATTTATTACTTGATGTTCCACTTGAGGTTACCGTTGAATTAGGTAGAACAAGTAAGACAATTAAAGAAATCCTTGATTTTACACCTGGTACCATAATTGAATTAAACCGTTTGGCTGGAGAGCCAATTGACGTACTTGTGAATGGAAAGTATGTTGCTAAAGGTGAAGTTGTAGTAATCGAAGAAGCATTCGGTATACGTGTTACTGAAATTGTAAAATAAAAGTTCTACACAAAAGATAATAGTTGAAAAAAAATCAAAGAGGAGATTTAAAATGGCTAAAAGTATTTTAATTTGCGATGATGCAGCATTTATGAGAATGATGATTAAGGACATTCTTTCTAAGAATGGGTATACCATTGCAGGAGAAGCGGAGAATGGAATTAAAGCGGTAGAAAAGTACAATGAAACTAAGCCTGATTTAGTTATGATGGATATCACAATGCCAGAGATGGATGGTATTCAAGCATTAAAAAAGATCAAGGCTGGTGATCCATCCGCTAATGTAATTATGTGTTCTGCGATGGGACAGCAGGCAATGGTAATCGAGTCGATTCAATCTGGAGCAAAAGATTTTATTGTAAAACCATTCCAGGCAGATCGTGTGCTTGAAGCTGTAAAGAAGGCGATTGGTTAATGTTCTTTCGTAACATACAGTTTGATATTGACGCAGATTCTCTTGACCTTAATGGCAAGAGAACTGTGGGCAGTTCATCAAACAGTGTTTTTGAATTGATTGTACTAATTGTCATTTTTGTATTGATTATAGTTGCTTGTTATTATGTCACAAGATTCATTGGTACGAAGCAGCTGAAACAATATAAGAATAGTAATTTTACAGTACTCGACACGTATCGTGTTACTACCAACAAATTTCTTCAACTTGTAAAAATGGGAGAGAAATATGTTGTAATTGCAGTTACCAAAGACCACATATCGGTAATTACAGAGCTTACCAAGGAAGAAATACAGCTTCCTGAGAACGGTGAGCATAAGGGTATTTCATTTAAGAATGTGTTAACAGAAATGATGAATAAGAAAAAAAACGATGGAAAAGGTTGATATATTATGGTAGCTATTGTGAAGCATGAACGAAAAAAGCATAGTAGTCTGAAGCTTTTATTTCTGATAGCATTTATATTAACCTTTCTTTGTGTTACGCCAAAAAAGGTTTATGCAACAGAGACTACAACTCCTACAGTAACGGTAACACCAACACCTGGTGTGAGTTTAGATGGAGAAAACGAGAATTTACAATTTTATTTTAATTCAGGAGAAGGAACCGGATCTTTATCTGCAACGCTTCAGATTTTATTACTATTGACTGTAATTTCCTTGGCGCCTTCGATCCTGATTATGCTGACCTCTTTTATTCGTATCGTAATTGTATTGCATTTTACGAGATCGGCTCTGGGTTTACAGACAACACCTCCCAATCAGATTTTGGTTGGTTTGGCGTTGTTTTTAACTTTATTTATTATGTCACCAATCTTTTTAAAGGTGAATTCACAAGCCATACAGCCTATGAATGCTGGAGAGATCACTCAAGAGCAAGCTTTTGAGAGGGGCTTGGAACCAATCAGAGATTTTATGTTTGATCAAACGAATGAAAAGGATTTAACATTATTTCTTGATATAGCAGGGGTAGATGAAGTAAATTCAAGAAATGATGTACCAACCACAGTGTTGATTCCCGCATTTATTTTAAGTGAACTTCGATCAGCATTTATCATTGGCTTCTTGATTTATCTACCATTTATCGTAATCGATATGGTGGTAGCTTCGACCTTGATGTCAATGGGTATGATGATGTTACCTCCTACTACGATTTCTATGCCATTTAAGATTCTATTATTTATTATGGCAGACGGTTGGAACCTGATTATTGGTGAGGTTGTAAAAACGTTCTACTGACAACCGTTAACCAACGAAAAAGTATGTTAAAGTAGTTAATAATAGACATTCAGTCTTTAAGTATATTTTTAGTTAGGAGGAAAATCACATGAATGAAAATATGCTGGTGGAATTGTTCAAAGAGACATTATGGTTGATTATTAAAGTCTCTGCACCAATGCTGATTACCTCTCTTGTCATTGGGCTTGTTGTCAGTGTTTTACAAACGGTTACTTCCATTCAAGAACAAACCCTCACATTTGTTCCAAAATTGATTGGAGTATTTGTCATTATTATGCTGTTTGGTAACTGGATTATGAGGAATGTTGTAGAATATTTTGAGTACCTTACAGATAATTTCCGTTACTTCATACAAGGATAGAATCGATGGAATTGGCACTGGAACAAATTGTGTTTTTTATGTGTATTCTTGTGAGGATTACAGGGTTTATCTATGTAGCTCCCTTCTTTAGTTTAAGAAGCGTACCACAAAAAGTGAAGGTAGGTCTATCGGTTGCATTAGCGTTTATCATATTTCAAATACTTCCTTATGAGCCTCTTACTTATGTCGGAGTCATAGGATTTGCTAGTATTGTGATCAAAGAAGTAATTGCAGGCTTGGTCATGGGGTTATTTGCTAATATCTGTGCGCAAATTCTTACCTTTGCGGGTTCACTCATTGATATGGAAATGGGATTTTCTATGGTTCAGGAGTTTGATCCTATTTCGAGTACTCAGGTTACAATTACATCCAATTTATATCAATATGCGGTGATGTTAATGATGCTTGTCATGAATCTACATCATTTTATACTAAGAGCATTGGTGGATTCGTATCAGGTGATACCTGTAGGGGAGGTTGTAATCAATGTAAGTATCTATCAAGCGATGTTAAACTTTATCATTGATTATTTTATCATTGGATTTCGAATTGTGTTGCCGATGTTTGCAGCATTGCTAATTGTAAATACAGTACTTGCAATCTTAGCAAAGGTTGCCCCTCAAATGAATATGTTTGTTATTGGTTTACAGCTTAAGGTATTTGTTGGTCTTTTGGTTCTATTATTTATGATTACCATGATTCCAATGGTGACTGATTTTATCTTTACGGAAATGATGGACATGTTAAGGACAGCAATCGCTTATCTAAAGGGGTAGAAAACGTGCAAGAAAACATAAAACTTACACAGGTATATCTGTTTGATTTTAATCTTCAGTTCTTTGCCAAAGAGGGGCCTGGTGGAGAAAAAACAGAAGAAGCTACAAGCAAAAAATTACAAGATGCAAGAAAGGAAGGCCAGGTTGCACGAAGTCAGGATTTGATTACGGCTAGTGGTTTGTTGGCATTATTTCTAGTACTAAAGGCTTTTGTAGCTACGATTGGAACGAATTTTATAGAGAACTTTCAAACCACCTATCATATGATAAGTACGGTTGCGAAAGAAGAGTTTACGATTAAAACAGGAAGTGAATTATTGAGTGACTTAGGTGTCAATATCCTAATCATCTGCTTACCTGTCTTGGTAGTAGGGGTTGTAGTCGCTTTTGTTGTCAATTACTTTCAAGTAAAATGGAAAGTGACAGGAAAACCACTCACACCAAAGTTCAATAAGATTAATCCAATCAGTGGATTTAAGAGAATCTTCTCTCTGGATAAGCTCATGGAGTTGATTAAATCAATACTAAAAATAATCGTAATTTTTGTTATTGTTTATAATGAGTTTAAAGATCAAGTGAATCAGCTTTATCTCTTATATGAGATCGGAGATTTGTATACGGTTGTAATTATGATTGGAGGGATTGTAATTAATCTTGGAATCAAGATTAGTGCATTATTCCTAGTAATCGGTCTTGCCGACTTGATCTATCAAAAAATAAAGTTTAAAAAAGACATGCGAATGACGAAACAAGAAATTAAGGATGAATTCAAGCAATCCGAAGGAAATCCTCAGATAAAGGGTAAAATTCGACAGAAGATGCGTCAAGCCTCAATGAATCGAATGATGCAGCGATTGCCTGAAGCAGATGTTGTAATCACAAACCCAACGCATTTTGCATGTGCGCTCAAATACGATAAAGAAACAGCGGAGGCACCAATCTTAGTTGCAAAAGGTGCAGATTATCTAGCAGCTAAAATCAAAGAGATAGCAAAGGATAATAAAATTCCGATTGTAGAGAACAAACCATTGGCGCGTATGCTTTATTACAACGTAGATCTGGAAAAGGAAATTCCAAGAGAGCTTTACCAGATGGCAGCTGAGGTTCTTGCTTACGTCTATGGTTTAAAACATTCATAAATAACGAAGGGAGGCATATAAGATGAAGAAATCCGATTTTGCAATTGGAATTTATTTGATATCGGCCATTATTTTCTTAATCATTCCAATGCCATCCTTTTTACTCGATTTCTTATTGGCATTAAATATATCCATATCGATGATCATCTTATTCAATGCATTGTTTAGTCAAGAAGTGTTGAATATGTCCACCTTCCCGACAATTCTGTTATTTACGACAGTGTTTCGTATCTCTTTGAATGTATCCTCCACAAAGTTGATCTTAAAAGATGGAAATGCTGGTGTAGTCATTGAACAGTTTGGACAGTTCGTTGGTGGTGGTGATATCGTTATTGGTGTCATTGTATTTGTTATTTTATTGATTGTACAGTTCATGGTAATCAATAAAGGTTCCGAACGTGTATCTGAAGTTACTGCTAGATTTACACTCGATGCTATGCCTGGTAAACAGATGGCTATCGATGCGGATTTGAATACAGGTGCAATTACCGATGCTCAGGCAAGAGAACGACGTGAAAAGATACAAGAAGAAAGTAACTTCTTTGGTGCCATGGATGGTGCTACAAAGTACGTAAAGGGAGATGCGATTGCTGGTTTGATCATTACAGTAGTTAACTTAGCAGGTGGACTTGTTCTTGGTATGACAAGAATGGGGTTAAGTGCAGGTGCAGCTTTTAACCAATTTGCAATCTTAGCGATTGGTGATGGTCTTGTATCACAGATTCCATCCTTAATGATTTCCTTATCTACTGGTATTGTGGTAACGAAGGTTTCCAAGGAAGCAGATATGGGAGATCTGTTAGTCAAACAGTTATTCTCGATACCAAAGGTTTTATATATGGTAGGTGGAGCGATGATTTTACTTGGTACAATCACCCCACTTCCTTTTATCATCTTCACAGGTTATGGTATTGTAATGCTTTTATGTGGTCGTATGATTGCTAAGAAGATAGAAATTCAAAAGATTGAGGACGAAGTTGCTTCCGATGAGACTTCAGCGGCAGAAGAAATTCGTCGACCAGAGAACGTGGTTTCCTTATTACAGGTAGATCAGATTGAACTTGAATTTGGCTATGGTATTATTCCATTAGCAGACGTAAATCAGGGTGGAGACTTACTAGACCGAGTTGTCTTAATTCGACGTCAGATAGCTTTGGAATTTGGTTGTGTTGTACCTACAATCCGTCTACGTGATAACATTCAGTTAAATCCAAATCAATATGTAATTAAGATAAAGGGAATTCCAGTGAGTGAAGGTGAGATTCTATTTGATCATTATATGGCTATGAATCCTGGTTATGTGGAAGAAGAGATTACTGGTATTCCAACCTTTGAACCGTCCTTTCATCTTCCAGCACTGTGGATTACAGAGAATCAAAGAGAACGTGCGGAATCCTTTGGATATACGGTTG
This sequence comes from Bacillota bacterium, assembly GCA_023415655.1. Lineage (GTDB taxonomy): Bacteria > Bacillota > Clostridia > Lachnospirales > Lachnospiraceae > Lachnoclostridium. The sequence continues at coordinate 18,486 of JAEZKD010000195.1, read as the reverse complement.
TGGATCCACCTTCCATCATTGCAACTCACTTAACGGAAGTGATTCGAAGTCACCTAGATGAGTTATTATCACGTCAAGATGTACAGAATTTGATCAACAATATCCAAGAAGCAAATCAAGCATTGATCAACGAATTGGTTCCAAAGTTACTTGGTGTTGGTGAAATTCAAAAAGTATTACAAAACTTATTAAGAGAAGGAATCTCGATACGAGATTTAATTACCATCTTTGAAACACTTGCGGATTATGCTTCTACGACACGAGACACGGATGTGTTAACCGAGTATGTGCGTCAAAGCTTAAAACGTGCAATCTCAAATCGATACTTTGCACCAAATGAAACAACCTCCGTCGTAACACTGGATCCTAAAATCGAACAGGAAATCATGTCAAGTGTAAAGCAGACGGAACAGGGTGCTTATCTATCGCTTGATCCAGAGAAGACACAGGCAATTATGAAATCCGTTAAGGATGAAGTTGAAAAGTTAGAAAATTTAGGGAAAAATCCAATTATCATCACATCACCAATTGTGCGTATGTACTTTAAAAAGGTGACGAGAGATTACTATAAGGATTTGATTGTAATCTCATATAATGAAATCGATTCGAATGTGGAATTACAGTCAGTAGGGATGGTGACGGCATAATGATTATTAAGAAATTTCAAGCAGAGACAGAAACCGAGGCTATTCTTTTAGCCAAGGGAGATTTAGGGAAAGATGCGATTGTGATGAATATCAAAACGATATCGCCAAAAGGGATTTTTCGTCTATTTCGAAATGCTATGGTTGAAGTAACAGCTGCGGTTGACGATATTCCTTCCAAGCATGAGAAATCATCACAGGGAACCGAAACTGAAAATAAATCAGAACCAAGCTTTGCTCAGATGATTTCTCAACAAGACACAGTATCCAGACATCGGATTACGGAAAACACAGACGCAAAAGTATTAGAGGAGCGTCTGAATAATTTACAATCCATGTTAGAAGAGCAATTGATGAAGAACTCAAAGTCAGTTGAGCAAAAGGAAGAAGATAAATCAAAAGATAAGGAAGTGTTCAAAGAAATAGAAAAATCAGAACAGCAATCTAAGACACTTTCTTGTGTTCGATTGATTTACAATCAATTACTTGCGAATGAAGTAGACGAAAAGTATGCGAATCAAGTAATCTCAGAGATAGAGCCTACCTTAAAGAAGGATGCAAGCATTGATGTTATTTTAGCAAGCTTTTATCAAAAAATTATCCTCAAATTAGGTCAACCAAAAGAAATTCAAGTAAAAGAAGGCGAAACAAAATTCGTATTTTTTATTGGTCCAACCGGTGTTGGTAAAACAACAACGATTGCAAAAATTGCATCTAGTTTTAAAGTTGGGAAAAAGGGAAAGGTTGCTTTGATTACTTCGGATACGTATCGAATTGCTGCAGTTGAACAGCTTCGAACCTATGCAAATATATTAGACATACCACTTCGAGTGATTTATTCTGAAGCTGAAATGGCGGATGCGAAGGAAGATTATAAAGATTATGACCTTGTTTTTGTTGACACAGCTGGTCGTTCTCATAAATGTAGAGAACAGCGCGATGATATCGAACAATTGATCAATTCAATACCAAAAGAAAATCGCGAAGTTTATCTTGTGTTAAGTGCTACTACAAAATACAGGGATTTGGTACGAATTACGGAAGCTTATTCAGATATCACAGGCTACCGAATCATTTTTACAAAATTGGATGAAACAACTAGCATCGGAAACATCTATAATGTAAAGATGCTAACAAATGCAGAGTTGTCATATGCTACTTTCGGACAAAACGTACCAGATGATATCTCGATGGTAAATGCGCAGAATATTGCAAGACAACTATTGGGAGGCAACGAATAAATGGATCAAGCAGATCAATTAAGAAAATTAGTGAATCAGGGTAATGTACCGGTTCAAAACGCGCGTGTCATTACTGTGACTAGTGGAAAGGGTGGAGTAGGGAAATCGAGTACTTCGGTTAATCTAGCTATCATGCTGAGCCGATTAGGAAAAAGAGTTATTATCTTTGATGCCGACTTTGGTCTAGCCAATATCGAAGTTATGCTTGGTATTCGTCCACAATATAACCTAGCGGATTTGATGTTTCGTGGGAAAGAACTGCAAGATATCGTAACGAAAGGTCCTGAAAATATAGGATTCATCTCCGGCGGATCTGGTATTCAGGAGTTGACACGTTTATCGAGAGAACAAATTATCTATTTGATTCAGAAGCTTGTTCAGCTAGATGAAATGGCAGACATTATCATTATTGATACAGGAGCAGGTATCTCTGATTCTGTTCTCGAGTTTGTTACCAAAAGCTCAGAGGTGCTTTTAGTAGCAACTCCAGAACCAACTTCGATTACCGATGTGTATGCTTTATTAAAAGCACTTCATCGTACGGCTGATTTTTCCAGTGCATCTACGAAACTGAGAATGATAAGTAATCGTATTGCTTCTGAGAAGGAGGGATATGAGATGTATACTAAACTAAGTCTTGTCGTGAACAAATTCTTGGATATTGATTTTGAATATCTGGGAGGAATTCCACAAGATAAGATGATGTCTCAAGCAATTATGGTTCAGAAACCAGTCGCAATCTCTTATCCGAATTCTCCAGCAGCAAAGGCGCTTGAGCAATTGGTGGCGAAACTTTGTGATTATGAAACTCAAATAGCAAAAGATAAAAGAGGTATTGCTAGACTATTTACTGATTTGATCAAAGGAAACCTTGTCAACCGAAGGAAACTATAGCACATATGGGAGAATATTATGTTACAAGATATTGTATCAGTTGGAGATAAAATAGAGCTTTATAGATACAGCAATAAAGAAAAGGAACCCAAATATTCAAGACGATATTTGAGTCAATTGCTTGATTTTAAAGGGCTAAATGAGGCGTGTATTGCTATGCCAATTGAAAATGGAAAAATCATTCCGTTTAGCATTGGTGAAAAATACCGTATCTGTTATTATACAAAATTGGGACTGTATCAGTGTCTGTGTGAAGTAACTGACCGTTATAAAATTGATAATATTTATATTGCTGTGGTTGAAATGAAATCAGAGCTTGAAAAGTTTCAACGCAGACAATATTATCGGTTAACTTACCTAAAAGAGATTCGTTATCGGATAGATAACAGTAATGAGCATGAAGAGACATCAATGATTACTATGCAGGATCAAACCTTTGAAACAGCAACGATGATTGACATTAGTGGTGGTGGCTGTAAATTCAATAGCAATGAATTAATTCCAAAAGATACAACATTATTACTGTCCTTTCACTTGGAATTATCAAAGGGCATCACTTTATTTGAGCTACTAGGAAAAGTGGTCTATTCATCCGAAATCCCAAACAGAAAAAAGCTGTACGAACATCGCATCGAGTTTATGGATATCAATGAAAGCGAACGAGAAAATATAGTTCGTTTTATTTTTGATGAAGAAAGGCGACGAAGACGGAAAGAAAAAGGTCTAGACTAATTAACTATATGGTTTAGAGATAGGAGTGAACATGAAAAAAAATATTTTAGTAGTTGATGACTCTGCACTTATGAGAAGACTCATATCTGATATAATTAATAGTGACAATAGATTTAATATTGCAGACATCGCACATAATGGTCTGGAAGCTTATGATTTAATTACGCTGAATCCAATTAAGTACGATGCCATTCTTTTAGACCTAAATATGCCAAAGATGAATGGTATTCAGCTGTTGGAACAACTGAATAAATTAAAGCTAAAACTTAAGATTATCATTGTAAGCACACTCGCTAAAGAGGGGGCAAAAGAGACAATTCAATGTTTGGAATTGGGGGCATTTGATTTTGTAACTAAGCCAGAGAGTCTCTTTGAAGCAAGGAATGAAATCTTTAAGCAAAAAATCATTTCTGTATTGGAAGTTGCTTTATCTCTGGAAACACCGAAGGAAAGTCCTAATAGGGTATTTCCTGAAACCAAGAGATCAAGTGATCGGTTGGAAGAAAAGCCAGACCGTACGATAGCAAGGAGATTTGAGAGGGTCGTAAAACGACCACATGTAACGGTGGATAAAAGAGCAAAGAAATTGATTGCACTTGCTTGCTCCACTGGAGGACCAAAGGCGTTACATCAAGTGATACCTAATCTACCAGCAGACTTAGATGCACCAATGATTGTTGTGCAACATATGCCAGAAGGGTTTACGAACTCCTTGGCACAGCGTTTAAATGAGATGAGTAAGCTTTCAGTAAAAGAAGCTGAACATGGAGAACTACTTCGCAAAGGTTATGTTTACATAGCGAAGGGTGGAAGTCAGTTAAGAGTAGTGAAAGGAAGAGAAGGTTATAGTCTTTCTGTCACTGTAGAGCCAGCTAGAAATGGATTAAAGCCTTGTGCAGATATCATGTATGAATCACTCGTTGAGACTGATTTTGATGATATAACTTGCGTGGTATTAACTGGTATGGGTGCAGATGGTACGTCTGGAATTAAACAACTGAATGAAAAAAACAATATTTATGTAATTGCACAGGATGCAGAATCTTCTACGGTTTATGGGATGCCTAAGGTTGTGAATGAAGCTGGATTAGTGGATTTAGTTGTCCCAATCGAAGAGGTTGCCAATGCAATTATAAAGAATGTGGGGTGCTAAACTATGGACGTTAGTCAATATCTTGAAATTTTTATTGATGAAACAAAAGAACATCTTCAAAGTCTTAATGAACAGCTATTGGTATTAGAAAAAGAACCAGAAAACGAGGAAACAATCAACGAGATTTTCCGTGCTGCCCATTCTTTAAAAGGTATGGCAGGTACCATGGGTTACAAAAGAATGCAACGATTGACTCATGATATGGAGAATGTATTCTCAGAGATTCGTGCTGGTAAGATGAAAGTAAAGGCAGTATTGGTTGATGTATTATTCAAAGGTTTAGATGCTTTGGAAAATTACCTTGATAGCATCATGAATACTTCTGATGAAGGCAGCGAAGATAACGAAGATATTATTCAAGCATTAAATGCTATTCTAAAAGATGGTCTTGGTGAGAGTCTAGAACCAACCATAGAGAAAAAGGTAGAAGCTGCACCAACTCAAGTGTTAGCAGTAGCTATTGAGCAAGGGAAGGTGTTAACACTTGCAGACCATGAATCACGTGCTGTGGAGAAGATGCGTGAGGTAGGTGGAAATGCGTTAAACATTACAGTTTATATTCAAGAGTCCTGTATATTAAAAGCAGCTAGAGCTTTCTTAGTATTTAAATCCTTAGAGGAGCATGGAGATATTATTAAGAGTGATCCAGATGTTCAGGATATTGAGGACGAAAGATTTGAACTTGAATTCTCAATTGTTCTTTTAACAAAAGAGCCAATTGAAAAAATCAAGAATATCATCATGAATGTATCTGAAATTCGAGATGTTGCAATCTGTCAGGCTGTAATTACAGCAAAGGGAGATCAGTTAGAAATTAAAGAAGTTTCTGAAAACAATACGAAGGAGAATACGGAGAAGGAAAGCTTGACTTCCAAATCAGCATCTGCTAAGGCAGCTGCACCAGCAAAGAAGGAAAGCTCAAAGCCAGTAGTAAATCGTTCTGTTCGTGTTGATATTGAAAAATTAGATGATTTAATGAATCTAGTTAGTGAGCTTATTATTGCTAAGAATGGTCTTGTATCCATGAGTAGCACGGATACGAAGGCGGACATCGGTACTGGCTTTAATGAGCAGATTGAATACCTAGAACGTATCACAACGAATCTTCATCAATCTGTTATGAAGGTTCGAATGGTTCCAATTGAGAGTGTAGTTAATCGTTTCCCACGTATGATTCGTGATCTTAGCAAGAAGTTAAATAAGAAGATGGAATTATACATGACTGGTGAGGATACCGAATTAGATCGTACCGTAATCGATGAGATTGGGGATCCATTGATGCACTTACTACGTAATGCAGCAGATCATGGTCTGGAGAGTAACGAAGAACGTATTCGTCTTGGAAAGCCAGAAGCTGGTTCCATTTATTTGGATGCTTACCAAGAGGGGAATAATGTTGTCATTGAAGTACGTGATGATGGATCTGGTATCAATGTGGATAAGGTGCGTAGAAAAGCGATTGAAAGAGGTACCATCACTGCAGAGCAAGCAGAATCAATGTCAGATAAGGATATTGTAGATCTCTTATTCAGACCAAGCTTTTCCACTGCAGAAAAGATTTCAGATGTATCTGGCCGTGGGGTTGGCCTTGATGTTGTTAAAACTAAGATTGAAGCACTTGGTGGTAGCATTGAAACAAAGACTGCACTTGGACAAGGTAGCAACTTCATTATTCGCTTACCATTGACACTTGCAATTATTCAAGCACTGATGGTGGAATTAGGTAATGAAAAATATGCTATTCCTTTAGGTAGTATTGAAACGATTGAAAGTGTGGATGTAAAAGAGATTAAATATGTTCAATCAAAAGAAGTGATTCATCTTCGCGGAAATGTCATTCCATTGATTCGCTTAAATCATATTCTAGATGTACCGAAGAAGGATGAAGCAGTGAATGAGCTCACAGTTGTTATCGTTAAGAAGGGTGATAAACTGGCAGGCTTTGTTGTGGACAACTTAATCGGGCAGCTTGAAATCGTAATTAAGTCAATCGGTAAATACATTAATAACAGCAAGATGATTAGTGGTGCAACTATCCTTGGTGATGGTGAAATCGCATTGATTCTTGATGTGAATTCATTAGTATAGGAGGGACTTAACTATGGAGATGACTACAGTAAACGAAGCAAGACAATATATCGTGGTAACTTTAGGGAATGAACAATTTGGTATTGATATACAGTACATAGATAACATTGTACGTATGCAAAGAATTACGAGAGTACCAAAGGCTCAGAACTTTTTTAAAGGGGTAATCAATATTCGTGGTGAAATTATCCCAGTAATGAGTCTAAGATTAAAATTTGGTCTTCCTGAAGATCAATTTACGAATGCAACTAGAATCTTAATCTTAAAGATTGAACCACAGGCAGCAGTAGGGATTATCGTGGATGAAGTTCGCGAGGTTGTTACAATTGATGCTGAAAATATTGATAAGATTGCAAATACCAATAATGATGAAAAAGCTGCTTACCTAGCAGGGGTTGGTAAGAATGGTGGAAACTTAATTTCATTATTAAATATGCATTCAGTCATTATTGAAAAAGAACTCGATATGAAATAAGAAACTTTCAGTGTTGTGGGATAGTTCGCTATCCTACAGCACTATTGCTGTTGTGATAAGAGGAGGACTACGATGGCAGAAGTCAAGATAGACAATATGGATAATATGCAATTTGACGTACTAAAGGAAATTGGTAATATTGGAGCTGGTAATGCAACGACTGCATTATCGAAGATGCTAAATGCCAAAGTAGACATGAAAGTACCAAAGATAGATTTATTAGAATTTAAAGACTTATCAGAAATTATTGGTGGAGCTGAAAACATTGTGGTTGGTATCCTACTTACATTAGAAGGTGATATCGACGGGATGATTATGTTTATTTTGGAGAAAGAGTCGGCACATAATATTGTGAACCTTTTAATGAATGGGATGTCTGTTCCGAGTGAAGAACTGAATGAGATTGAGCTTTCTGCGTTACAGGAGATTGGCAATATCATTGCCGGTGCTTATCTATCTTCATTATCGACACTTACGAACATGACAATAACCTCAAGTGTACCTTATATGGCCATTGACATGGCAGGCGCAATCTTAAGTGTACCTGCAATCGAATTTGGAAAAATTAGTGATAAGGCTCTACTCATTGAGACAGAATTTGGTGAAAAAGGTAGTGAAGTGAATGGTTACTTTATTCTTATTCCAACCCTGGAATCCTACAGCGCAATTTTAACTTCATTAGGACTGTAGGAGGAACGATGGGAAATATGATTAAAGTTGGGATGGCAGATTTGAACGTATGTACACCACCAGATGCTATTACGACCTTAGGATTAGGTTCTTGTGTAGGTGTAGTTTTGTTTGATCCAGGTAAAAAAATATCTGGGATGGTTCATGTGATGCTACCAGATAGTACTAAAATTAAGAACAATGAAAATCTAGCAAAGTTTGCGGACACAGGAATTGATGAACTAATCCGTAGAATGATTGCAATGGGTGCTAATAAAAATGCTTTAATTGCAAAAATTGCAGGTGGAGCGCAGATGTTTGCTTTTAACAGCAACAACGATATGCTCCGTGTTGGTGAGCGCAATGTTGAAGCTACTACGAATAAGCTTGCTAGCTTAAAAATACCAATTGTAGCTCAAGACACAGGACTTAATTATGGTAGAACCATTGAGTTTTATCCAGAAAGTGGCGATCTTATTATAAAATCCGTTGGTAGGGAAATTAAGAAGATGTAGATGAAAGGACTCGCACCAAACGTAGTAATAGATATCACCACAACGATTTAACAGCATGTCAATAGGTGACAGATAGGGGAGATTTATGAAGAGTAAGAATATTCCTGCAATTATTACATTGAGTGCTGGTGCAGTTGCAAGCATTGCATGTATTGTAAATGAGTATCCATTAGTGAAAACCCTTCTAACTGTGTTTATTATACTGATCATCTTTTATATCATTGGCCTGATTGCCTCTCATTTTATTATGAAAATTAATAAAGCAGCCAATGACGCTTATATCCTTAAAGAACGAGAGAGGATGAAAGAAGAAAAGCTAACACAGGAAACTCAGAAACTTAAGGAGAAGGAAAATGCTGCTACTAACAGTGATTCCGGAGCAATTACAAATGATGAAATACAATAAAGTTTTGTACGTAATTTGAATGGAATACAGGAGATAGGTCGATGAGCGTAGAAAATAAGCAAAAATTATGGGAGGATTACGCGAAGTGTCATTCCTCTGAATTAAGAGAAAAAATCATAATTGAATACGCAGGCCTTGTTAAAATCGTAGCAGGGAGATTGAGTATATATCTAGGATACAATGTCGAATATGATGATTTGGTCGGGTACGGGACATTTGGGCTAATTGATGCGATTGATAAATTCGATTATGATAAGGGTGTCAAGTTTGAAACATATGCTTCTTTGCGTATTCGAGGAGCAATACTAGATCAGATTCGAAAGATGGATTGGATACCAAGAACGTTACGACAAAAACAGAAACGGTTAGACGCTGCTTATCAGAAGATGGAATCACTCTATGGCCGTGTAGCAACCGATGAAGAAATAGCAAAAGAATTAGAGATTACTGTCGAAGAACTAGAGAATTGGCAGAATCAAACAAAGATAAGTAACCTTGTCTCTCTAGATGAATACATGGAACAAGGAGAAGGGCATGTAGAAAGTCATACAAGTGAAGACTTTGCTCAGCCACAAAAGATCATTGAAAAACAAGAATTAAAGGAAATCTTAATCAAAGCATTAGAATACTTAACGGAAAAAGAAAAGAAAGTTATCGTTTTGTATTATTATGAAGAGTTAACACTGAAGGAAATCAGCGCAGTACTAGAAGTAAGTGAATCAAGAGTATCACAGTTGCACACGAAAGCTTTGCAAAAGATGCGTCAAAAGCTTGGAAATAACCTAACTGTTTTTATGGGGGAATAGACAATAGGAGATGATATTATGAGTACGAATGCACAATTTTTACTGGTATTACAAGATGATGGGACCTACCTTCAGTTAGTACCGGCAAAACCAGGTGGAGTCAACATTGAATTTAGTGAATTAGAAGAGTATTTGAACAAACGTCATATCGAATTCAATCGAATAGCCATGAGTGAAGCGATACGAAATTTATCAGAGGTTCAATTAATTAAGTTAGATCATGTTGTACGAAGCCCAGAAAGTGAAAGTGTTAAGATAACGATTGCTAGAGATCGTATGAGTGCATTTGCTCGATTTTATCCTCCAAGTAAAGGTGGTTCACTGATGAATCGCAAAGAAATCATCAATGATCTTGTAAAGGCAGGAGTAAAGTATGGGGTGATTGAAGAAAATTTGGAAAGTTTTCTTCAAAACCGCACCTATTTTACTACGATTGAATTAGCTAAGGGAACTCCTTGTATTGAGGGGAAGGATGCAGTCATTACGTATTATTTTAATACCGATCCTTCCAGTAAACCTAAGCTCAATGAGGATGGAACCGTAGACTTTCATACCTTGAATACGATTAGTCATGTCAGCAAAGATTCTCTCTTAGCATCATTAGAACCAGCGGTTATGGGGCGTCCTGGCATTGATGTGTGTGGTGGTTCTCTAACACCTCGTAAAGTGGAGCAACGTATTTTAAAGTTTGGTAAAAAAATACGACTTTCGGAGGATAAGCTAAAGATCTATTCCGAAGTGGATGGACATGCATCCTTAGTGAATGATAAAGTGTTTGTATCAGATTCCTATGATATCCCTGCAGATGTGGATGCGTCTACCGGTGATATTCGTTATGATGGTAGTGTTATGATCAAAGGATCTGTACGTACCGGTTACAAGGTGGTTGCCAGTGGAGATATCGTCGTAGAAGGTGTCGTAGAAGGAGCAACACTGGAAGCAGGAGGACAAATCATTCTAAAACGTGGTATTCAGGGAATGAACAAAGGAAGTTTAAGTGCCAAAGGTAATATAGTAACCAAATTCATTGAGAATGCAACGATTACAACATCGGGCAGTCTAACCACAGAAGCAATTCTTCACAGTAATGTTTCTGCAAAGGGAGATATTACTGTCGGTGGGAAAAAAGGGTTTATTACTGGGGGACAGATTCGATCTGGGTCCATGATTTCTGCTAAGACAGCAGGTTCCACGATGGGAACGAGCACCTTACTAGAGGTTGGCGTTGATCCTGAGTTAATTGAAGAATATCATCGCATTGAAAAGGAGATACCTACAATTTCACTTGAGATTGAGCGTACAAACCAAAATCTACTTTTGTATCTGAAAAAGATGAAAAGTGGAGTCAAACTTGCACCCGATAAAATATTACAAGTAAAAGCGTTGTCTGTGAATAAAGAGACGTTAGAGAATAAGCAAAAAGAAATGATGGAACGTCTGAATTATTTACAGGAATATATGGATAATCATGTCGCTGGTAGTGTGAATATTAAAGATACTATTTATCCAGGGTGTAAGGTTGTAATTGCTGGAGTTGTATATTATATACGCACGGAAACAATGCATTGTACCTTAATAAGAGAGCAAGCAGATGTCATTGTTGGGCCGTATAAGTTATATTAAGTAAAAGTGTATTGTAGAAATGGTAACCATTCTGATTTGTTGTATTATTAGGGAGGCGCAATATGGCGATAACACCACTTGAAAATGCTTCATTTATACCAAAATCACAAGAGGCATCTCAACAAAAGGTAGCTGAGATGCAAAAAGCGGTTAGTGAGAAAATGTCTTTTTCTGAAAAGTTTAAGCAAGATATCCAACGTCATAGTGAGCAGACGATAGCAACAAAGAAGAGTGAAACACCTGAGTATCGTTATGATGCAAGGAATAAGGGAAGTAATCCATACCTTTTTTCTCAAAAGAAGAAAAAGAAGAAGCAACCCCCTGTTACTGATTCGAAACAATTACCAGAAGAGCATCAAGGATTTGATATTAAAATATAAAGGGGATAAAAAGGATGTCTACTACAGAAATCTTGCTACTGATTGTAGCAATAGGTTTGCTTATACTTAGTTTTGTTTTGGTGGATAAGGACTCTAGGAAAAAAGGAAATGAGTATAAGCCAGAGTTGACAAAGGATGAAATCGAACAATTAAAAGTACAAATGCAAACGATTATTGAGGATGCTGTTACCAATAGTGTAATCGATGCGGATGATAAAATGAGTAGAATCTCGAATGAAAAAATTATGGCAGTGAATGATTTTTCCGTTCAGTTGTTAGAAAAAATGGAACAAAACAACAAGGAAGTTGTTTTTTTATATGATATGTTATGTAAAAAAGAAGAAGACATTAAGGTAACTTTTTCTAAGATGGATGCAATTCGCCGAGAGAATAAAGAATTCCTTGAAAAAATCACTTCCTTAATGAATAATCGTAAAAAAGGTGAACCCTCAACACAGCAGCGTGTCAATACTCAGATGCAGATGATGGATACAGAAGCTTTGGTAGAGAGTGGAGATATCACAGGGCAAAATACTCAAAATGATCAAACCAAGGAAGGTAATCCATCCGAATTAGACGATGGGATTTTCTTTTTGGAAGAAGCGGTTACAACAAAAGAACTTGAAGAAAAGAGACGTGCTGAAATTATTGAACTACACCTTCAGAAGAAATCGATTCGTGACATATCAAGACAACTTGGCATCGGACAAGGTGAGGTAAAACTTATTATTGATTTGTATGCTCAGAAGAATTAGATTGGAGTATTGACATGAAACTGAAATATTACATGAGAGGGCTTGGGACTGGTATTCTATTTGCTATCATAGTAATGAGTCTGACAGGAGCCAATGGAAAAGAAACAATGTCAGATAGTGAGATTATTCATGCTGCAAAAAAACTGGGAATGGTGGAAGCTGATAGTAATATAAAGATTACTGGATTAAACCCAACACCAACACCAGAAGCAAGCACGCAGGAACCAGAAGACTCATCTACCATAACTCCTATCACAGAACCAACTGAGATACCAGAATCAATTGTAACTGAAGAACCAACGAAAGAACCAACCTTAGCACCAACCCAAGAGCCAACTCAAGAACCAACCATAGCGCCAACAGCTACACCAACACCAGAGCCAACTCCAACGCAAGAACCAACCAAGGAGCCAGAAGAGGTGGAGGGGAAAGAACCAATTGGTGATACCATTACACTCACCATTGTAAAAGGAATGTATTCTCATCATGTTGCCGAAGAGGCTGACCGCATAGGTTTAGTTGAGGATGCGAAGGAATATCATCGTTATTTGATTGATAATGGATATGCTAGATCCATTCGAATTGGAGATTATGTATTTGAGCAGGGAGTAACCTTTGCTGAAATAGCGGAAATAATTACAAGACGTCCATAATTAAGGATGGGAAAAAGAATCTGATTGTTTAAAGGGATACCTACTTTATCTAAAAGGAGTAGGATTTTTGTAGAACATGAAAGGTTCTTTTTTTGTGTAAAAGAGCACTCTTAACATAAAAAAAGACCTTAAAAAAGTAAAAAGTAACAAATCCGAAAAAAATGTAGAAAAAATGCAATTCAGTATAGAAATTGTAGAAAAGTATGCTATACTATGAAAGAATGGCTGTTTCCTAGAGTTTTGGGAGAATCTATGAGACAAAAAGCCGTTTCAATGCATAAGAAATTGCGTTGCAATTGCTTATAACAGTGTACTGGGTTGTTTGCATAAAAGTGACCAAATAGGTATGGTTCGTTTTGGGGAAGGAACGTTTCATAAGAGTCTTACACATTATAATGGTGGTAAGGCAAAAGGTCTTAAAATAAAGGGATGAAAGCGATAGTCGTATCATAATCTATAAGGCAGTTACTATCGTTTATGCGGGAGGAATATGTTTCATAAGGATAAGAAAGAGCGAGAGAACAATCGTTTTTTTATGAATCGGAAAGGGTTTCGTAACTTCTGGTTTAAGAAGCGTTCTTTTACATCTCGCGGTATAGCAATATGGAAATTGCTATATTTAAAATTCGCAAGGGGCGAAAAACTAAATACGAAGAATGTTATCAATAAGAGAGCAAAACGAAAGAAAACCTGTGCTATCGGTTTTATATTAATTGCGATTGTAAGCGTAATTGTTATAAAAGTGGATCAGGGGAATGCTAGTAATCTTGCATTGAAGGATGAACATAATAATACAAATGATACGATGGAACATAACATACATGATATGAATACGGATAAGGCAATCGACTCAACCGATGAAAAGGATTCTTCTGTAGTAGATGAATCGTCCAATAAGTCAACAGGGGATGAATCAGCAGAGGAAGAGACAACAGAGGATAAGTCAACAGAGGATGAATTGTTGACAGATAGTGTTGATATCTTAGACTCTGAAGAGGTGAAGGAAGAATATACCTTAGAAGATGCTTATTTATATACGGGCTATATGGATTTACATCCTGCCTTTGCACAAGAATGTCCAATTCAAGATTGTGATGGGGATGGAAGTATTGACCGTGTGTATAAAGAATATAATAAAGATACCGATCAGACTAGTATTCGTCTAGATTTTGGGAATGGAACGTCCGTCATGCTAACTGAGAAGGCGTGGGGACAGTGGTTTGGTGTTGAACATGGAGATTTGACAGGAGATGGCAAGGAAGAAGTCATTTTTTATCAGTATTTGATAAGTACCGGCGGATTTATGATTGGTACTAGTATCTTTTCGATGGATGAAAAGGGTTATACCAAAATGGAAGTTCCTTTTGAAGTAAACGATGAATTTACTACAAACCAGCTTGCGTTACCAGTGTCCTTAACCAAGACGGGAGATCATAGTGTTTTATTAAGACAGCCGGATTCAGGATATGAAGTTGAAATTCAAACGATGAATCAATCAGAGGATGATGGAGAATACTATGATGAGATGGAGCATCTTTGGTGGGAAGAAATCGATGGAAAAGTAATCGATTATCCAGCACAAGATGTAAAGATGATCGATTCAGAAGATTATTCCAAAAAATTACTATATTTATCCACATATCTTGGGGATAAATGGTGTGATATTAAAGTTGAGTGGATACTTGAGTATGAAAATCAGCAATGGACGATAAAAAAAGTACTTGCTTAATTCACGTATTCATGTTATACTTGATAAGGCAAAAATCACGTATGAATTGAATGCGCATGGTGCCTGTTTTACAGGTTTGCGTAAAGTATTTATACGGAAGTCAAAACCAAATGGAGGATTTTAAAATGAGCGTAATTTCAATGAAGCAATTACTTGAAGCAGGTGTTCACTTTGGACATCAGACAAGAAGATGGAACCCTAAGATGGCTGAGTACATCTACACAGAAAGAAATGGTATCTACATCATCGACTTACAGAAATCTGTAGGTAAAGTTGATGAAGCTTACTATGCAATCAAAGATGTAGTAGCTAACGGTGGTAAAGTTCTTTTCGTTGGTACTAAGAAACAGGCTCAGGATTCTGTTAAGTCAGAAGCTGAACGTTGTGGTATGTACTACGTAAATGAAAGATGGTTAGGTGGTATGTTAACTAACTTCAAGACTATCCAGTCCAGAATCAAGAGATTAAAAGAAATCGAAACTATGGCTGCTGATGGTACATTCGATGTTCTTCCTAAGAAGGAAGTTATCGAATTAAAGAAGGAATGGGAAAAGCTTGAGAAGAACCTTGGCGGTATCAAGGATATGAAAGAAATCCCAGAAGCTATCTTCGTTGTAGATCCAAAGAAAGAAAGAATCTGTATTCAGGAAGCACATACACTTGGTATTAAGTTAATCGGTATCGCTGATACTAACTGTGATCCAGAAGAACTTGATCATGTAATTCCTGGTAATGACGACGCTATCCGTGCAGTTAAGTTAATCGTTGCTAAGATGGCAGATGCTGTAATCGAAGCAAACCAGGGTGTACAGATGACTGATTCTGCTGAAGAAACAGAAGCTGTAGAAGAAGCAGTAGAGGCATAATTAAGCGCTGTTGCAATAAGATTAGATGCTTCAGCCTGACTCAGAGTGTTAGGCTGAAGCTTTTTTTTACAATAGGTATGAATCCATTACCTTTTGTATAAAAAAGCTTTCAAACGGTTGAAAGCTAAGAATGCTTTCTTATAAAGAGGGCTTAAAAGTGTTAAAAATATTGATCGATGGAGGAATTAACGATGGCTATAACAGCTGGAATGGTTAAGGATTTAAGAGAAATGACCGGTGCAGGTATGATGGACTGTAAAAAGGCATTAGCTGCAACTGATGGTGATATGGACAAGGCAGTAGAGTTCTTAAGAGAAAAAGGACTTGCTGCAGCTGAAAAGAAAGCAGGAAGAATCGCAGCAGAAGGTATCTGTGCAACTAACGTTAGTGCTGACGGTAAAGTAGCTTCTATCGTAGAAGTTAACTCCGAAACAGATTTCGTTGCTAAGAATGAGAAATTCCAGGGCTTCGTAGCAGCAGTAGCTGCTCAGGCTGCAACAACTACAGCAACTGACATCGACGCTTTCTTAGCTGAAGCTTGGGCTGCTGATACTTCTAAGACTATCAAAGAAGAATTAGCTTCTCAGATCGCAGTAATCGGCGAAAACATGAACATCAGAAGATTCAAGAAAGTTGTAGCTGAAAACGGTTTTGTTGAATCTTACGTACACGGTGGCGGACGTATCGGTATCTTAGTTGAGCTTGAGACAAGCGTATACAACGAAGCTACTAGAGAATGTGCTAAGAACGTAGCAATGCAGATCGCAGCTATGAATCCTAAGTACGTGAACCAGTCTGAAGTTGCTGCAGATTACATCGCTCATGAGAGAGAAATCTTAAAGATTCAGGCTATGAATGATCCAGCAAACGCTAAGAAGCCAGAAAACATCGTAGAAAAGATGATCGAAGGCCGTCTTGCAAAACAGTTAAAGGAAATCTGTTTAGTTGATCAGGTTTACGTAAAAGATGGCGACTTAACAGTTCAGAAATACGTTGAATCCGTAGCAAAAGAAGTTGGCGCTCCAATCGCAGTTAAGAGCTTCGTTCGTTTCGAAACTGGTGAAGGTATCGAAAAGAAGGAAGAAAACTTTGCTGAAGAAGTTGCTAAGCAGATGGGTAAATAAGCGTTTAGCACAAACGTAATACGAATATAAAGGTCCGATGAGAGTTCACTCTCAATCGGGCCTTTTTTGCGGATTTCGCGCTGTACGGATATGAGCATGAAGCCCGAGAGAACTTGTCGGGCGAGAATGCGAATAGATGTAGCTTGTGCTAAACGGCGGCTAGGATTAGTTTAAATGAATTATATAGGAGGCTCTAAAAGCTGTAAATGCATTATATATGCGGGTTACATGGCTTTTAGGATCTCCTTTTTTGGCTCTTGAAATATCGCTGATTATCGTTAAAAAGTGATAAAAAGCAAGTGAAGTTGTGTCAGGTACAATCGTGGTAGTAAAGATTAACTATGATGATTTAGATCCGGCTGATTTAGTTGTCTTACCATAAATTTTTGTAAGAATTTTGGAATCAGGAATTCTAGGTTTTACGTGATGTCTATTTTAAATCTAAGAGAAAAAATAATATAAACACGGAAAGATTTTAACTAAGTGGCATCTCGTGTTACTATTGAGTCCTCTTGTTTTACCATTAATTGATTTGCCCATAAATTTTGAGAAAAAACGATTTCTATGCCAAAAGTTATAAGAAATATGGTATAATATGGTATATGTTTCGTGAGATGATTCTATAAGACAGAAAGAGGAAAGAAATGGACCATATGGATATCGCCTGAAGCATGTAGGATTATCGCTTGAAAACGTGATGCAGATGGATTGTCTTTTCAGTGATATATTTGATATTCTTGTTTTAAAGAAGGTTATTAAGGAACGATTCAATGAAAATTATCCGGTAAGAAAATTAATTCAGACAAACCTTGCACATCAAGGTGGTGAGCATGGTTTATTATATCAAGTTGATGCAATTGCATATGACAAATTTGAAAAAAGAGGGAATTAATGAAACCATTAAAAGATGATATTAGAAATGAATTGGCAAAAAGATTTGGACTTGAGGCTACAGATCTCGTTTTTCTTTTCGGAGGCAGAGAAGATAACGACGGAATTGTTTTTACCACAATAAAAGATGGCAAGAAAATGGTGCTCAAGATATCACAGGCCTCTGATGAGAAGCACGTAAAAAATATTCTGGAATTTGCGCATTACTTGGGAAGTTGTGGGATTCGTATCAGTCGTCCAATCAAGAATGAAAACGGAAATATATATGAAGTTGCAAATGACGGCAATACATTATTAATTGCTACTTTGATGGAATTCATAGAGGGTGCAGGTCCTGATGTAAATGAGCTTCAGAATAACTCAAAGCTTGTTTATGAATGGGGAAAGCTTACTGGTAAGATGCACAAGGTCGCAAAGAAATATCCTATTTGGAAAAATGTATGTGAGAGTGATGAACGCTTTGGCTTTGAGGCTGAAATTGATTCCTTCATAAAAATGTCGCCAGATGATTTGATCAAGGGTAAGTGGCGGGAAATGAAGGAAAAGCTTAAAGTATTTCCCATAAATAGAGATAGCTATGGATTTATACATAATGATAATCATCAGATGAACATTATTGCGTCGGAAAATGATATAGCAGTCATTGATTTTGATTGTGCAGAATGTCATTTCTTTGTGAACGATATTCTTTTACCAGTACAGGGACTTTTGTTCGATGTGACCGGAGGAATGATGAATCCTGTTTCAAAGCCCGACGTACTTAAAGAGTTTTACAAGCATTTTTTTGAAGGCTACCGAACAGAAAATGAGCTGGACAAGTTTTGGCTTGAGCAGCTTGGAGT
>JAEZKD010000185.1 GCA_023415655.1 Bacillota bacterium | reverse complement strand
GTTGTAGTTATCACATACGGAAGAAGTACTACAATTGCTGCACCAAATTGGCATACGGTTCTCTCAATCCCAGTAACATTGGTAATCCCTTTGTTGATAAGAACAACCACCGCATATAAGACCGCTGCACCAAGCCCTAGTAAAACACCAATCAAATCATTGCTACCACTTCGAAAAGAGGATAAGTCCATAACAAGTACTAGACCGATGGAAGTCATTATAAAACAAAACAACTGCCTTTTCGTTAACTTTTCGTGAAATAAGATAGAACTCATAATTGTTACAATCACTGGTGAAAAATAATAGCTTAACGTTGCGATAGAAACGGAGGTATAATGGTAAGCTTGAAAAAGTAAAATCCAATTAAATGCCATTGCAATTCCTGAGAAAAGTAGCAAAACTCCTTCTCGTTTGGTAACCTTAATTTGTATTCGTTTCTTTGATGCCAATAAAAAACAGATGATAGCAGCTGTAGCGATTAACGCACGAAATAGTGCTATCTCTCCAGAAGACAATGATATACTCTTTACAAATATACTTATCGTTCCAAATATTATCATTGATGAAATCATCTGTACTTGAGCGTTTGTTCTCTTTGATGTATGTTTCATAGATATCCTCGTACTCCAAATATTGATTTATACACTTGTATTTTAACATATATGATAAAAATTAACAATCCTAGATACATCTACCTTTTAGGATTGACGTATATTACTACTAAGTGTACAATATATATTATTCCTAGTATCTATGTCAGAATTAAAATCATCAATGAAGCTACTAGATTGGTAATGTCAAAATATCAGTAAAGGAGTATTGATTATATGAAAATCTCAACAAAAGGAAGATATGCTCTTAGAATGCTGCTTGATATGGCAATTCACAATACCGGGGAACCAGTTCGTATCAAAGATATCGCAGCTCGACAAGCTATTTCAGATAAATATTTGGAACAAATCGTTTCTGTTTTAAATAAAGCAGGATATGTACGGAGTATCCGTGGTCCTCAGGGGGGGTATTTGTTAACCAAAGCCCCAGAACAATATACCGTTGGAATGATTCTTCGGTTAACAGAAGGCAGCCTTGCACCAGTTGCATGTCTGGATGATGATGTGAATGAATGTGAGCGTCAGGATAATTGTGTTACCCTTCTTTTATGGCAAAAGCTTGATGATGCAATTAAATCTGTCATTGATACGATTACCTTAGCTGATCTTGTACAATGGCATTTTGCAAAAATAGATAACTATATCATCTAGTTTTTCAATTAAGGGATGATGCTTACTTCCCTTTCTTACAATTCCTTTTTTTCGAACAAGATGAATTGGATTTTCAAATCATCTTGTTCGAAAAAAAAGAGGCTGCCACCTCTTCTTATTCTTTCTTACAATCAATGATCATTTGTAACCTCTAAGGAAACAAAATATCATCAATCGTAAGCAAAATCAGAAGAAAGCGACAGCCTCCTTGTAAACATTATTCTTCAAAGTCAAAAAGCTGAGTAGATAAGTAACGTTCTCCAGTGTCTGGAAGGATAACTACAATCGTCTTCCCTTCATTCTCAGGACGCTTTGCCAATTCTGTTGCAGCATGTAGTGCCGCACCGGAAGAAATCCCAACTAAGATTCCTTCACTTTGAGCAATTTTTCTGCCAGTCTCAAATGCTGCTTCATTGCTAACTTGAATGATTTCATCATAAATCTTTGTATTCAATGTATCAGGAATAAAACCTGCACCGATTCCTTGAATTTTATGAGGGCCTGCTTTTCCTTCGGATAGAACTGGAGATGCCGAAGGTTCTACAGCAACCACTTTAATTGCAGGATTTTTTGATTTTAGATATCTTCCTGCACCACTGATTGTTCCACCAGTACCTACACCAGATACAAAAATATCAACTTCTCCCTCTAGATCATCATAAATCTCTGGTCCTGTTGTTCTTTCATGAACCTCTGGATTAGCAGAATTAGTAAACTGACTTAGGATTACTGAGCCTTCAATTTCTTTTGTAAGCTCTTCTGCCTTTGCAATGGCACCCTTCATTCCCTTAGCACCCTCTGTTAATACAACGGTTGCACCATATGCTTTTAATAGCTTTCTACGTTCAATACTCATTGTCTCTGGCATTGTTAAGATGGCTTTGTAACCCTTTGCTGCAGAAACAGCTGCAATTCCGATTCCAGTATTTCCACTCGTTGGTTCAATGATAGTAGAACCTGGTTTTAACAGCCCTTTTTTCTCAGCATCTTCAATCATAGCTAATGCAATACGATCCTTTACACTTCCAGCTGGATTAAAATACTCAAGTTTAACAACGATCCTTGCTTTTAATTCTTCTTGTTTCTCATAATTTGTAATTTCGACTAATGGTGTCTTCCCTACTAACTGTAAAATTCCCTGTTTGACTTTGCTCATACTAATATCCTCCGATTTCATATTTTATTCTTATACTTTTGTCCTTATCCTAATTTATTCTTATCCCATAAATTCTTCTGTCATTTCTTCCGAATTTTTATATCCTACTTTTCTAGTATGATTAATATGATATAATTAAACCACATCTTTCCTCCTTTGTCAATAGGATTTTCAAATATTTTCTAGTTCATATATACATATTAACACCTAGCATCAAAAAGACTGTCCTATCCTTTGATTTGAGCGAATCAAAGGATAGGACAGTACGAATAACTACCAGTGCATAATTTTTTTGATCTGATTTGTTAGCCTTTGAGCCGCTTTTGTATTTGTTTTGACGGTAGGATGCCAATCTGCCACATAACCATCTTCTTCTTTTTGTGGCTCGAACGGCATACAGTATATCTTTGTATCCTGAGTTTGTTCTACAAAATCTCTAACTGCTTGTTCTAAACTTTGATATAATCGGTCTCCCATCATTCCTAGGGTACATAGAATCATAGCATCTGGGTTGTTCTTACGAACTACATGAAGAAACTCAGTATATTTCATACGATATTCCTGCTGACGGGACATATCCTCTTGACAATAACTATCATCATTAGTTCCAAGGTTAATAACAATTACATCAGGACAAAATTGACGAAAATCCCATGCTATATTTTGTGGTTCATACTGTAATGCAAATTTACCGTAGGAAAATCCCATCTTGTCATAATATCTCGGTAGTATCCCAATTTCATTCTTTACACCAGTATCAGTATATCCTGAGATAATTCCATACCCACTGATTGAAACAATACTATAATCTGCATCTAAGGCTTGTATGGTTTGATATGCATAGGCCTTTGTTACATCCTCTGTCATAGTCGTAAAATGATGCTGTTCATTCTCATCATCAATCCCATACCCACAGGTAATTGAATCTCCAATTACCTCAATTTTATGCTGTTTTTCCTTGGTTGGAAATATGATACCATCCTTCTCAACCTCAATCTGTTTAATACCAACCGTAGACATGGCACATTCAGATAATTTGATAACAGCTACAATCGCAGACTTAGATTGTTTACTAATCAAAATTGTAACTGTCTTTTCAAGCTGATCCATCTGAGTATCAAGTACTCGCTCACCATTGACGAAAATACCAATTCTCGCCAGATTTCCATAGTTATCCTCTACAAGAACCGAATTATCACCTACTAGAGTAATCTCTATCTTCTTACCTGTATATTCAAACTCAACTCCAGTTCCAGAGAACGCAAGCCATCTGACCTTATCTACATAATAGGTTCTTCCTAGTGGTTTTACATATTTGATATCCGCTGTAAACATTCCTTCTCCTCCTGTCAATCCCATTGTTCCATTGTTCTTAAGTATCCATCTTTCAATAAAATTATCCCTTACGATATAACACATAATCCGTAATCTCTTTTTGAAATCCTGCTGCCTTTAGATAAGGTTCTATACTCGCATCATACTGTTTGATTGTAAGTCGGTTTTGTTCTCTTAATAATTGCTTGTTTTCAAATCGTCTTGCAAGTAGAGTTAGTAATTCAATCGCATTTTCCTCAGAGAAGATTCTTAATATCTTTCCATTTCGTTCTAAGACAGCGATCACTTCACCTTGTCTCAAAGCAACATAAGTTCCAGTAACATTTACAAATGCTTTCCCTTTACCATGCGGTAAGCTTTTTCCATAAGGCTGAGCAAAGTCACAAGCGTTGAGCCAAACAATTCCTTCGAATAGCTCTTGTAACATAAGATTGATTCGATAATAATCCTCTTCTTTGATAAATTGAATTCCAGATAACCCTTCTACAAAATATCCTCTTCTAGCTCGTCCTGTATATTCCCATACGCGTAAAACTTCCAGTGCTTCTGACCAAGAAACTTCCTGAATCGTTTCTCTACAAAGAATACCATGCTGCACAAACTGACGATGCAATATCTCTTCGATACTTTCCGTTTTTAATGGACGATTGATTTCAAATCGACCTGCAGTCAATGCCTGAACCCTTGCATTGACTCGAAAACGAGAATTGCCCTTTTCAATCTTATCTCGATCCATATACTGACGTACTGCTAAGAAACTATCGGAATGAATGAATCCCTTACCAACTAAGCAAAGTAAAGTTTCATGAGGTGATTCACCATCAAGTAATCCCGATAACCCCTGCATAAAGGTAGCCCCTCTTTGTTTCAAGGCATGATAAATTTTATGCTCTTTTTCACTCATTTCACTCGAAAGCTCTATCTCTTGCTCCCAATCAATCTCATCAAAACGATGAAAGCTTAGCTGATCTTGCTCATCCATCTGCCAGAAGATATTCCCCTTTGCTAGCGCTGTATCTAGATATTCCGTACGATATTTTGGTATTCTAGTCGGTAGTAGGATACTTTCTATCATTTGAATTGGAAAAGATTGACCACAAAAGCTTTCTAATACCTTTTCTAGCTCCTCTTTGCTTCTCTCCTTGCACTTCTCTTGGCATAAGAAGGCTGCATAATTCTGTGCTTTGACAGTATTTACTCTTTTTCGTTTATTTTTTATTGTTTCACGCTGAGCTCTTGAATAAAGTTGTTCATGATAGTAAATTCCATCATACTCGACAATCTGTTTCTTTTCACACATAAGCTGAATTGTCTTCTCAATGACCTCGATTGGTAACAAATAGCGTTCCACAAGCTGTTCAATGCTTTGTGCCCCTCGATACCTCAATGCTCTTCGAAGGATTTGGATCAATTCTTCGTTTGAATGATTTGCAGTCTGCAAGGCCACTTCATACATATGCTGATGTTCTGCAGCAATCCAAAGTCCTGGCTCAATATAACAAGCCTGTCCCTTGTGTTCTAAGCTTTCTAACCACTCAATAGGTACATCTAATTCTCCTGCCATTAGGTCCCCTTCTATCATTAACAAGGAGTGAAGGGAAACCTCATCTTTTGGAAGGTTCATACGTTTGGATACCTTTTCAAGCTCTTCCTCTTCTGGCATGATCAGCTCGGCTTCTTCTACTCCTTCTTGAGATACCCTCTGAATGTTCATTGATGTTGGAGCATAATCATACATCATTGCACCTTCGGTTTGACGGCGAAGTGGCAATGACATTGGAGATGGTATCTCAGTTGCAACTTCATGCACACGGATAGCTCCGGTATGAATTCTCTTTATAATTTCTATGACTCCAGACACATCCCAATAATCATTTAAGCACTCTCTCTTTGTTTCCACAATCAACGGATGCTCCTTCATCGAAGCTACGGAGTCTAACATCTGTGCACTTCTCATGCGCTGAATCCAAAGTGGTTGGCGCCCTGCTTTTTTTACTCCCATCATTAAGGCTCGTGCCGAATTATAGCGAAACATCATGTTAAAGACAGGTGTTGAAAGTATGACAGCTTCTAGCTTTTGTCTTGCAGTTTGTGGTGATATCTGATACAAAAGATGTTCTGGTAATTTAAGTCCATCATAAGGATATAAAAGAAATCCATCCTCATCATCAATATGAGTAATCCATCTTGAAGTCATTCGTTTTGCACAATCTTCTGCAAGAATCGATAATGGCTCATTCACCTGTCTTCCAAACACAGAGTGGACCATCATCTGATAGGTCCCAGTTTCATCTTTAAAATGTTCAACGATGATCGTATTATCATCCGGTAGTAGCTGTGTTGAAACAATCTGCCTTTCTAAGAATTCCTTTGCTCCAATGGCTGCTGCTTCGTCTAATCCTAGTTCCTCTAACTTCTCATAAAGCTGATCTGACTCCGCTGCTTGTTGTAACTCACGGAGTATACTGCCAAACATAAGTCCTGTCTGAAGATCTCTTCCTTTCATATCCCCTTTCCAAAAAGGGAGCTGTGCACTGGCAGAATTGGTCGGTGATACAATCACTGTATCTTTTTCAATCTTATTAATCTTCCAGGCAAACGTTCCTAATAAGAACTTTTCACCCACTCTAGATTCAAAGACAAACTCCTCGTCTAGTTCTCCTAACTTAATGCCCTCTTCTGATTTTACGCTATACATCCCTCGGTCTGGGATGGTTCCAGCGGTTGAGATTGCAAGCATCCTACTATAGGCATCCCCAAAGACATGCTCATGGATGCGATCATACAAAAGTCTTGGTCTTACTGGTATCTCATGGTCATGTTCATAATCTCCAGCAAGCATACAAAGCACACTCTTTACTTGTTCCTTAGAGACCATCGTAAATGGGTAAGCACGCTTTAAGATTGTTAACACCTCGTCTACCTCATACCCCTCTTCTGTCGCCATGGATACCAGATGTTGAGCGAGCACATCCATACATAGTACGGGTGGTTTGGATGGCTCTATATGCCCTCTTTTGACAGCTTCTGCAGTGATTCCACAATATAACCCTTCCGAATCCTCCCTCGGGAAAATCTGCATAACACTGGTCTGCTTTGGCCGATGTCCTGCACGTCCCAAACGCTGCTTTGTACTAGAAATCGATCTTGGACAACCGATTTGTAGCACTTTATCAATCTCACCAACGTCGATTCCAAGCTCCATCGAAGAGGTCGCACATAATAGATGTAACTCTCCTTCTCTTAATGCTTGTTCCACACTGGCACGTTGTTCTTTGGATAAGCTTCCATGATGTGTTCTCGCATAATCCTCACCACCGAGTTGATTTACATAATGAGCTAATTTTTCTGCAAATCTTCTTCCTTCTACAAAGGCAATGACACTCTTGGCTTTCTTACATTCTTCGAATACCATCTCAGCCAAACGTTCCCAAACAGACCCCCTTGGGATTCCCGTATCCTTAGTTAACGGGCTTGTCACGACTATTTCTATCTTTTTCTCCATCTTCGGTGCGACAATTGCAACCTTTTCACAAGATAAATAACTAGCTGCAAGGTCCAACGGTTCAATTGTTGCTGACAATCCGATTCGTTGTAAGGGCTGACCACACAAAGCATCTAATCTAGCAATGGAAAGCATCAAATGTGCTCCTCGCTTAGTGTTTATTACTGCATGTAATTCATCCAAAATAATGACTTTTGCTGTCTTTAAAAGACCTTTTCCTGATTTACTTGTCAATAATAAGTAAAGTGACTCTGGTGTCGTGATTAGAATATGTGGTGGATGTTTTATCATCTGCCTTCTCTCACTTGCTGTAGTATCACCAGTTCGAATACCAACCGATATACTTGGCGCATCTAAGCCTAGCTCTTTCTCTTCCTTTGTAATTCCCACCAATGGTTTCTTTAAATTTTCCTGAATATCTGCTGCTAATGACTTTAAGGGAGAAATATAAATGACATAGAGTTCTTCTTTCAAATTACCCTCTCTCGCTTTTTTCTTTAACTCGTCTATAAATACAAGAAAAGCTGACAAAGTCTTACCAGTACCAGTTGGTGCTACTACCAAAGTATCCATTCCCTTCGCAATCTTAGGCCAAGCCTTTTGCTGTACCAAGGTCGGTTGTATTAAAGTCTTAGTAAACCAAGCATTCGTCGCTGGTTCAAATATATTCAACTCACCTATTTTCATAATCACCCTCCGATGTAAAAGACAAATAAGACTAAAAAAGGTAAACTAAAAAATCTCTTGTTATTGTAACACGTTTTTCCATTATATTCATTAAAAAATTGGTGATTTTATCCGATATTTATGGTATAATTTACCTATATGTTATTCACTTTTTTTCTAAACAAGCAGTCATACACATATACTAATGATAAGTATATTGAATACATAAAGAAAGGAGCTTTTTTTATGAACGTATCATTACAGTTGTGTTACTTGATTGGTCTTTTCTCAGTTCTTATTTCTTTCGCCTTTGCCGCTTATCTATCCATCTGGATTTCCCATTGTGAGCGCGCTAATTCCAGAATAGAATCAATCGGAACACTGATTCGCAAGGGTGCTAATACCTTCTTACGGAAAGAATACCGCATTCTCGCTCGCTTTGCAGGTTTTTGTGCCATCGTAATCTTTTTATTTCTTCCAATGCCGATTTGGGAGGGAAAGATTGAAAACAACCTGATTATGGTAGTCTCTTATATCGGTGGTACTATATTTTCCGCAATTGCTGGTAAAATTGGTATTACAGTAGCAACCATCGCCAATGTTAAAACTGCACATGCTGCTACCACTGGAATCAAACGATCCTTCCTTGTTGGTTTTCGAGGTGGCTCTGTTATGGGACTAACTGTTGTTGGTTGTAGTTTATTGGGTGTTTGTGCTGTATTATGGATTACTAGTGATACAACAGCATTGCTTGGTTTTTCCTTTGGTGCAAGCTCACTTGCTCTTTTTGCAAAAGCAGGTGGTGGTATCTTTACCAAGACAGCAGATATCAGCGCAGATTTAGTTGGTAAAGTAGAGCTTGATATTCCAGAAGATGATCCAAGAAATCCTGCCGTTATTGCTGATAACGTCGGTGATAATGTTGGTGATGTTGCTGGTATGGGTGCTGACCTTTTTGACTCCAATGTTGCTGCAATGACTGCCGCACTTGTTATGGCAGCCAATCTAGATTCTGGTACTGGCAAAACAGTGAATATGGCAATGGTTTTTATCTATTCAGCACTTGGTCTTTTGTCGTCCATCATTGGTATTGCTACTGCTAAAATAGGTAAAAATGGTACTCCAACCAAGGCATTAAACTCATCCACTTATGTCACCACTGGGTGCTTCCTTGTCCTTACTGCACTGTCTAATTTAGTATTCGAAGGATTCTCCTGGAGACTTTGGGGTGCTGCAGCCATTGGTTTATTTGTTGGTGTATTAATTGGTATTGTAACGAACTACTTTACGGATGACTCTAAGTCCATCGTGAAAAAAGTTGCTCATGCTTCCAAATCAGGACCAGCCTTTACGTTACTATCCGGTATCTCTTATGGTTTTATCTCCACCTTACCTGCTATGCTTGGTATTGCAATCTCTTCCTTGTCAGCCTATAAATTATGTGAGAATTTAGGATCTGGTTATGCAATGTTTGGTATCTCCATGGCTGCTGTTGGTATGTTATCAATCGTAGGAATGATCATCAGTAATGATGCTTATGGACCTATCGTTGACAATGCTCGTGGTCTTGCTGAGATGGGTAACCTAGGTGAAGAAACCTTACGAATTACGGATGAATTAGACAGCGCTGGTAATACCGTAAAAGCTGTTACCAAAGGATTCGCCATTGGTGCTGCTGGCCTTACTGTAATTAGCTTACTCGGTGCTTATATCAGTGAAGTAAATGCAACTGCTCTCGAACTTGGCAAAGAGTTAATTACTGGCTTTGACATTATGAATCCTACTGTATTTTTCGGTATCCTAATCGGAGCAAGTGTTCCTGCGGTATTCTCTGCTCTATTAATGCTTGGGGTAAATAAGAATGCACAACGTATGGTAAAAGAGATTCATCGTCAATTTGAAGAAATTCCAGGCTTACGTGAAGGAAAAGAAGATGTTGTTCCTGAATATGATAAATGTATTGAGATTGCAACTCACGGTGCTCTTCGCGAATTAATTCCTGCTGGTTTATTCGCAATTTGTTCTACTTTAGTAATCGGCTTTATCGGTGGTGTCAATGCCATCGGCGGTTTCTTACTCGGTAATATTGTAAGTGGACTCTTACTTGCATTATTTATGTCCAATTCCGGAGGACTTTGGGATAATTCGAAGAAATACATAGAAGCTGGCAATGAAGGTGGTAAAGGTTCCGATGCTCATCACGCTGCAGTCGTTGGTGATACGGTTGGTGATCCATTCAAAGATACTGCTGGACCATCCCTTAATACTCAGATTACTGTTGTATCCTTAGTTGCTTCCTTGATGTCATCTCTATTTTTAACATTTTCATTGTTTTAGTTAGAATACCGATAAGTTCGTACAAATATTTTATGATACGTAAGGTTTCATGAGATAGCATTATTTTTCATTGGCTTATCATTAATCTATCAAGTTACATAAAAACTCCTCGTATGATATTCGATGAATCGTTCAACGAAAATCATACGAGGAGTTTTTTGTCTATTTTTTTTTAATTTTTTTATCTTCATCATCCTATTTCTTTGTCTTAAGTCTATATCGCTTGTATCATGCTTCTTCACTTCTTCTATTATAATTTGTATAGTAACTACTTGATATCTCGATTCGCAGGGTTATCAAGAATTGTTCCATGTTCATCAAAACGAGAACCATGACAAGGACAATCCCAGCTTCGTTCCATGCTATTCCATTTTAATGCGCATCCAAGGTGTGGACAACGTTTTTTCGTAAAAGTCAAAAGATTGACTGTCGCTTCCAAGCCATTCATGAATAACTGTGATTTCATCATACTTCTAGATGGTGAGAAAACATTGGCATAAGGGTTTTCTTTCTCCATCACCATATCAGACAATATCATTGCTGCAACCATACCCGTGCTCATTCCCCATTTATTAAACCCCGTAGCAACGAACAAATCAGGAGTATTTTTCGAATAATGTCCGATATAAGGAACATCATCAAGCGTCATACAGTCTTGAGTCGCCCAATAGTATTTTTCCGTAGCATTGGGATAATACTTTTTTGCAAAATCTCGAAGCTCTTCCCAGTTCCCACCATGCTTTCCCGTCCTGTGATCTCCACCTCCGACGAGTAATAAATCCTCATAGCTACGAAATGACATTCCACACAACGCCTCATCTACATAGATCCCATGGATCTTTGCAGCATTCTCTAGCGCAATGACATAAGAACGGTGCTGATACATTTTAAGAAAATACATCCCATGCTTATTATCAAATGGAAAATGAGTCGCTACAATGATCTTCTTCGCTGTAATTCTCCCTTTGTCAGTGATAGCAGTATTCCCTTGGATTTGCTCCACAAAGGTATTCTCATAAATATTTAGATTGTTTACAATAGCTGCTACAAATTTTAATGGATTAAATTGTGCTTGATTCTCTAACTTAACTGCTCCCACTGTTTCAAATGGTAGCTCGGTAGTATCGGCTAGTTGTACTGGTGCACCTAAGGATTCTAGAGCCGAAACTTCTTGTTCGAGTTTTTTTCGATCCTTAAGTGAATATACATATGAAGAAGCCTCTACAAAATTACAATCGATTTCCTTACATAGCTCACTATATTTTTTGACAGCAGCTTGGTTCACTTCATAATACTGTTTTGCTTTATCCATACCCGCTTGTCTAATCAGCTGATTATAAATTAGTCCATGATGTGATGTGACTTTTGCCGTTGTATTTTTTGTAATCCCAGAACAGATCGTTTTTTTCTCTACTAAGAGATAACGGATTCCTTTTTGCTCTAAGTAATATGCACATAAAATTCCAGCAATACCACCACCGATAATTAAAACATCCGTTGTCGTATCGCCTGGAAGACTTTTAAATTTAGGTAAATTGGTACTTTGACTCCATACAGAATTCATAACTACCTCCAAGACACTTATTTGGAAGTTAGTTTCTCCTATTAATACCTATTTATCCAAGCGCTCGTTCCAATCGTTAAAATAGACACCCCATATTTTGTTGTGTCATTTTCTTTACCATGCTTTGTATATATATTTAGTTCCACTTCAAATTATGAGATGCCTCTTCCAACTTATACTCTCTCTTACCTAGAATTTCTTAAATACATTTGAACTTTGCTCAAGAAGTGCTACTATCCCTGCATTTTCTTCCATCTGAGCATTGATTATCTCCATATCTCTAACTAAATTTTGCGTGCTTTCTGCAGCGCCACTAATTCCATTTGCACCCTCATCAATGGCACAAGTAATCATACCAATCGAGGAGGTTATTTCATTCATTGCATTTTGTAGTTCTTCCGTCATTATTGTAAATTCTTGCATGGAATTGTGAATATAGGTTGCATTTTCCTGATATAAAACTCCATTTTTAACAAACTTCTCAAATTCTGGAAGGATAGAATCCTGCATATATTCCACTAGATTATGTGCATTGTTTGATAGATTTTGAACTGCTATCATAACAATTCCATTGATTTTCTGAATGCGATTTGCTGCATCTTTGCTCGATTCGGCCAGATGGCGGATTTCATCTGCGACTACTGCAAAGCCTCTTCCTGCTTCACCAGCTCTCGCTGCTTCAATCGAAGCATTCAATGCAAGTAAATTTGTTTGACTCGAAATTCCAAGAATGTCATTTGTGAGATTATTAATCTGATCCACACTCTTACTATCCTCAATGGACTGATTTAGATTCTCCAATATGTGAGCTACCTTCTGACTCGTTTGCTCCATATTCAATCTTGCATCCTGTTCCATCTTATCTGCATTCATCTTCATTCCCATGGAATACTCATTTATTTTATTCGTCTTATCTGCAATGATTACTACATCATCACGAACAGCCTCTGCATTTCCTTTGATACTTTTTGCAGAACCATCTACCTCTTGCATGGTAGCTGCCAGCTCTTCTGTCACTGCTGACAAATCAGAAACATTATCATTCGAAGTAAGAACACTGCTACGTACTTCATTTACCACTTCATCCATACGCTTCGCATTTCCTACTACTAGCTTCATGATTTCTTGAAGCTTCGCTATAAATAAATTAATAGCTCCTGTAATATCAGAAATCTCATCATTGGATAGAATACTAATTCTTTGAGTTAGGTCTCCTTCATTATGATCAATTCCATCAATGAGATTCTTAATTTCTCCATGAATCACACCAAGTGGGCGAAGTATCGTTTTATGTACAATGATAACTGCAATCACCATTACCAGAATAATAACGCCTACCATCATGAAACTGACAGTAATAGCACGTTCATAAACATTCTGTAAGGAATTCCTTGCATCTTTTGTGGACTGCTCCGCTTGCTCCACTATTTTATTGATCTGATTGCTAATTGACTTATCATATTCTGATAGTGGTCCATTTGCCACTTCATAAGCCGCTTCGTTATTGCCTGCAGCACTATAAGCCAACAAGGTTGCTATCTCATATTTTATTCCTTCATAGGTTGTTAGGACAACTTCATAAGTTGATAATTCTTTGTCCTTTAAATGCTGCTTATACTCTGTCAGCAGCCCATCCAAATCTATTTCCTTTTGGCGAATTAAATCTACAAATTCTACCATCGTATTCATGTCCGTTGCAATGATATGAGAAATGGCCATCTTCTGCAAAACTTGAACACCATTCTGAATCTCACTTATTTCAGAAACTCTCAACATATATTCATCCGTAATCTTAGTTGCTGTAGTATTTACCTCTAGAATATTCGAATAGCTTTCTAGATTTGATGCAATTGCAAGAATACAAAGAAATAAAACAGGCAGTAGTATCTTAACCTTCAAACTCAAACGCATTCTCTTTTTTATCTTCATCTGATGTCCCTCCTAATCTACGATTGGTGCTGTGATTTTTTGTACCAACGTATCTAAAAGTTCCTGTAGAGGTATTTCTTCTGGATTTCCCGCTAATAATGTGTTCACAAAATCCGTGCATGGCTGCCAATAATTATTACCAACACGCTGTAACGTACCATACTGGGACTGGTCAATTACTGCTTGAATTGCAGGTACTTTTATCACTTCTTCCGATGCTGCCGCCTTTTTATTTGATGGCCCCTGATTTCTCTCAATAAAACGGATCGTCTGATTCTGTTCATTTGTCAACCAATCTGCCAGTTTATGAGCCCATTCCACCTGATCAGAATATGCATTTACCCCCATCAACTTATAACCCGTAAATGAGGATAATTGGATCTGTTGATCAGCACAAGTAAAGGTCGGAAGCTTAACTGCACCATAATCTTCTCCCCATAATTCTTTTACTGCAACTGCATTCCATACACCACTAACCGATGCAATAATTGAATCTGCTTCTTCTGAACCAGAAACAAATTCTGAATCACTTGTAACAACAAAATAAGGATTCTCAATAATTTCTATTAGTGATTCGACAACATCAAGCCCTGTAATATCTCCGGATGCTGTGTTCCAATTACAGTAATTTGTAACACCGTCTTCATTTAATCCTAAGCTCATACCTGTATTACCAAAAAAGTTATATAAGTACCAACCTGATGTAAGATCCATTGCAATTTTCTTTCCTGCCTCTTTCGCTACCTGAAGCATACCATCCAATGTCTGTACATCCAATTCACTAAAATACTGTTTGTTATAATACATAAAGTTTCCATTATCTGCAGTCATAGGATAAGCAAAAAGTCTACCATTTAGAGAAGCAGCTTCAACAGATCCTTCCGTATTTAAAGACTTAATTGTTTCATAATCTGGCACTTCCGATATTACTCCGCTTGCAATCAGAGTGTTCAACTGATCATCTGGAAAAGAAAATACATCCACATCAGCATGAACATTTTGTAAAAGCACATTACGAAGCTCACTCTCATTTTGTATTTCCATGGCTATTTCAAAATTTGCCTGTTCTGCATAATACTCCTTAAAAGAAGTAAGCATTCCCTCCATCATCGAGATGTTTCCTTCATCAACCCATACAGTCAAATTTACAACCTCTGATTTCTGAGTACCTTCTGTTATAACTTCTTCATCTCGTTTCTTCTCTGAGGTTTCTGCTACTTTCTTACATCCTACCATTGTTCCTATCACCATTACTCCTGTTAATAATAATGGTAAAAGTTTTCTCCTCATGCTAATCACCCTTTCATCCTTCGTATGTTCCTTTGTATAATGCAACTCATTGATTTTTGTATAATATTTCATTTATATCAAAAATATTGCAATTAAGCAATTAATATTATAAAATATTAGAATTTAACTGTCAATTAATCAATTGGTTTAATTTTACCGTTTATTATATTCAATTTATTCAATAAATAGATACTTTTTAGAATAACAAAAGCACCCAACCATTTCTAATTGAGTGCGCAAAAATTTACATCACTATAATATATGTATTGTAATTATAAGTCAATTCAAACTCGTAATTTACAAACTTAGTGTAATTATCAGTCGAACTTTTGTATAAGCTGACGTTTTAAACTCTCCATCACACTCATCATATGGTACTTAATCAGGAATATCTGATTTGAATACACTGGATAAATTGCTCGCGCTTTGCGCATTATAGGATAGATAAAGGTCTCCGTCTCCTCAATATATCGAATCATCTTTTCCTTAGAAAATCCTGTTGCCATCCCTGAGATATTATTACAACGATCTAATAGCTTAACGATTGTCGCAATCTTATTTCCTATGATACCTGCATAATATGCTTCTAAATCATTAGACGCATCTCCATTGGATGATTTTTTCCTCGTCAAAAGGTCTACCGCTTTTCTTGTTTCTTCATTTACAGGTAATTCACTAGGTAGAATTCCACAATCCTCACATACATCGTGGAGTAAAGCAGTTGAAATTAGATCATCTTCTTCAAGTCCCAAAGCCAATGCATGACAGCATAATAGAAGTGGATGATAGATATATGGAATCTTGTCCTTTCCCTTCCGATATTGATTCTTATGTAAATCTCTTGCATATGGAAGAACTCGCAACGTTTGAGTCATTCCTTTCATAGTTGCATATGTTTTCACATAGGTATACATCTTATCTTCGTTAAATAATCGATCCGAAAGACTATCTAGCTCATAAAATGTGTCTTCTATCTCATATTCTCCTGTCATCAGCCAATCAATCGTTACCCCAAACAACTTTGCAATCTCAGACATTTTGTCCATTCCCGGCAGATTTTCTCCTCTTTCCCATAAGCTCACTTCTTCAAATGAAATATCGAGTTTTTCAGCAACTTCCATCTGTGTCATGTTACTCTTTTTTCTAGCTATCACAAATCGCCTTGCAAATGAATCATTCATAAATATACCCTCTTTGGTTTTACTTATCTAATTGGATCCTTCCTATTCATTTTAGGTTACTTAGCTAAAGCTCGGACTATCTTTTTTCTCTTCAGTATGTAGAATTCTCTCAATTACATGAACTCGAATCCAACTAATTACTGGTCCTAAGGCAAATGCCATAACAATGGTCACAGGACCAATTGTAGAACCAAGTAAAAATCCTAGCAAACTCACTGTTAAATCCCATGAGATTCTAACTACTTTAAACGAAACCTTATGGAGCTTCGCTGCGAGAATAAATGGAACTGCATCGTATGGTCCGGTTCCAAGCTGAACCGCTATATAAGTCGAAGCAGCTACAACAAAAATAAAAAGTGCTGGAATTATCACACAAATTCTCACTACTAAGCTAGAGTAAAAATCCACTGGAATCCATAAGCTATTGACCCAAGTAAAGAAATCAAAGCTATAACCGACAAGGAACATGTTCACAATTGTTCCCCATCCTATCTGCTTTCTGTCATATATAAATACAATCACTAAAAGTATACAATTAAAGATCGCCTGCCAATTACCAAGTGAAAGCCCCAATTTAGCTGCCATCCCAAGATTAAAGAGGGTACACGGATCTGTCCCAAAATTCGTCTGATTGATAAAAGATAAGGATAGACCCATTAATATTACTGATATTACAACTAGAAATAGACTCTTTTTATCTACATTTTTAAATTTCATTATACCCTCGTTTCTATGTTCCTTTTATCCGCTTTTCTTGTACTTTCAACTAAAGTTACTGACATAATATATTTCTAATTCCTTCGTAAAATAACTCAAATATAATATTACCTACCATTTTTCACTATATCATGTAAATTTTTACATGTCAAACAATATAAAAAAGGCCATACATAAGTAATTGACCTATACTCACCTATGCCATTATACTTCCTCCTTATTTGGAGTTACTCTGATCCATATCTCACTATAATACCTATCTTTGCATTTATAAGTTAACTCAAATTCATAATTTTCTACCTTAGTATAGTTAGCGGTAGGAAGCCAGTCCACATAGATTTGCTTAATTAGACTACTTATGGCATTGCTTGTTTCTTCGATTGTGTGAAGCTCACTCTTAAATATCGCCCAGGTTGCAGCCGGCACATCAACAATGGTATAACCATCCATGTTACTTTGTTCCGTTTTAAAAGCAAATACCATATATGGAATCGTATTTTCATCGATAGTACGATAACAGTCAATGGCGTTCAAAAGATTAAGTCCTTCTTTAGGTATAGGTAACGAGGTAGATTGTAGCAATTTGTCATACTCGCCATTGGATACAATTTCTCCCCAAAACTCCGGAACCTCCTTCCAATTCGCATCGTTTAATGTACAAATCATACGCTCAATCCCATAAATCGTAAAACCTTCTTTTTGCTCAATTCTGTAATTCATTGGAGTACCTCCTGTTAAGGTTAGATGAAAAGAGATACGTGGATAAGCTTTCAAAGGCGTTCCGATGTTACGTGCTATAGACGGCGAAACACCGTGTAATGTGTGAAAAGCTCTAGTAAATGCTTCGGGCGATTCATATTGATATTTTGCAGCTAGGTCAACGATTTTAATATTGCTATTTTGAAGTTCAAATGCCGCAAGTGTAAGCCGCCTACGTCTTATGTACTCTGACAAAGAAATATCACAAATAATCGAAAACATCCGTTGAAACGTCGTCACAGAATAACAGGATAGTTCGGCTACAACATTCATATCAATCTCAGACTCTAGATTCTTTTCAATATAATCCATTACATAGTTCATTTGATTAAGCCAGTTCATTATATCCCTCCTCTCAAGCTAACTCTAACATATGTAGCAATATTATGCCTTGCAGTTTCTGCTAGAATGATGCTAGGTAAATAGCTAAAATTTACTGATTCAGTGAAAAGCCCTAAGTTAACCAGAGTCAACTTAGGGCAAGCCGTCCTAATAGCACTATTTCTTCTTCTCACGTTTTCTTCCAAGATAATTATCTAATTTTTCCTTCATACTCTCAGGGATTTCTTTGGATACTGGGCACTTAGCCGCATTTGCCATCAAAGAGACGAATCGATTGATAAAGTCAATATCAATCAGCATCTGTTCAGCATTCATAACCTTTGCGGTATCATAGCTATTATGAATCGTCGCAGTATTCTGTGGTGCAATTCTTGCAAACGAAACCGCTGGCACTCCTTTGTCAGCAAATGGGGTGGAATCGCTGGAATAGACATCCTGGTATGGTCTCATCCCAAAACCTTCCAGACAAGACATATATTCTAGATAATGAACTAGTTTTTCTTCACTCGTACAGCAGGCAATAAATTTACCCATGATACAACCTATCATATCTAAATTGATATTCAATACAACCTTTTTCAATTCCTCTTCATGCGCAGCTGTATAAGCTTTGGAACCTAACAATCCTCTCTCCTCACAACCACACCAAATGAATCGAAGACCATAGCGATGAGATTCTTTTGCGAATTTTTCTGCGATTCCAAGCAAACCAATACTTCCAGACATATTATCATAAGCTCCTTGTGAAAGGGAGGTCGAATCATAATGAGCTGTGATAACAATCTTTTCCTCATATTCACCTGGCAGATCCAGTATCACGTTATGAGACTTACCTTTATATTCGCTTTGCTTGATGCGAATTGTTGCTTCTTTTGCACCATTTTTCACTAACTCAATTGCTTGCTTTGCATTGATATTAACACCAAGAATCTTATTCCCTTTGCTAATGTAGGAGCGAAGCTCTCTCTGGTCAATATCCTCATCCGTATAATTTGCATTACCGTCATATGTAATAAATCCGACTGCTCCATGTTCAATTAAATCCTGATATCTCCAGTATCCCAGATATCCATCATTCATTACTATTTTCCCCTTACAGCATTCCAATGAATATGAATCATCATGTTGCATATAGTAAAAAGGAGCTGTTACTTCTCCACTGCCACAGCAAAGATAGCCCTTACAAGGAATTACTTTACCGTCGATAATAAGTTCTGCTTCTTTTAGATCAGCCATATCTACCTCAAACTCTTCTAGGTATGCTTCTAAACCCATCTCAGCACATTTCGCCTTCAAGTAATTTGCACATTTTAGTTCACTTTCTCTACCACCCGTGCGTACATAGGCTGTATCAGAAAAAATCTCATTGATTTGTTTTATGTTCATGTTTTACCTCCTAATAACTCTCATTTGTCAGTATAAACTACCTACTTTATGAACATTATACTCTATTTCATACTTACCAACAATACCATTGTAGACGGATATTATCTTTTACTCCATTGAATTGGATGAAAGAAAAAGGCTACCTCAAAACTATATTTACATTCATATAGTTTTGAGACAACCTAATAACCACTTTACGATTCTCTTTTCATGATCTTATTTACAAAGTATACTGTCGACGCAATACCTTTCCTTATCTCTAACTGTATTACTAAAAATCATACGAGAAAAATTATATGCACCATTTAACCATACAGGGAAATCATGCTTTCCTTCTTTCACTGTCACAGTATAAAAATACCTGAGTTTATCTCCAGCTGACTTCCACAAACCATCAATTGCATTTTGATAACCCATTTCATACGCTATGTCATCTTCATCGCCACAAGTCATATATAAAACATCTAACTGAAAGTCACACGATGATATTTTGGCACCTAGACGCTTACCTTCACTTGATGTAGGTGCATTGGAGAAGGCCCCTACATAGGCAAAAAGATTCAACAACCCAGGTGCAGGTACAGTCTTTGCAAGGCCATTTTTACACTCACTAATCTCATCTGTGTATTTCTCAGAGTCGTAACGATAACCACCTAGTACCAGATTCAGACTTTGCATACCTCCCATAGAAAGACCTGCAATTGCTCTGTACATACGATTATAGCCTACACTTTCCGCAAAGCTATTATTAATATCTGCTTGCGTATGATACTTTTCTTCGATGTATGGAATTAGATCATATCTTAATTCATAATCAAAATAGTAAAAACCAAGCAGATTTGTTCCGTCAGGATTAAAACTTTGGTCCTTCCAGTCCCATGCACTTCTACCATCAGGAAATACAATTATACATGGTTCAATCTCTCCATTCGCAATGAGATGATCAAATATATTGCAAATGACATAATAACCATCTAGTTCACCACTTCCACCTAACCATTCAAATCGATTTCCACCGACTCCATGAAGTAGATACAGAACCGGATACTTAGTCGAACAATTTTTTTGATTGTAACCAGCTGGTAAATATACATTACATTTTTTTAGAATAGCATCTGCCTTAATTGTAACTCTACCTGTTTGTGCTAATTCTAGTTCTTGATTACTCACCAGCTGTCGCGCCTGATTAATATAATTATGAACAAGATAGGTTGCTTCTTCTATGGTTCCTTGTTGCTCTTTCCTGACCGCATGTTTGTATGCTTCAGGAACATTCGTAAGGTTGATGTTTTTCATTATGAATACTCCCTCCAGTCTAGACGATATCATTTCTTTTGCTTAACAAATCTATACCGTTACATTCATATTCAAAACTTCTTACCTATGAGCTTATGTGGTTGTTTCCCTGTAAGTGAGATACTTCTTTCATCCGGTTGTGAACCACCCACAAAGATTGAATAATTGCCCTGTTCTACCACTTTCTTTCCTTCTAGATCACATAAACTAAAGGCTTGCATTGGAAGATGAATCTGGATGGTTTTATTCTCCCCAGCGGATAACTCAACCTTAGTAAATGCTTTTAACTGTGGATTCGGTGTATCTGGTTTTTCAGATTTGATATAAACCTGAATGGTCTCTCTACCCTTCATTCTACCATTATTGGTGATACGTAACTTAACATTGATCCCCTGTTCTGTTATTTCATCGGTATCCAACTCTACTTCATCAATGATAAAGTCTGCGTAGGATAATCCATAGCCGAATGGATAAAGAGCTTCCCCTTTCATATAACGATAGGTTCTATTCTTCATGGAGTAGTCTGTAAAATCAGGTAGATCCTGAGTAGAATGATAGAAGGTTACAGGTAGCTTTCCTTCTGGTGAAAATTCACCAAAGATCGCTTCTGCAATTGCTCTACCACCCTGTGCTCCAGGATACCAGCCCTGAAGAATCGCTGGTATATGTTCCTGTGCCCAGTTAATTGCAAGAGCACTTCCTGAC
>JAEZKD010000181.1 GCA_023415655.1 Bacillota bacterium | reverse complement strand
ACTCTTCAATTGATGAACCAGCTTTCTATTAGCTTTACGGTTCCAATTGTAGTTGGTGTCTTATTAGGAGCTTTGCTGGGAGCAATCTATACCAATCCAATGATGTCACTTGCTATGAGTGGCGCGGGTATTATGAAAGCAGGATTCATTATAGATTACTCTTGGATTCTTGCTTTTGGACTTTCAACAATACTATTTTCCTATTTATTATCTATGTTGATTACATGGAGAATTCGAAGAATCTCAGCGTATGCTTTAGTAACAGAATAAGAAGTTTAAGAAATGTCCACTTGCTAAATTGATATGTCCCTTGTCAAGTAGGTGAAATAGCTAAAATTGAATGCAGATGATGCCTACACTTCATATGAAGTGTAGGCATTTTTTATGCACACCATTTTTTCTTTGTCTCTTTGTTAAGTGTTGGGGCATGTTACATACAATAGCTGGATACTAGATATTTGTAATTACAAGTCACCTCCCAACACTCGACTTACCAAGTGAAATGCTTAAAAATACTAGGCTTGTGTAAAGTTGCGTTTCCATTAGATAGATCAATTAATGAAACTTAAGATATTAAAACAAAGGCATGCAACTTAATTTATAGCTCTGTTAGAAAAGGATATTGATATCAAATAAATAGAACTGTATAATATTACCATATTAATGATTCACAATAGATATCAATTGTGAAATTAGAAGAAAAAGAAATGATAATAAGGAGAAGTTCTATGAGCAAAGAAAATATTAGATTAATCAAGTTTTTTGGAGTAATTTTTTTGGCCGTAGTCCTATCCTATAAACTTCCGCATGATTCCTATTCTTTCATTCAATATATCATAAAACCAATAAAGTATGAAAATGGTATTATATATCTTTCAGGTGTAATACCATTGATTTTGATTCTCATTGGTATAAAAGGTATTTTGAAATTAGAAAGATTTAAGGAAAAGAACAAAATATTAATAGTTCTAATAATTTTAATATTTATTATTCCGTTGATGAAGTGGACAATAGATTTTGCAAGAACTAATTATCATTGGATAAAGAATGATGGAATAAATTCCATAGATATAAATGAATCGGATATTGGCCTAAGCATTTCAAATGATTCTACAATAATTCATATAAGATTAAAACTGAAAAATTATAATAGACGTCATAATGAATTCAGAATACGTGTATATTTGCCAAAATCTTTAAGCGAATATACTGGAAAAGAGTACTATGAATTCGAAAATCTTTATGAAATGTATGGTAATTATATACTAAATGTAAATGAACAAATAGTTATTGATACAAAGAATGCGGATAAACTTGATAATTTATTTGATATGTATTGGTATTATGAAGATTTGAAGTATGAATTGTATAATGATAATAAAACAGTTGATATTATAAAACATGGTTATTAGTCACATCGTTTTCTAATGTGTCATAATAAA
Organism: Bacillota bacterium; assembly: GCA_023415655.1. GTDB lineage: Bacteria > Bacillota > Clostridia > Lachnospirales > Lachnospiraceae > Lachnoclostridium. The sequence goes on along the minus strand of JAEZKD010000181.1, from coordinate 1,988 downwards.
TTGCGAAAATAAAAGGAGGGAAAATTACATCCCTCCTTTAAGCATATTCATATACCAATATTATTATCTAACAGAGCTTAATTAGTATAAAACCTCCCCTAATAATATCTTAACCTAACATCCTCACAACCTTCAAATGCATCCTTACTTATATTGGTTAATGATTTTGGAAGATACACAGTTTTTAGTGAGGTACAATCCTTAAAGGCCCAAGCACATATTTTATTGGTGCCCTCATTAACATATACTTCCCTTAAATCCTTACATTGGTTAAAGGTGAAAGGAACAATGGAGGGAACGCTGCCTGGAATCGTAATGGATTCAATGCCACAGCGTGTCATCGCATATTGCCATAAATTGATTAGATTAGGTGGCAACTTTATTTCTTTTAAATTAATACAGCCATCAAATACAAAGCCACCAATATTGGTTACGGTATCAGGGATACTTACAGAGATAATTTCTGAATGTCCTTTAAATAAGTCATCAAAAAGGATAGAAATCTTCAGTGTTGTTGGTATTATTACATGTGTTTCAGTTCCTTTATATGAGGTAACACAAAATGTATTGTCTTCAAATAATCTATAATAAAATTCCATTTGATTTCCACCTATTTCAATTATTCTGTTGCTATCCATTTCAATCAAGGATGACTATAATATCAATTTTATGGATCAAATTTTAATCCAGTCACATTTTGATAGACTGTACAGTGGGATCATTGGTAAAAGCAATGGGGTAGAAGTACGGTAAGCAACATATGCAGGATCAGAGTTGTAATGTTTGTTCTGACGTTCTTCGAGACGTTTTGCTCCACTTAACATAACGTAAATAATACACAAATATCCAAATATCGGAAGTATCCATTGTAAGGCAGTTTCATAAGCTGTGAAGCCAGAGACAAAGACACCGGTCCAGAATAACAACTCACCAAAGTAGTTTGGGCAGCGTACGATTTTATACAAACCATGATTGCAGAAACGGTTTGGTGCTTTTTGTTTTGCTTTGGACTTTTGAGCATCAGCGATTGCTTCAATTAGAACTGCAAGTACCATAATTACAATTCCTACATATGATGAGATATCTGCTGGCTTTCCGTTGACTAAGCGGTAAAAGATAGGGCTTACTTCAGCAACATACAAAACGGTAACACTAATCCAGATAACAATCGAAACAAAGAGTGGAACCTTTTTATCAACACCACTTTCTTTAACAATGGTTTGACGATAAGTGGTACTTTTAAGTTCACGTAGTAGTAAAAAGCCACCCAGGCGAATGCCATAAACGACAAGTAGTAGACATTGAAGAATAATTGCAGTCGATATGGTAGGATGATATAAAACAATTAGTGTAATGCCAGCACCAGCAATTGCAAATCCATAGCCAACGGACATAAACCATATGAATTTATAAAACCCAATGGCACATAACACGGCACAAACTATAAATAAAATTAACATATTAGATGGAAAAACCATAATTTAATACTCCTTTCATTTGTGATAACAAGTTTTTATGTATTCTTTAAAGCTGAGCTTTCCATACTTGGTTGAGGCAACCATTTCATTGGATAAGGTCCATTTGGAGAAACGAATGACAGCTTCTTTCCCATTCTTTTTTCTTTTTGCCATCCAAGCAAGGACTGAGAACAACCAGGTTGGGGCATGTTTGATTACTGCAGGCTTACCAGCGGCATCAAAAAACATCGTTGCAATTTCTTCATAGGAATAAGTTTCATTACCACCGATGTCATAGCATTTTCTATGATCAAGCATATGCGATACGATAAAGTCTGCAAGATCTGAGGTATCTATGACATTAGCATGTACTGGCTTCTTACCAAGCAGCGTAACTTTACCTGCTTCAATCATCGGCATAAATACTTTAGCGATATCGTAAAAATATCCCGTCGGACGATAGATTACGTAATTAATCTTGCTTTCTTTTAACTTCTGTTCCATTAGGTATTTGGCATGCAACATCGGAAC
>JAEZKD010000117.1 GCA_023415655.1 Bacillota bacterium | reverse complement strand
TGCCAAAGCAATCTTTGATATTGCCTATGCATTAACGATGGGTGATGATGTCTCTAAAGTAGTAACCTTGGAGAATAACAAGTACGTTCGAGTTGAGCAGTATAAGCTTACCTTAAAGGATGTGCAGTAAAATGATGGATGATCTTTTTCAAATCATAGGAAAGTGCGTTTCCTATGATTTAAAAATGCCCTAAAAAGCAGGGCAACAATGCACACTCGAGGGATACTCCCCCTCGGCGCGTAACAAAGTGTGCTATGAGAGATTTTTATCGTGAGAGTGTGCGAAGCACACTTTGTTCTTGTTACTATCAAGTTTGATGAAAAATAAGGAAATTAGTAAGATTGGATATACCTTTGTTAAAGAGTGAAGAAAATTCATCTATCATCAAAGAAAATTCTATGGAACAATCTTTCCACATAAAATATTATATATATGTAACAAAAATATTATAGATTTAACAACAAATCTATATATTTTAGACAATAATATAATGTGTGGAGGTATATTATGAAAAAAATTCTTGTATTACTACTATCCTTAGCCATGATCCTAACTATGGCAGGTTGTAAGAAGGATACAGAAACTGTAAAGAATAATGACGAACAATTAGAAGTCGGAATTTGTATTTACAAATTCGATGACAACTTTATGACTCTTTACAGAGAAGAATTACAAAGTTATTTGGAAACTACATATAATGCGAAGGTTACTGTCATGGACGGTAAGGGAGATCAAGCAGAGCAGACCAATCAAATTCAAAACTTTATTACTCAAGGGGTTGACGTATTAATTTTGAATCTTGTGCAATCCTCTTCCACAGAAGTAATTGCTGATATGTGTGCTAAAGCAGGCATTCCAGTTGTATTTATTAATCGTGAGCCTAGTGAAAGTGAAATTGCTCGTTGGACGGATAAAGACATTAAGGCGACTTATGTTGGCGCAGATGCAAGACAATCTGGAACCTTCCAGGGCGAAATCATCTTAGAACAACCTGATAAAGGTGATATCAATGCAGATGGAAAAGTTAGCTATGCTATGATTGTTGGTGATCCTGAGAATGTGGATGCTCAATATAGAACACAGTATTCCATTAAGGCATTAACCGATGCTGGTATGGAGGTAGAAAAGTTATTTGAACAAAGAGGTGATTGGGATCAAGCAAAGGGTCAAGAATTAACAGCGAATGCTTTGACTCAGTTTGGTGATCAAATCGAAGTTGTTTTCTGTAATAATGATGCAATGGCAAATGGAGCAAAAGTTGCAATTGAAGCAGCAGGTAGAACAGTTGGAAAGGACATCTATCTTGTTGGTGTAGATGCGCTCGAAGAAACAGTTTCCTATGTAAAAGAAGGAACCGTAACTGGTACCGTTTTAAATGACCATATAGGTCAATCTCATACTGCAGCAGATGTAGCTGCTAAGATGGCTAAGGGTGAAAAAGTGGAAACGAAGTATACCGTAGATTATGTAAAGGTTACCTCCGAAGGAAATTTAGCTCCTGATACAACAAAAGAAGCAAAAGACTTTACCGTTGGTATTTGTATTTACAAATTTGATGATAACTTTATGACACTTTATAGAGAAGAATTGCAAAGCTATCTGGAAACCACCTACAATGCAAAAGTTACTGTTATGGATGGTAAAGGAGATCAAGCAGAGCAAACAAACCAGATACAAAACTTTATTACACAGGGAGTAGACTTATTAATTCTTAACCTAGTGCAATCTTCTTCTACAGAAGTAATCGCAGATATGTGTGCAGAGGCTGGTATTCCAGCAGTATTTATCAACCGTGAGCCTACCGAAGCTGAATTAACTCGTTGGACCACAAATGGTATCAATGCAACTTATGTTGGTGCAGATGCAAGACAATCTGGAACCTTCCAGGGTGAAATCATCTTAGAGCAAGAGAACAAAGGAGATTTCAATGGAGATGGCATTGTAAGCTATGTAATGATCGTTGGTGATCCTGAAAATGTAGATGCTCAATATAGAACAGAATTCTCAGTAAAAGCTTTAACAGATGCTGGTATGCAGGTAAAAGAGTTATTTAAACAAAGAGGTGATTGGGATCAAGCAAAGGGTCAAGAGTTAGCAGCGAATGCTTTGACTCAGTTTGGTAATGAAGTTGAAGTTATCTTCTGTAACAATGATGCTATGGCAAATGGTGCGAAGGTAGCGATTGAAGCAGCAGGTAGAACCGTAGGAAAAGATATTTACTTAGTAGGTGTAGACGCACTTGCCGAAACGGTACAGTATGTAAATGAAGGAACCGTTACTGGTACAGTATTAAATGACCATATTGGACAGTCACATACTGCAGCTGATATTGGCGCAAAGATGGTAGCTGGTGAGAAGGTAGACGAAAAATATACCGTTGACTATGTAAAAGTTAAATAATTAATAAGCAAAGGGCTGTAGCAAGGTTTTGCATACAGCTCTTTGCAAAGGGAGGTGTAGATACATGGCTGAGTATAGGCTAGAGTTGTCCAATGTCAGCAAAAGCTTTCCTGGTGTTCAAGCATTAGATCAAGTTACACTAAAGGTGCGACCTGGAACGGTTCATGCTCTGATGGGAGAGAACGGTGCTGGTAAGTCTACCTTGATGAAATGTCTCTTTGGAATCTACAAAATGGACACAGGTGAGATTAAGATAGATGGAGAAAAAGTAACAATCATCAATGCAAATGATGCGTTAAAAAAAGGAATTGCCATGGTACATCAAGAATTACAGCCAATTCCTGAGCGTAGCATTGGTGAAAACATCTTTTGTGGTAGATTTCCAACCAAAAAGATATTAGGCTTTTTCCCTATGATTGACCATAATGCAATGTATGAGGAATCAGAACGATTACTAAAGGAAGTGCGTATGGATTTTAATCCAAGAGTAAAGCTAGGATCGCTTTCTGTTTCACAAATGCAATCGGTAGAAATTGCAAAAGCAGTTTCTATGAATGCAAAGGTAGTTATTATGGATGAACCTACCTCTTCTTTAACTTCGAATGAGGTGGAGGCATTATTTATAATTATCAATGATTTACGAAAAAAAGGAGTATCTATTATCTATATCTCTCATAAGATGGACGAAATCCTTCAAATCTCTGACGATGTTACGATCATGCGAGATGGTAAATACATTGGAACTTGGGCAGCTAAGGATTTAACTACGGATATGATAATAACGAGGATGGTAGGTCGAGAGTTAACCAATATATATCCACCGAGAGAGAATAAGCCAGGCGAAGTAGTTTTAGAGGTAAAGAATTTTACGAGTATTCATGAGAAATCCTTTAAAAACTGCAGTTTTCAATTAAGAAAGGGAGAAATCTTAGGCTTAGGTGGTCTAGTTGGAGCACAGAGAACAGAGCTAGTGGAGGCTATCTTTGGTATTCGTAATACAATACAGGGAGAAATTATATATAAAGGGGAGAAACTGAAAGTTAAGCGGCCAAAGGATGTCATAGATCAAGGAATTGCATTGCTAACTGAGGATCGACGGGGATCAGGAATCTTTGGAGTGTTGTCCGTCAAAGATAACGTATCCATTGCCTCTCTGGATCAATTCGTAGACTATAAAATCATTTTAAATAATCAGAAAATGAATCAATTAGTATTAGAGAACGTTGATAAACTAAGTATCAAAACACCTAGTTATAAAACACTAATTCAATCGTTATCTGGGGGGAATCAGCAAAAGGTTATTATCTCGAGGTGGTTAGCCAATAACCCAGATGTATTAATACTAGATGAACCTACAAGAGGAATTGATGTTGGAGCTAAGTATGAAATCTATACGATCATGGCTGAACTTGCCAAGCAGGGCAAGAGCATCCTTATGATTTCCTCAGAGATGTCAGAATTAATGGGGATGTCAGATCGAATAATCGTTATGTGTGATGGTCGAATTACAGGAGAGCTTACAAGCGAAAAAGCGAGCCAAGAAGCAATTATGAACCTAGCCACACAGTTTATATAGGAGGATTCCAATGAATAAAGAGAGTTTTAATAAAAAGTCAGTTCTTCAATTGTTACTTAATAATACTATTATTGTGATTTTAGTTTTGATGGTAATCTACGTTGGAATTACCAAAGACAATTTTATATCTTTAACCAATTTTAAAAATGTATCCATGAACACAGCAATTCGATTTCTTGTTGCGTTGGGGGTTAGTGGTTGTTTAATTACAAAGGGTACTGACCTTTCTGCTGGTAGAATTGTAGGATTGGGTTCTTGTATTGCAGCTACCTTGTTACAAAGATCGGATGCTTCAGGTAAATTCTTTCCAAACTTAGGAGAACAATCAATTATCAAGGTGTTACTGTTAACAGTTGTTATTTGTTGTATCATCGGCTTAATCAATGGATTGATTATCACCTACCTTAAGGTACCACCTTTTATTGCTACGTTAGGTACACAAACTGCGGTTTATGGTATTTGTCTTGTTTATACGAAAGCAACACCTTTGGGTAGTTTCCGTAAGGAATACGTTAATATTGCAAGCGGAGACTTTTTAGGCATTAAATATTTATCGAATCTACTTATCATCGCAATTATTGTTGGAGCAATTATGTGGTTTCTCTATAATAAAACAAAGCATGGTAAATATATGTATGCCATCGGTGGTAACGAAGTAGCTGCGGAAGTTTCTGGAGTTAATGTTAGAAGATCAAAAATTATTATCTATACGTTAGCAGCGGGATTATATGCAATTGCAGGCTTTTTGTTAGCATCAAAATCAGGTGGTGCAACCGTCAATTATGGTCAAGGCTATGAACTGGAAGCAATTGCTGCTTGTACGATTGGTGGTGTTTCCACCAATGGCGGTGTTGGTAAAATATCTGGTATCTTAGTAGGTGTACTTGTATTCGAATTATTAAAGTCTTCTCTACAATTCTTAGGTGTTCCATCGGATTATACATACATTGTTCAAGGTGTGGTAATCGTATTTGCAGTTGCTCTTGATATTCGTAAATATATTGCTAAGAAATAAACTATCCTTGATATCGGAGGAATTAAATGAGTGATCAAATACATTTCAGATAAAGGAATAGAAAAAAATATATACATAAGGAATGAAAGGATGGGAGAGTATCTCATCCTTTTTTGATTCATAAGAAACTGCGTTTCCTATGAATCAAAAATGCCCTAAAAACAGGGCAACAATGCACACTCGGTGGATATCCCCCTCCTATTCATTCATACCTAATTGATGGAAATAGTCTGAAATCAGTAAAAATTATGCAAATAGACTAAAAAAACACATAGTTTTGAAGATTTATTGACAAAAATGTCGAATAAACTTATAATAAACTGTGAATTAGTTTGTTCATTATACATAAAACAAAAGTAGAAAGGTGATTTTTTATGTCATTATTTCAAAGCAACAATCCAAAGGAGAAGCAACATAGTGGTATTCTGGGTGCATTTTCAGTTGATGTCATTAAGTGGGAACCAGAAAGTGACAAGGAAGCAAGTATCATTGCTCACAAGTTTGAGTATGAGGATTTCCCAAATGGATCGTATTTAATTGTCAATCCATCTCAGATGGCAATTTTTACGAATAATATGTCTGCAGGAAGTTCAATGGAATCAGATGGGAGTGGACAATCTCAAGTATCCGTATTTTTAGGACCATGTAAGATTAAGCTTGAAACTGGTGATAGTAGATTTTCACCGTTTCGAAATATCAGTCACTCCTTAACGGGTGGGGAGTCGGCTTTTCATAGCACAGTATATTTTGTGAATACAACCTATATGAATGAATTGTCTTGGGGAACCCAAGCTCCTATCGTAGTCATGGATCCAGAAGAAGAAATCAACGTTCATGTTCGAGCACATGGTTTCTTTGGAGTACATATTGAGCAGGTAGATACTAGTATTGCCATGGTGCAGGCAAGAAAATTCCTTCAGAAGATTGTTGGTACAAGATCAGATTATACCAGAGAGGAACTAATTAAATTTATGCGTGCTAAGATTTTAGAATATGTACCTGATTTACTGGCGAAAAGTATGGTTGATCAGGGCATTGGAATTCTTAAGATTAGTACACATCTATCAGAGTTCTCTTCGAATATCTATCAAAAGCTAATCGAACATTTTAATGAATTTGGTTTGACCTTAGATAATTTTTCATTTCATAGTATCAATGCTCCAGAGGAAGATTTACGAGCAGTCAATGAAATGAAGATTCAAAGAAAACGAGAACAACTGGAAGCAGAAGGTGCAGCCAGAAAGATGGATATTGAATCCGCAGCAAGAGCTCGTATGAGAGAAAGAGAAGGATATAGCTATCAGCAAGAACAGGCATTTAATGTAATGGAAGCTGCAGCCTCCAATGAAGGTACATCTTCCATGTTTATGGGTGCAGGTATGGGCCTTGGTATGGGAGTTGGAGTTGGAGGAGCTGTTGGAGCAGGCTTGGGGAATTTGGCACAAACAACCTTTGGCAATGTTGATATGATGCAGCCTAAGAAAACAGAAGCAGTTACTTGCCGTGCTTGTGGAGAATCGAATCCAATGACAGCAAAATTCTGTCTCAATTGTGGGAACAAAATGGTAGAAGAACAAATATGCCCTGATTGTGGAGAGGTTATAGTGAAAGGGGCGAAATTCTGCTTATCTTGTGGGAAACGACTGATCAATGGTTGCCCAAACTGCGGTAAGGAGCTAGCGCTCGGAGCTAAGTTCTGCGTGGAATGTGGTACTAAAATTTAAGGAAGGAGAGAAAGCAGATGCAAGAAAAAGACGGGATTAAAAAATTAGCAATCATTGAACTGCTTGTGTGTATGATTTGGTGCATCATTGTATTGGTATTCGCAAATTATGAGAAAGCAGATTTTTATTTTTGGGGTGGTTTTAGTTTTGCCTTATTTTCATTTCTAGTCTCAGGGATTTCTTTGTTGCTGATTAAGAAAAAGAATCAAAGAAATACTACTGAAATTCGATACATACCAGTTTATTATACTGCCTTTTATCTATTAGCCTCCATCCTTATAAATACCTATTTTGTATGTCGTCTGGCAGGGAAACATAACTTAATACTAGTAGTGCTGAATGCACTGATCTTCGTTGCATTTATTTCAATTCGACTTTTTACGGATGGCTATGTTTCACGTGTAGGCAATCAAACTAAGTATTCTACAGAAAAAACAATGCCAAGCACTACGATTTCATCCAAACTTTCCACCTTACTTAGTATCGCTACAGAGACTGATATCAAAAAGGAGCTACTGAAGTTAAAAGAAACAGTTGACTATAGCTCCAATGTATCTCAACGATTCTCTGAGAATTCTAATAATCTTTTTCTTTTGCTGTTAAATCAGATAGAAAGTCTAATGGTGGAAAAGCAGGACAAGGAAGAAATCATTAAAAAGATTCAAGAAGCTACGGTCGTATGGAAAACAAGAAATGGAATGGCTTCAACGATAAAATAGAATGAGGTAATTACGATGGAATTCCAAGGCTTACAATGTCACGGTTGTGGTAGTAGCAATGTGGTGTTCGATCCTAAGAGAAGAATTTTAACTTGTAACCAGTGTGGCTTGGAAGAATACTACTCGAGAGCAACCCTTAATGCAAATGGGAAAGTACTATTTAGCAAAGAAAATGCCATTCGATTTTTTACAGATGGAAAATTTGAGAATGCACAGCATTATGCATTGGAGGTATTAAATATATCAAAGGATAATGCACCAGCGCTCTATATGATGGCATACTATGATGAGTTCGTGGTCAGAAAAGAAGGTTCTCTAAAGCGCTTCTTTTCTGAGATTACAGAGATAGCACTTGAATATGATGAGGTTTCTGATTTAAAGAAGCTTCTTTTAGTATCTGCATATAATCTTCTTGATTATGAGGAAGATGTACTTAGGTTAATTGCTGTGAATATGCAGGCGGAAGAAGACTCTAGGGATTTGTGCGAGTTTGTTGATAAGCTATGTCCCTATTTGATTAAAAGAAGACCATCAATGGATTTCTTTAAAGATTCTTTAATAGAGGTCTACGAGGAGCTTGCTAGACATTGTGACATTCCAAAAACATGTTTTGCTTTACTCAAAGCCATTGATGAGAATCCCGATTCACCATACATTAATAACTGTTTTTATTTACAGTCAAAAGCAAGATATTTTTATGAGCATTTTATCATACCAGTTGGAGAAATTATCAATGCAATGAGAACGAAAGAATTAAGAGATAAATTTGCTACTTCCTATAAGAAAAAATCGAATCAATACAAAGAGGATGCAAATTTATAAGGAGAGGAGAAACTAGATGGCAGAGTTAACTCAATTTGATATTAATAGGCTGGAAAAGAAAGTTGATAATTTATCACAGATTACAGTGCAAGTAAGTAATCACATGAATAATATCAGTTCATCAATTCATCAAGTGAGTGATGATCTGAAAAGTTTAGCGGCTAGTTTTCAAAAAATGGTGGTAGATCAGAAAAAAACGGCCGCACTTCAACAAGCCACAACAGAGCTTGTTCGCGTTAGGCAAGAACTTGAACAAAATTATGGGAATTATAAAGTCGTTAGAGAAACGATGCTAGGTGTTCTACAAGCGACAGACTTGGCACTTGTAAAAAAGACAACCATATCAAGAGTATCCGAAGAACTTATGCTCTCTACACCAAAATACTGGTTAGCACCATGTTTAGTAGCAATCTCTGCATGGATTGATAACGATAGAGATCTTGCAGAGAGAGCAATTGCAGAAGCAGTTAAGAGAGACGAAGAAAGAACTGCACTCACAATGGCATTAATCTGTAGAAGAAATAACAAAGTGCAAACCTGTTACGAATGGCTCTCCATCTATTTTGCAAAGCAGGATGCAGCTAATTTCTCCGAAGGAAGCTTTGCCTATATCGATGCTTATGTCAATGGTGTGTTTGGACCAGATGATAAGCATATGTGCGATGATTACATCACAAAATGGATGAATGAGATTCGAGGTAATAGTAGTCTGTTTGAAAAAGAACAAGAGGAGTTATGGAAAGGCTATTGTGATCAATTCCAAAGAGGAATCGAGAGTGAGTATCCGGATCTAAAAGATAGTGTTCAAGAGTATGGTAGAATCAATGCCTATGTCAGCAGAATTAATTCAGTGGATGCAATTGCTGACAATTTCTCAGGGATTATTAATGCATATGTGGATCAAGATCGTCTAAAGTCAATGATTGACCGAAATTTAATCTCTTTGGTAAGTAAATATGATGAGGAAGAGGAGCCTCTTCGCAAGGAAGAAGAGTATCTAAAGGCAGTGAAAAAATATGATGGAGATACCATAGCAGCGAAAGAGGCAATTGCAAAGGCCGAACGCTTAAGACAAGTAAAAGCGTTGAATCTAGTAGAACAGATGACAAAGGTGATTAAATCAGAAAAAGACGTATCTCCATCAGAGAAGAAAACTGCAGTATCCTTCCTAAGTGGATATATTAAAAAAGGATTTCATAGTTATATTACAGAGAACAAAGCACAATTCCCTGAAAGCATTACAATGAATGTTAATGGATGGATTGGTACAACTTCAGATGGAAGCAATTACAACCAACTTTGTACGGATTATGATAACTTTTTACGAGCACAAAACAACCAAGAACTGATGAACATAAATAACAATACACCGAAGGTTTGGACCATTGGTGCTATTGGACTTGGGATATTTGCAATTATTATGTTACTTATTGCGATGCCGATTGGAATCGTGTCTTTGGCAGGAGCTGGGTATTGCGCCTATATGATTAATAAATCCAAGAAAGATATCAATGCGAATATGTTAGCGATAAATCAAAAGTATATGGATTTGAGTGTACAGGGTAAGAATAAAATTGCTGCATGTATCAATCAATGGAATGAAGCAAAGAACATCGCAACTCAGTTTAGCAATGCACCAGTTCGTGAGATTATAGCATAGGAGAGATGATGATGGATACTAGAGATATGGATGATTTCGATGAATTAGAAGCAATGTTTGGAGAATCAGATTTAGAAATAAAAAAAATGGAGAAGGTAGTGCTATCGCAAAACCTGGAAGGCTTTGCAAGCTGTTTTCCAGAGTGGGATCTACATCCTCCAGTACGTAGATAGCACCCTTTAAAGTCTGTTCGATTATTATTTACAAATAACTACACACACTTTTGATAAAATCTTTACTCAAACATGGAATTGGAAAATTATTGATTGACAATTCTACTAAAAAATATTATATTGATAATAGTAATCATTGCTGATTAGCTATGATGAATACATGGTAACAATACAGTTTAAATGTTTTTATGCATAAGAGAAAGGAATAAGATGAGTAAAGATTTAAGCTATAGAGAAAGACAAGAAAGAAGACGCTATCTAAGGATAGGAATTATTATGTCAGCTGTTGTTCTTCTGTTAATAGCAGGTATAATTATTGATTATAACTTCAATGATGGAACTACCTACACAGCAGAACAAATGTTACATGATCATGATGGGGATGGAATCCCTGACCATTAGAAGTACATAAACTTAGTATTATTGTAAAAGAGGTATGAATGCTAATAGCAAAAGCAAATCTGTTCATCTATGGAATCAATAGTTTTGCTCTCCTATCTACTAGCGTTCCTACCTCTTTTTATGATATGATCCAATCGGTAGGTGTTATAGATTTTTCATTGGTACAAGAAGAATATAGGGAGGTGCGTAATGGACAAGAAAAATGTAAAGCTGTACAATTTAATCTTTCCAATCTGGTTACTATGGCTGATACCAGTAACTTGGATTGTAGTGTTACCAGCTAATTTTCTGATTGATTTTCTGGTGATTGTATTAACTATGAAATGCATGAAAATACAAGATATCAAACAAAAAGCAAAGACTGTTATTTTAAGAGTATGGATATTTGGATTTATTGCTGATTTTCTAGGTACGGCACTCATGTTTTTGTCGAACATCATTGATTTTGACTACGAGACACAGATAGGAAAATGGTGGTACAAAAATATATCAAATGGGGTAAGCTATAATCCGTTCGACAGTATATACGCTTTTCTTTGGGTGACGTTATGTGTAATGCTGACAGCATTCTTTATTTTCTTATTTAATTATAAGTTTTGCTTGAAAAAGTCAGAACTCAGCGATAATCAGAGAAAAAAGCTTGCTCTGTCATTGGCTATCTTTACAGCACCCTATCTTTTTTTTCTTCCAACAGCCCTATTTTACTAAAACCTCTGCTAGTTCAGTATAACCTCTTTTTAAATAAATAGTAATTTATGAAATAATGTGATATACTGAAGGTTATTAAAAAAATAATACAATAGGATTGCAAAGGAAAAAATCATATTATATTTAGAAGTGGAAGTAGAATGAAATTTAATGAAATGAATTTAAAGCAACAACTGTTACAAGCAATTACGGAGCAAGGTTATGTAGAACCAACTCCCATACAAAAGAAGACAATTCCCCTTGTGCTTGAAGGAAAGGATGTTCTTGGTTGTGCGCAAACAGGAACTGGAAAAACAGCAGCATTTGTACTACCTATCTTAGAGAGATTATCTAGAGATAAGAGCAGTGGACTACGTGCCTTAATGATTACACCAACGAGAGAATTAGCGATTCAGATCTATGAAAGTTTTGAATGTTTTGGTAAATATACATCGCTGAAGCAGAGCGTAATCTATGGTGGGGTTGGTCAAAGCACACAAGTAAATTCGTTAAAAGCAGGGGTGGATATATTAGTAGCTACTCCTGGTCGCTTAAATGATTTGATTGGACAAGGTTATGTTAAGCTAGACAAAATTGAAATCTTTGTATTAGATGAAGCAGATCAAATGCTTGAAATGGGATTTTTTCATGAAATAAAAAAGGTAATAAACTTATTACCACAGAAACGTCAGACATTAATGTTTAGTGCAACAATGCCAGAAGAAATAGAATCGCTAGCAACCAATATTCTGAATCAACCCGAAATTATAAAAGTAGATCCAGTCACAAGTACTGTTGAGGCAATTCAGCAATGTGTTTATTTTGTCGATCGTTTAAATAAAATCCCTTTATTGACTTCGTTGATCAAATCGGAAAATATGTCAAGAGTTCTTGTATTTACTCGAACAAAACATGGTGCAGATCGTGTGGCTGATAAGCTAAATAAGGCAAAAGTGAATGCACTCGCGATTCATGGCAATAAGGGTCAAAGTACAAGGCAGACTACATTGAATGATTTTAAAGAGGGAAAAGTCAAAGTTTTAGTTGCAACGGATATTGCTGCAAGAGGACTTGATATCTCGGAGTTACCATATGTGGTTAATTATGATATTCCAAATCCCGCACAAGTTTATATTCATCGAATTGGAAGAACAGGTCGTGCTGGTTTAGGTGGGAATGCAATTAATTTATGTAACATCGATGATTTGGATTATTTTAGAGAAATTGAAAAGCATATCGGCAAGATGATTCCTGAAGTACCATCTCGATGGCCAATGCTGATTTTAGAGAAGACAGAAAAGCCAGTTCGTGGTCATAAGAAAGAGAAGCCGATTCAGGATACTAAGAAAGAAAATCTGAGTAGTGAAAAAAAGACTGAAAAAGTTGTAAAGGCTAGAACTAAGGATGTAAAAAAAGTACATGTAGCGGGATTGGAAAACAAAGGGAAAAAGAAGAAAACAGCAAAGAAAGCAATCGTTGAGAAAGAAAGTGTAGCTTTTGGTGAAAAGAAATCTTTTTACAAAGGTAAGAAGGTAGTAAAGCGCCACAAAGCAATGAAATAAAACGTACATACGATACTTAGACCCTTTTCAAAACAACGAGGTTACAAAAATAGCCCCTAGCAAATTAGAGAGTAAAATCTTATTTGCTAGGGGCTTGTAGTATCTAGATACTATAACACCACCGGCTAACCCGGTATTGATTTATTCTTGTAGAATTACTTTAATTAATCAGCATCTACAGCTTCAACGTCCCAGTCAAGTACGTTTCCAGTTTGTGCATCAATTACAAAGTCATATTCTTTGTTGTTATATTGAATAGTTCCTTCATAAACGTATTTACCGTTTTCTTTTTCAAGGTGAATTCTGATATGAGAATCTGTTGCACCTGTTACTTTTGCTAACGCAATCTTTTTTGCTTCTTCTTTGCTGATGATATTAGAAGGGGCTACCTCGGTGGAAGGAGAGTTTTCAGTGGATCCACCTGGATTGTTATCCTTAGAATCTTCCACCTCAATTGAGGATTCTAGAATAGCACCTGTCTTAGCATGAATTGAGTAGTCATATTCCTTGTTAGAAACGTAGAATTCTATCTCATATTCAGGAGTTTTGTCGTCTTGATCTAACTTAATTGTAAAATTCTTAATGTCGGCTTCTTTTACGCCAGCATGGTTTAGAGCAATTGTTTTCGCTTCCTCTTTGCTAATCAATTGTGTAGCAGTGGTATGATTGGAAGAACTAGAATTATGATTCATTCCTTGATTGGAAGAATTATTCGTAGTGTTATTGGTCGAATCATTAACTAAGCTTTCAGATGCACTATTAGAAGTAGTATTACTATTCTTATCCTCATTATGATCTACATCAAAGCTAATAATGTTACCATTTTCTGCATTGATCTCATAGTCATATTCTTTCAATCCAACATTAAAATCTACTTCATAAACAAGTAACCCATCCTCTGTATCCTTTGTTATCTTTAATTTCGTAATATCATTTTCTGTAACTTTCGCATGTTTTAATGCGATAGCTTTCGCTTCTTCTTTACTGATTCCTTGAGTAGCAGTAGAATCATTCATAGTGCTGTTGGTAGCAGCATTGGTAGTAATCTCGGAGGATACATTGGAAGTGTTCGGTTGTTTCTTACTAGATGCAGCTTTATCTGTGTTAGCACTAACACCAATAACAGCAGTTCCTACTAAAGTTGCTAAAACTAGAGGGATGATTATTTTCTTTTTCATACTTATCTCCTTTAAACTTAAATGACTTGTTGTCGTGTAACTTATGCTCATACTATACAAAGGAAAGATGAAAGGAACATTAAAAATTTTAATTTACATAAAATTCAAATGAAAAGGTACTTCCTTGTCCGAGTTCACTTGTAATAGATACGTTACCACCATGTGACTCTACAATCCACTTTACCATAGGAAGCCCAAGCCCTGCACCGTTCTCCTTCCCTGAGGTACGGGCTGGATCCACCTGATAAAATCGCTTCCATATCTTATCTAGCTGATCTGCTGGAATTCCGATTCCATTATCTATCACAGAACCAATGATTTTGTTACGAACTAATTTTAACGATATGAGCGTCTCTCCACCAACGTTACCATAGGTAATACTATTAGTAATGAGATTCATCCATAGTCGCATCATCATAGTTTCATCTGCCATCATATAGATCTCTGGACTAATGTCAGTTTTAAGAGTGATATGTTTCTTTGAAGCAGAGTAACTTTCTTCTTCTACAACAATCTCCGTTAGTTCACTTAAGTTCACTCTTTCTAGATGAAGCGCTTGCTGATTGTGGTCTGTTCTAGCTATCGTAAGTAATTGTGAGATGAGATTTGACATCATCTTCGCTTGTTCTAAGATAATTGAGAATCGTTCCTTCATTTCTTTTTCATTTAAATGTTCTCTTAATGAATGTTCACATTGCGTAGAAATTACGGATACTGGTGTTCTAAGCTCATGAGAAACATCAGAAGTAAATTGTTTCTCATTTTCAAAGGCTTCTTCTAATCGATCCATCATATGATCAAAGGTAGAAGCAAGCTGGTGTACTTCATCCTTACCAGCTCCGAGTTTAATACGAGTTTTAAGATCGGTCCCAGTACCGATGGTTCTAGCTGTTTCCGTCATCTTAGAAAGTGGCAATAAGGTTTTTCTAGTAATTGAATAACCACCGATAGCGACACAGAAAACGAAGATTGGAAGTAGAATTAAGGATAACCCTAGGATAATACCAATTGCAGTATCCCCTTGAGTTTGTGAAAGAACCCCTCGAATCCATACGTCTCCATAGCCGCTAATCGTGTCAGAATGATCATAGTAATACCAAATATCTTGATTGGATGTGAATTTATGAACCTTCTCATTCTCAAACTTCACAGTGAAATCAAAATCGGGTGGAATTCGTCCATAAAGAAGTGTGCCTTTACTGTCATAGACAGAGAGATACACACCCTTTGCTAATGATGTTAAGTCCTCATCAATTTCTAGATATCCATCCTCATATTCGATTTCGTTTACGCTTTTGGTAACGATATCTTTTAAACGTTCCTTCGCATCGGAGATGATTTGGTGATTACTGATTGAAATCAACAATGCTAAGATGATTAGAATAAGAAATGTCATAAATAAGGTATACCAAAGTGTGATTTTCATCTTGATTGATAGTTGTTTCATATTTACTCCTTAAGAACATAGCCAGTACCACGGATGGTATGAATTAATTTTGGAGAATAATTGTCATCTATTTTTTTTCTAAGGTATCGAATATAGACATCCACCACATTCGAGGCACCTTCGTACTCATAATTCCAGATATGTTGTTCTATTTTATCTCTGGTAAGAACAATACCTTGATTAGAAATGAGGTACTCTAGAATGGAAAACTCTTTTGAAGATAATTTGATTTCTTGATCATCCCGATAAACCGTTCTAGCATCAATATCAACGATTAGGTTTGCAATGGTGTAACGATGATCTGATCTACCACTTCTCCTTCTTAATAGAGCACGAATTCGTGCTAGGAGTTCATCAATTGCAAAAGGTTTCACCAAATAATCATCTGCTCCTGCATCAAGCCCTTTGACTCGATCCTCAATGTTATCTTTCGCGGTAAGCAATAGGACAGGTACGTTGTTGCCTTCCTTTCGTAAAGCCTTTAACACCTCAAGCCCACTTTTTTTGGGCATCATGATATCTAATAGGATTGCATCATATTCAGCAAAACGTAGATAGTCCAAGGCTTCTTCGCCGTTAAAGCAGTAATCTATGGTGTAATGTTCTTTTTTTAATGTTTTTACGATAATATCATTTATATTTTTCTCATCTTCTGCTAGTAGAATTCGCATAGTGGCCTCCATAAATCGATTCGTCCTCATCTTTTGCTTGGATATTAAAT
>JAEZKD010000109.1 GCA_023415655.1 Bacillota bacterium | reverse complement strand
CTATACATTAAGGAAGAACATAGGGATGCTACGAAAAGTAGCATCTTTTTTTATCCCTTTGTTACTAGTAGTTTTCTGAGAGACTACTTACTATTAGCTTATCTTTGGCGATATTATTGATTGTGACATGGCATGAAGTGATGCCTAAGATAATTAGAGAATTGCTAGTCAAGATAATACTGGCTATAAGGTTTTTTTAGACAAAATGGTTCTTGCATCGTAGTTGAAGAAATGGTATTATTTTCATAAAAGGTTACATAATTTTGGATAATTTACAATGAGCAGTATCTAATAGGAATAAGGAAGTGTAAGCCCTCTGATAGGAATTACTATTACAAAGGAATACACCGAAAGGAGTATCAATATGAGTGAGCAAGTCAAGGAGTTTATCGCTCCATTGAGTGAGGAGATTAGAACACTGTATGACGAGTTAAGAATCTTAGTTATGGATAGTATTGTTCTGGATATTAAGGAAGTGCTATGGGCAAAGCTACCAAGCTATTATGTGGATGAACGATTTGTCAGATTGATTCCTTTTAAAGATCACATCAACATTGAAGCACGAGCAATCCAGCATCATAAAGCTGAATTGGATGGGTTTAAGCTTACTCCGAAGGGAATGTTACAACTTTATCTAGGTCAGGAGATACCTAAAGAACGGTTACAAATTATCTTTCGGGAAACACTATTAGGTTAAATGGATACTAGTTGTATCATGTGTTACACCAATTAAGATCCTGTTAATAAAGATATTACGAATACATATATCATAAGTTAGAATGAATTGAGGTGAATATATGAACCATAGCAGATACCCTTGTTAATCCTTCTTAAGAGCGAAAGCTCGAGCTCCTCCATGTTTTTTTGATTTTCACAACAATCACAATAAAATATTTGGAGGGAAAAGAAATGAATATAGTGAATATGATGGAATTAAATGAGGAACAAATCATTCAAGCGGCTCAAATACTAACGGATAGTTTACCAAATGGATGGCCAACATTAGAGGATGCACGAGATGAGATAAAAGAACGTTTGATACCAGAAAACAGATTAATGGTTGCATTGGAAGAGAATACTGTCATCGGTTGGGGTGGAATACTAGCTCCGATCTATGATGGAAATGTCTTCGAGTTGCATCCCCTTGCTGTTCGTAGTGACCAACGTAAGAAGGGTGTTGGGCGCGCTATTGTAATTAGTCTGGAAGAGGAGGCTAGAAAGCAAGGAGGTCTTACCATTTATCTTGGTGCTGATGATGAGAAAGAAGATGGTGAAACATCGTTTGCCAATGCGAACTTATATGAAGATTTTTATGATAAAATAAAGAACTTTCATCCTGGAACGCATCAGTCAGGTTTTTATCTAAAGCTAGGATATCAAATTATTGGTGTTATGCCGGATGCGAATGGTATTGGTAAACCAGATATTTACTTTGGTAAAAGGTTGTAAGAGTTGAATTAGATTATTTCAAACATGACTTTACGGTATATCAAATCGAACGATGGATATACTTGCATTGTAAAGTATTCAAATCTTATGCTTGATTATTTACAAGTAAAATGGTATTATTTAACAAGAATAATTACAAGGAGTTTAAGATGCTTAATTTTCTATTTGAAAATTTAATAATTGACAGATTACCTATGTCTTTGTCTGGAATTACACATGTAGTTTCAGCAGTTACGCTAGAAGTCTGCCAAAAATTAAATAAATAGAACGTAAGGTGCCTTAACCAAGAATGAAAGAGTTTAACGGGTAAGACTTCTTACCCGTTTTTTTGTTGTAGAAAATTGAAAAATATTCGATACAACAACCCTAAGTGACAGGGTGTATGATAAAGCTTAGGGCAATCATATGCAACGTAGGCAAAGAGTTCTATCAGTGAGCTCTTGCAGATTGAATGAGTGATGTCAAAAGGTACGGGTAGGAGACTACGATTCGTATCTTTTTTTTGTGGAACTAAGGCCTTGAAGATACGTGAAAGTAAAATCATGGAGGTTGTTATGATACAGATATCATGTCAAGAAATTAAGAAATATTATGGAACGCAACTAGTACTTAATGGAGTATCTCTCGAAGTGAAGGATGGAGAGCGAATTGCTTTAGTTGGAAAGAATGGGTGTGGAAAAACCACGTTATTAAAGATATTAGTTGGAGCAGAAACATATGACAGTGGGCAGGTAGCGATACGAAAAGGAGCTACGGTTGGGTATCTCGAACAGATTCCAACAATTACAAAGGATAAGACAGTATTAGAGTTATTAAAAATGGCGTTTGAAGAACAAATGTTACTAAAAGAACAGATGAATGATTTAGAAGGTAGGATGGCAGGTAGTGAGGGAGAGGATTTAGATAAGATTCTAAAACGTTATGGAGCGTTGACAGAACAGTATGAATGTCTAGGTGGATATGATATCACCGAGCGTTTGGCAAAGATTATATCAGGTCTAAAGTTTAGTGAGCATTTCCTTAACCAGTACTTTGAAGACTTAAGTGGAGGCGAAAAGACGGTGGTCATGCTAGCGAAGGTCTTATTACAAGAACCTGATATCTTAGTGTTAGATGAGCCAACCAATCATCTTGATATGGAGATGTTAGACTGGTTAGAAGATTATTTAAAAGCATACAAAGGATGTATTCTTATCGTGTCTCATGATCGATATTTTCTTGATCTCGTAGCTACCAAGGTAGTTGATTTAGAGGAATCTAAGGTGAATACTTATATTGGAAATTATAGCAGTTATATCGTGGAAAAAGAAAAAAGACGAGAGGAACAATTAGAGGCATATAAGGAACAGCAAAAAAAGATTAAGGGAATGGAAAAAGCAATCCGTGATATGAGGACCTGGGCAGCTGCAGCGAATAATGAAAAGATGTTTCGCCGAGCAGAGAGTATGAGAAAGCGTTTGGAACGAATGGACAAAATAGAACGACCGAAATCTGAGACGAGTCAATTAAAACTCTCCTTTGAGGCAAATGACCGTTCGGGAAAGGATGTTTTAGTTATAGATGACGTAGGCAAATCATTTGGAGATAAGAGATTACTTCAAGCGATATCGATGGAAGTTTACTATAAAGAGCATGTTGCCCTGATTGGTAAAAATGGTTGTGGAAAGAGTACGTTGTTACGAATGATACTAGGAGAAGAAACCGTAGAGGAAGGTAGGATTAAACTTGGTTCAAGTCTTAAGCTTGGCTATTTACCTCAGGTGGTAACGTTTGAGAAGGAGGAACTGACGGTTTTAGAAACCTTTCGAGAGCCATTGATCCTCTCGGAAGGAAAGGGGAGAGAGCTTCTAGCAAGATATTTCTTCTATGGTGATATGGTATATAAAAAAGTGAAGCATCTATCAGGAGGAGAAAAGAGTCGTTTAAAATTAGCAATGTTGATGCAACAAGAAATCAATTTTCTTATTCTAGACGAACCTACCAATCACTTGGACATTGCTTCCAGAGAAAGCCTAGAAGAAGCCTTGCTCACGTTTGAGGGTACGATTCTATTCGTTTCTCATGACCGATATTTTATCAACCGTATTGCAACTAGGATCTGTGAATTGGAAGCAGAGCAAATCGTGGATTATTATGGAGATTATGAGTATTATAAAGAAAAGAAATTAGAACAATTAGAGGGAGAACGTACTCATCTCTTTTTGATGTCTTCTTTCGAAAAGCAGACTAAAACGCAGACTGAACAACAGACGGAGATATCAGAAAAGATACAGACAGAAAGACCTTCAAATCAGAGAGGAAACTGTACTGAGAAGCAAAAGATGAAAGATCCGAATAACCAGAAACCTCAGAATTCATATCTACAAAACCAACTAGAAGCTCAGATTAAGTCACTCGAAGAAGAACTAAAATTAATTCAAGAAGAAGTAATATCGGTGAGCGAAGACTATATGAAATTAATGGAACTAGAAAAGAAGGAAGAAGCAATCAATCGTCAGTTGGAGCATTTATTAGAGAGGTTTTTACTACTTTAAATCAAGTAAAGTAAAGCGAACTATTGCCCTAAACCTTGAATTCATGTATGATGAAGGAAGAAAATAACCCCCTTTATTGGTAACAGTTAGGAGATGAACAAAATGAAATTAAAAGAAATCATTGCAATCATAGAAGCAACCTATCCAACAAAGCTTGCCGAAAGCTGGGATAATGTAGGACTTATGGTCGGAGATACGGACAAAGAGATTAAAAAAGTATTGGTAAGTATCGAAGCGAATGAAGCGATTATCAATGAAGCAATCAACGAACAAGTAGATTTAATCGTAACACACCATCCATTTATCTTTAAAGGAATCAAAAAGGTTACAACGGAGGACTTTAAGGGAAGATTGATTCATACCTTGATACAACATGACATTGCAATTTATTCCATGCATACGAACTTTGATATTGCATCGGATGGCTTAAATGATTATTTTATGGAAATCATGGGATTTCAGTCCACAGAGCTTTTGGACATTACTTTAACCGAAGACTTATATAAACTTGTTGTTTATGTACCAAAAAGTCATGAAGAAAAGGTGCGCAGTGCGATGAGTCAAGCGGGAGCTGGAGCCCTTGGGAATTATTCCGATTGTACATTTCACGTACAAGGGCAAGGTCACTTTAGACCACTCGATGGGGCAAATCCTTACATCGGTGAGGTAGATACCTTAGAACAGGTAGAGGAAGTTCGAATTGAAAGTACAGTAAAAGAAACCTTCTTAAATTCAGTGATCAAAGCAATGTTAAGCGCACATCCTTATGAAACCGTAGCTTATGACGTTATAAAGCTTCAGAATTCTGGTTGTGAGTACGGCATTGGACGTTTGGCAACCATGACAGAGGAGATGAATCTCAAAGACCTTGCTAGGTTAATCAAGGATAAATTGGGAATGAGTGCAATTCGAGTGGTTGGAGATCTAAAGCATCCGATTCATAAGGTTGCAGTGGTAACAGGAAGTGGTTCGCAATATATCAGCAAAGCAATGCGAAAAGGAGCTGATGTATTAATCACTGGAGATTTAAAGTATCATGAAGCGCAGGATGCAATTGATGCCGGAATGTGTGTAATTGATTGTAATCACTTTGAGAGTGAGGATATCTTTAAGGATGTGATGAAACGATTCTTAGATCAAAAGCTTACCATACCAGTCGTAAGCAGTAAATGTAACATCAATCCATTTACAGTGCTATAACAGGAATATCTCTTAACATTATATGATACACGCTACTTGGTTGGTCATAAGATCAACGGCACTGAATCATGATAAAGGTTAATCAATAAGAGATTAGAGGAAGTAATATGAAAAAGAAAGTTAAGATAGAAGGTTTTGATCAATTTGCCTGTATTGGAGGAGAATGTCCGATTACCTGTTGTCAGGAATGGAAGATCTCAGTGGATGAAGAAACAGAAAAACGATGGAAAGCGTGGGAAGATAAGAATCCTAACGCACGGGCTTTCACAAATCACATTACAACGAAAGCGAATCAACGAATCATTCATTTAAATGATAACAAACAGTGTCCGTTTTTAAATCAGCAGAAGTTATGTACCTTAGTGATAGAACATGGAGATGGGATGCTTTCTAAGACTTGTGCTTCCTTTCCACGACTATTCAATGAATTTGACGATCGAATGGAATACTCTTTGATGTCTGGATGCCCAGTTGTCATTGATCAAATGAAGGCAGCAGTACAGATTAGTTTTAAGGAAGAGAACGATTTACAATTAGGTGCTAATAGTGACTTAGCCAAATCCTATAACAATGATAGAAAAACAGATGCTGCGAAAAATTATACGCAGCATCTGTTAAGTGATTTAAGAACTAAGATAATTGTATGGGTGCAAGACGATCGATATTCGATTGAGATGTCGCTTATGATGATATTTTATAGTTTATTAGAATTACAAAGCCAGGGAAACATAACTGCGCATAACCTTGAAAGATATTTTCATAAGGAGATATTTGAGGCCATAGCAGAGAGCAGTTCTGAGATGAAATTAAGTAGGGTGGACCAATTTTACGAACGAAATGAATTGTTTCTTGATTTTATAGAAAATTATCGAAAAGAGAAGTTATATACAAGATATCTTGCGATGATTGCTAAGAAGGCGGAAGAGTTATCAAATCATGTGAAGGCAGGAGAGTTAAAAAAGCAAAGTGATGCATTCCAAAATCATATCAAAGCGTATGACCCTTTATTTCGCAATTATCTGGTAGCAGAATTATTTAATAATAGCCTCCATCAGGAATCAGATTTGAAGAGTTTTATTATGATGTTTCAATGGTTGGTACTTGAGTATACCAGTATGAGACATGCTATGTATCTTTGCTGGCTTGTCTCAGAGGAAAAACAGCTTCCATATGAGGTTGTACGAGATTATATGGTTGTGTTCTCTCGGATGATGGGATATGAGGAGAAGGACATCCACGAATATCTAGAAGTTAGTTATCCTAACGTGATTTGGGATTGGGGGTATCTCGCTCTGTTGGTTGGAAATAATCATAAGTAGTGGAATAAAATATTGTTTGACTTCAATGAGTTCGAACGTTATGATAGATATCCGTGAGTTGAAGTGGTACGGAATAAGAAACGGAGATCAATTATGTGTGCAAGAGTGAAAGAACCATTTGAATATAAAAGAAGAGAAGAGTTCCCAGCAAAGCTAGTCGAATGGATTGGGGATATGCTATATGATGAATTGCCAGAGTCCGGGTATGAAATCAGAGATGAGCAGATATTTACTGCATTTCAGATTGCGGATGCGATGTGTGAAAGTAAAGTACATCTAGCGGAAGCAGGCCTTGGAACCGGGAAGACCTTTGCTTATTTGTTGTCTGCAATTCCATATGCCAGATATCGTAAAAAACCAGTTGTCATTGCATGTGCCACAACTGCACTTCAAGAGCAATTAGCTGCGAAAGATGGGGATATCCAAACCTTATCGAGACTTCTTAACTTAGATGTGGATGCAAGAATGGCAAAAGATCCACATCAATACATCTGTGATGCAAAGGTTGAAGAGAATGCAGATGAGATCGCGGAGCTTTGTGGAGAATTTAAAGAATGGTATGCAAAGACGCACCGTGGAGAACGTTCAGAGATGCCAACGATTTCAGATCGAGTTTGGAGATTGATTGGTTGGGAAGAATCTAGAGACTGTAATCTTTGTATGAATCGTGGTTATTGTAAATTAGTCAAAGCGAAAGCTTATTGGAAAGAAGCTAGGGATTTAATTGTTGTAGATCATGCCACTTATTTTCATGATTTATGGACAAGGCAAGAGAAAATCTTAGAAGGCAAGCAACCACTCTTACCAGACTATTCTTGTGTTATCTTTGATGAAGGGCATAAAATTATGTTACCAGCTATGCTGGAAGCGGGGCAGTATATTCGTCAAGAAGAGCTTCAGGAAATGCTCGATTCGATTCATGAGGTGCAGGGAATTCGTGAAGCAGTGGTTTCACAGGCATTTGCAATTGAACAAACGATGGATGAGTTTTTTGATTTGTTAACAAATTCCTTGATCAAGAATGGAAGTAGTTCAAGGCAGATGATACGTATCAATTCCCCTTTACTTAAGGCAGCAGCTTCGTTAAAAAAAGCTTTGGATTCGTTACTTTTAGAGTTTCAGATTGAGCAGGAACTATATTTTGATTTGATACCTCAATCGTTGATGCAAGCGTATGAGATACAGATGGAGCAAGCAATTTTAGCATTGAGTCGATTCTGTAAGGATAAGAAGGAATTTGTGGCATGGGTAAATCAATCAGACCAAGCTTTTTGGGTTGTGCCAAGAAACCTCGGTGGAATGTTAAATAAGCAACTGTATGCAAAGAAGATTCCAGTCATATTGACCTCAGCAACATTGAGCAATGAAGGGGATTTTTCTTATGTTTCTCGTATGCTTGGCTTATTCAATCCATCCAAGTCTACGATTGGAAGCCCGTTTGACATTGAGAATCAAGTGAAGGTTTTAATTACAGCTTCCGAGGAGGAAAAAAGTGTTGCACAGCGAGTGGATGAACTTGTCGTATTACTTAAGAGAAATGGTGGAAGAGCACTTATCTTAGTAAATACCGCCGAAGAATATAAGCTACTTCGTACCCATCTTAAGGATTACGATCTTCCTTTTTCACTCTTATGGGAAGATAAAGCAGATCGTGGTTACTTGGTAAGACAATTCAAAGAAGATGAAACCTCTGTTTTGATAGGTACCGACTTTTGGGAAGGAATTGATGTACCAGGAGAAGCGTTGACTATGGTGGTTGTTTGGCGGTTACCATTTCCTAGACTAGATCCATTGATTGAGGTTCAAAAACAAGAAGCGGTAGAACAAGGATTAGACCCAGTGACAACCGTAGATTATCAAGAGATGGGATTAAAGTTAAAACAAGGCTGTGGTAGATTAATTCGAAGTGAGAAGGACTATGGAACAATTGTCATTCTGGATTCTATTACTGCTAAGGCTTGGGAAAAGGTTGTGATGGGAGCATTACCAAGTGGAGCTTGCATAAAACAAGGGCTCCAACCTTAATGCGAATAAATTATCAAATTATTCTTGATTCGTTAAAGTAGTTGTGGTATAAAAGTATTTGCTGCGTTCAGCAAATCAATAAGAAAAAGGTAGTTTTATGAAGATAATGAGTAACGCAAAAGAAGCAGTTCAAGACACAATAGGAATTGGTATTACTAAAGCAAACAAGAAATGGTACAAAACGATATTGTTTGGAATTCTAGCAGGAATATTCGTTGCAATTGGAGCGCAAGCAAGTAATTTTGCAGTCCATGGTATCAAAGACGTAGGGATTGCAAAGACAGTTGCAGGTTTGGTATTCCCAATCGGATTAATCATGATCGTCTTTATTGGGGGAGAATTATTCACAGGAAATTGCCTTTTAATTATGGCAGCCTTGGATAAAAAGATTCGAGCGCGACGCATGGTGAAAAATCTATGCCTTGTATTCCTTGGTAACTTGATTGGAGCGGTATTTATCGCTGCTTTGATTAGTGGGTCTGGACAATTAGATACCTCACATGGATTATTAGGTGCTTATACGATTAAAGCAGCTGTTGCAAAAATTGGAATTTCGCCAATGAGAGCATTTATCTCTGGTATCCTTTGTAATATAATCGTATGTGCAGCAATCTATATGGGGACTATTGCAAAAGATGTCATGGGAAAGACCTTCTTATTATTCTACGCAATCTTTGTATTTGTAATTTCAAGCTTTGAACACTGTGTCGCGAATATGTATTATTTTGGTGCTGGTATGATGGCAGCCAAAAATCCTGAGTATGTAGCACTAGCAATTGAGCATTATGGGGTTTCCTCTGAAAAGATTGATGCACTCAACATAGCAAATAGTTTAAATAACATAATCCCAGTAACACTAGGAAATGCCGTTGGTGGGATCTTAATTATTGGTGCTTTTATCTATTATTTAAATCATGAAAAAAGTAATATCATTGTAAAGTAAATTATGAACGAATGAAATCTCTTGAGAACTGTATTTGGATCAGGACTCAAGAGATTTTTTACGTCCAACTCAAAGCATTTTACATTTCTTATTACATTTCTACTCGCCAAATCCAGTCTTTTACCATTTGGTTAAAAAGTTCTACGTTATCAATCTGAAGATTATGACCCGCACAATCTACGATTGCAAAGGTTGCTCGAGGTAATTGAGGAAGCATCTGATATGCAGCAGAAAAACCTAAGACATGGTCTTGTCTTCCAGTTAAGATACAAGAAGGTTTCGCATAGATGACATCCTTTATCGATGCTTCGTAGTCAGCATGAAACCTACCATAAAAATAATTGGATAGGTATTCTTTGTCTGAAGTCAGAATTCCTGCTAATATGTCATCCTTATACTTTTTATATATTTCAGGAGTAGCAACAACTGCCATATCCAAAAAAGAGATCACATCAACATCCTCAGAATTCTTTAGTTCTTCCGACTGATAAATGATTTCTTTCTTAGGTAATTCAATATGTGCATACACAGTTAATGGACAAATAAGCATAAGTCCATCAATCTTTTCAGCCATTTCATAGATTAGTCCCATCGATAAATACCCTCCAAAGGATTCACCAATTAGTAAAAAGTGATGATTACCAATCACAATGTCAATGAACTGCTTTATGAACTCAATCATATCGTTCGCATCTTTTATCAGTCGATTGGACGGCGTTTGTCCAAAGCCAGGCATGTCAAGATAGATTCTTTGATATCCTTTGATTTGCTCAAATACAGGTTCTAAACAACCTGACATCAATCGGTGATCTACCCAATAACCATGTATACATAAAACGGGCACTCCCTCTCCATATATTTCATAATAGACCGGAATTCCATTCATTTCTACATTCATAATCTTACCTCCCTTTGAGATACTCTATGATAATTTTCATTCTTTCTACGCATGAATACTGTTTTTCAATCAAATGGAATATCATTCCAATAACTATAAATGATTGTAAATCAGTAGTCAAGAGGTAATTCCGTTCTGAATTCTTCTTATATTCTGGTGCGACAAAAAACAAAGCAAGTTTCTAGTTACGATACACAGTCAATCGTGCTATAATAAAAATATGCGAAAATTTGGTATGATTAGTGAATAGTAAGAGGAAGAATTAAGTATCTACAATGTCGTTATCTTGTTTCTAATAAAAAAATCGAATTATAGTAAAAAGGAGAAGGAAATACAATGAAATTATATTTAACAAGTAGTCCTGGTGGCTCATACATAGAAGAGGGAAAGCGGATTCCATGTAAACTAGATGAAAAGAATGGCTTTGTTGAACAATTAAAACAAGATTGGAAGCAAGACTCAAACTTGTTAATCATCAGTTCGGACCCGAAGGCGTTTGACATCAACGATAGCTTTAGAGAAATCTTTCGAAAAGCATTCTCATTCACAGGATTGTCGATAGCCTCCATAACTATTTGTGATGATCGAAATGATTGCGAATTACCACAATTCATGAAAGAGGCTGACGTCATTTTGCTAGCTGGAGGTCATGTCCCAACGCAGAATGAATTCTTTGAACGAATCCATCTAAAAGAGCAAATTCATAATTTTGGTGGAATCGTGATAGGGATAAGTGCTGGCTCCATGAATAGTGCAGAAGTGGTGTATGCACAACCAGAATTAGAAGGTGAAACCATCGATCCAAACTATCAGAGATTTCTCAAAGGATTAGGCTTAACGAAGCTTATGATTCTCCCACACTATCAATATCTGAAGAATGAGATGCTGGATGGAAAAAGAATCATAGAAGATATCACATATCCTGATAGTCAAAATCGAAAGATTTATGCATTGGTGGATGGAAGCTATGTGAAAATCGAAGAAGGAAGGGTTTGTCTCTATGGGGAAGCATACTTGATTCAGGATGGAAAAACGCAACAAATCTGTAGTGAGAATGAAATTTTTCAGATGGTATAGGATAGAATATTTAGCTTTATGAAAAGGTATTGACGAAAGTTTGATGTTTCCATTTACACTCAAAGAAACAAGCAAGAAAGGATATTGTTACCGTAGAAATACCTTGGAATAATGCTTCTCATAGTATGCTATAATAAAGTGTAGTGTATCATAGTCAATTCATTTTGAATCCTTTCTTCTTTTCATTGAAAGTTAGGATTGAAATTGCTACAAAAAAATGTTATGCTACCAACGATCAAATGAAACATCATTTACGAATTACAGATCAATTAATCAGATAGAAAGATTGAAAAGGGGCTGTAGGTTTTGTTAAGACAGCCTCTTAATTTTTCAATCATCAAAAAATGCAATGGTTAAACTATCTTAAGTTAACCTAACTTTGAAGGGAGCACTGCTATCACATGATAAAAGTTGAACAACTATCTTTTTCGGTTCCGCAAAAGGATTTATATCATAAAATTTCATTTACACTAGAAGAGGATCAACATTGCGCCTTAATTGGCACAAGTGGCACAGGGAAAAGTACATTGATTGACTTAATTATGAACCCTGACAATTACTTATATGACGGAAAGCTAGAAATCAGTGAAGGGTTAAGAATTGGTTATGTGAGTCAGTTCTCAGCATTGGATTCTATGAAAGATGTAACGGTGTACGAATATCTAGCTCAAGATTTTCTTAAGCTACAGCATGAGATTGCATCCATCTGTGCTAAGATGGAAGATGCAACAGAACTGGATGCATTGCTTGAACAATATCAACAAGCGTTGGATGCGTTTGATGCCATTGGCGGAGACGACTTTGAAAGTAATATAACGAAGAAATTAAGTCTTGCTAATTTAAGCAAGCATGCTGACTTATCGGTTTCCAAATTAAGTGGTGGGGAATTTAAGCTAGTTCAAGTAATGAAAGAAATGTTAACCTCACCGAATTTGTTGATTATGGATGAACCAGATGTATTCTTAGATTTTGATCATCTCACATCTTTGGAGAATTTGATTAACTCGCACAAGGGAATGATGTTAGTTATCACACATAACCGATATCTACTCAATCATTGCTTTAATAAAATTCTTCATCTTGAGAATAAGGAACTCCAAGAATTTAACGGAAGGTACATTGATTATAATTTCTCCTTATTACAGACTAAGATTGAATTGCAAGAAATTGCATATAACGAAGCCCAAGAGATTGAACGAAATCAGAAAATTGTCGACAAGCTAAGAACGAATTCAACTTATTATACTTGTGCCTCCAGAGGACGTGCATTGAATGCTCGCGTATCTTTACTAGAGCGATTGGAAGCGCGAAGAATCAAGGCACCATTTGTAGATATCAAACAACCTGACATTCAGTTTCAATCTGCGGATTCTATAGAGGATGAAGTTATTCTAAAAGTAAAGGATTACAGTGTGTCCTTTCAAGAGGTTTTATTGGAAAACGCAAGCTTTGAGATCAAAGCAACCGATAAGGTAGCACTCATTGGTCCAAATGGTACTGGGAAAACAACATTGTTGCGTGATATTTATAAGAACCAAAATCCAGCTATTGAGATAGCTGATGGAGCAAAGGTTGGCTTTTTATCTCAGCTACAAGGTGAAGTGTTAAATGAATCGAATACAATTCAAGAAGAGTTTTTACAAGCTGGATTTACAACGTATGATGAGGTATCCTCTTATCTCAGCCGATATGGCTTTGAAACAGAGCTCATGACTCAAAAGATAGGCTTGTTATCCGGGGGAGAAAAGAATCTTCTTCAGCTAGCTAAGATATCAGCTACGAAAACCAATTTGTTACTTTTGGATGAACCAACCAGCCATCTAGATACGTATGCACAGGTTGCACTTGAGAAAGCAATTGATCATTATCAAGGTGCGATATTTATGATATCTCATGATTTTTATACCATTGCGAATTGCATGGATTATGTCTTACTAATAGAGGATAAATCAATTCGTAAAATGAGTATACGTAAATTCAGAAAGATGATTTATGAGAATCATTTTGATAAAGATTACATCGAACGTGAGCAAAAGAAGAAGGAGCTAGAAGTTAGGATCGCAATTGCTTTGAAGGATTCTGATTTTGAACTCGCCAAACGATTATCCGAAGAATTAGAAGTATTGATTCAGACCTTATAAGTAAGTAGATAGCATAAGGATTGATTGGTAAGGATGAACCAAGAGAAATCGTGTTTTTCATAAATTGATTATTTATGATGGAATTCCACCTTGATAGCAGTCAAAAAAGGATGTTATCAAGGGGAATAACATTAAGAATGGAGTAGATATGATCCAAACAGAACGACTCATATTAAGGTCCTATCGTGATCATGATCAAGAGGACATGATTCGGTTATTGACCAATGAAACAATCAAAGAAACCTTTATGATACCTGAGTTTAATTCTAAGGAGGAAGCAATCCAAATGTTTCAAAAACTTCAAGCATGGTCTAAGTCAAAGGATCATTATGAAGTTGGAATTTATTTGGATGAGAAACTGATTGGATTTCTCAATGATGTTATGATGGAACAAGATAAGATTGAACTTGGTTTTGTCATTCATCCAGATTACCACAATCATGGTTATGCAACCGAAGCACTTTTAGCTGCAATCAATGACCTGTTTGAAAAAGGGTTTCAAGAAGTCATCGCCGGAGCATTTGTTGAAAATAAAGCAAGTATTCATGTGTTGGAAAAGTGCAAGATGCAACGGATTAACAAAGAAGAGGACATCTTTTATCATAAGGAATTAAAACACTGCGTTTATTATTCCATCTGTAAAGATAAGATATAGTTACATAAAAAGCCATAAGAAAGTATAAGAATAAATTAGGCAAAAGACGGTCAGATAAATGGATCGTCTTTTATTTGTATTGTAGTGATTCCTGTTAAGCGTATTGTATATATGAAAGATTGAGAAACATATCACCAATCATAAAATTGCAAATCAATCTATCATGAAATAGCAAGTTAACCTATCATGAAATTACAAACGCAGTTATCATAAATTACAAATTCACCAATCATAAGATTATAAATTAACCCATCATGAGATTGCATGATTAACATTATATGGTATAATATCGTTTAGGAGAGGATTGATAAAAATAAGATAGCAAAAGATATTGTAATCAAAGAAACCTTATGGTCCATATTCAAGAGAAATCCTAAGTAAGAGCAGATGGCAAATACTTATCGTCTGAAATGATAGCATAATCTATGTATAAGGGAGAATGAAAATGAGATTCACAGGAACAAAACAGTTTTACAAAAACAATCGATTCAATTTTGTTATGACACTTTTATCACTGGTACTATGTGCAATTCTTAATATTATGCTTGCTTTTATGTTACGAGAATTTATTGAAGCAGTGGAATTTCAAGACAATGATATTCTAAAAAGAGGAAGTTATATCTTAGTTTTTTATCTGGTAATCTATGGTTTATTTAGTTTTACAAGACGTAATTATAAAAATAAGTACATAAAAAAAGCATTGTCACAATATAAAGATTACATCTTCGAAAAATTACTCAGTAAGTCTATCTCGCAATTTAACAATGAATCATCCTCTAAGATTATCTCTGGATTCTCCAATGACTTAAATTCTATTGAAATGAATTATTTGGGTGGAACACTAGATCTAATTTTAACCTGTTTATTCTACATCACAGCGTCCATAAGTACTTTATGTATCTATCCAAAACTAGCCCTTCCTTTGATATTGGCTTCTCTTATTTGTATTTTACTTTCTATGAAATATGGGCAAAAATTAATTGAAAAAGAAAAAGAAACCTCAGAAGAGAATAGAGGATTTGTATCACAGGTAAAGGATTTATTGAATGGGTTTATTGTCATTAAGAGTTTTAAAGCGGAGAGAGAAGTACTTGATATCTTTCGAAAAAAGAATATAAGCCTAGAAGAGACCAAAGAAGCTAGACGTGTGACTTCTGATACGGTTAGTATTTATGGGGATATATCCTCTATTATTGTAAATGTTTTAATTTATGGTCTTGGCTTTTATTATGCCTTCCAAGGGGATATGTCGATTGGTATGGTAATTGCATTTATTCAACTTGGTGATTATATCTTAATCCCAGTACGTAGATTAGCTCCACAGTTAAGTGAACGTAACGCTGCAAAGAAATTAATTACTCGGTTGTCTGAACTTGTAGAGCAAAAAGAACAGAATAAGGAAGGAATCATACTAGAAAGTTTTGAGCATCAAATTGAGCTATCAGATGTTTCTTTCTCCTATGAGGAAGAGAATGAGGTACTGCAACACGTAACGATGACCTTTGAAAAAGGGAAAAGCTATGCCATTGTAGGTGGAAGTGGATCTGGTAAATCAACGATATTAAAACTCCTTCTTCGTTTTCACCAACAAACGAGTGGAGAGATTAAGATAGATGGGAATCCAATCAGTGACGTTGATTTAGACAGCCTTTATAATCAAGTCTCCATCATTCAGCAGGATGTCTTTTTATTTGACAGCACAATCAAGAACAACATCACTATGTTTCAAACCTATCAGGCGGATAAGGTAAAAGCTGCAATCAAACAAGCAGGTCTTTCCTCCTTGATCGCAGATAGAGGACAAGATTATCTATGTGGTGAAGGTGGTTGTAATCTGTCTGGTGGGGAAAAACAAAGAGTATCCATTGCTCGATGTCTCGTAAGAGAGACACCAGTCCTTCTTATGGATGAAGCAACTGCAGCGTTAGATAATGAGACTGCTTTGATGGTGGAGCATAAGATACTAGATATTGAAGGCTTAACAAGAATCATAGTAACACATCGCTTCCATGAGTCAACCTTGAGTAAATTTGATAAGATCTATGTGATGAATAAAGGTAATGTAATTGAAGAAGGAAGCTTTGAGGAATTAATGCAAAATCAAGGGTATTTTTACTCCCTATATCGTATATCGCAAGCCGAAGAATAAAACAAGACAAATAAACCCTTCCGTTGATGGAAGAATGATTAACACTACTTAATAAGATGGGATAAATGGTTTCTTAATTGCTTCCGACCTCGGCTTAAGTGGTTATCTACTTGTTCTCGTTTCATATGTAGGAAAGTTGCGATTTCGTCAATCTCTAGTTCATAAAAGTAGCGAAGCATAAAAATCTGGTTATCTGGTTCTTTTAGACGTTGGATGACGCTAAGAATCTCAGAGATACCTTCATTGGCTAAAAGAATTGAATCAGGAGAACCCAAAGGAGCAGATGTAAGAGATACATCTGCTTCTTCAATTTCAACGAGTTCTTTAGTAATCAGATATTCACTTTGTTTCTTTTTTTTCTTAATGTAATTGAGGGTTAGATTGCGCGCAATTAAGCAAAGCAAATTCTTAAGCGAACCTTTTTTCAAATCAATCAATTCTGCTTTTTTCCAAATGGTAAAAAAGGTATCGCTCGCTAATTCTTCCATTGCTTCCAAATCATTTGGACCTAATAGCTTTTTAATGACGTATTGTACTAGTTTACCATATAGCCTCATTAGCATCTCAAGATAATATTCATCTTTGGCTTTTAAACCATGAACGATTAATTCTTCTTGCACATCTCTAACCCCCTTTCTATTATTAAGAAAAAAAATTACTATTTATTAGCAACAAATTTATAGTTATTTTGTTTTGCATAAACCTCTGCATAGGATCCACTTACACCGTAAATGGTTAGCTTCGGATTGCTACCGAATGCATTGTCACCGATTTCTGTTACGCTTTTCGGAATTGTAATCTTTGTGATGTTACATCCTGAGAAAGCACTCGGTCCAATGGACTTTAAAGTTTCAGGTAAAGAAACTGAGGAAAGTTTGGAACAACCTACAAATGCCCATCCACCGATCGTTGTTAATCCATTTGGTAATTCAATGTTTGCTAAAGAGGTACAATAAGCAAAAGCACAACTTAAGATTTCCATCACCGTTTCAGGTAATACAACTTTTTTTAGGCTACTACACCCATCAAACGTATTCACATAGATTTTTGTGATTCTATTTGGTAGCTTGATTTTAACAAGGTTTTTGCAATCCAAAAAAGCTCCCCCTCCAATGGAGGTTACGGTATCTGGAATTTGAATGGTTTTTATAGTATCACAGTTTTTAAATGCAGTTGGTTCAATACTGCAAACAGTATCTGGAACAACAAGTTCAGAATCATCTCCAAAATATTTATATAGGTATCCATATTCATTAATCATCCAATCCCCGTAGAGGGATAAATCTTCATCATTAAATTGTGTTCGATGATTGCCATACCAATCACTAAACTCAGTAAGAACATTATCACCAAACTGTTGTTTTAATGTATTCAATTCTGATTTAATTGTGGTTGCATTCGATCTAATTAAACTGAAAGAACGATGGAACTGTTTGAAAGAATGTGTACCGTAGGTCTCCATAAGGTAAGTAACGATCCGATAACCTAACTTTGAAATTTCATCCCCAGCACTCGCATTGATAAATAACTTCTCGATAGAATAAGATTCTATCTTTTCACGTAATCCCTGCATGGTAGCGTAATAATCATGTGACGAGTTAAAGATGGTATTGTTTGATAGGAGTTTTTCTTTATAGTAGTTAATATAACCATCTGATAGGCAGCTTGTTAACTGCGTACCATTGCGGGAAAGTAAAGTATAAAGAAAATGGTTCAATAACTCACTCGGCAGCTCAGTTTCACTCAGTGGATTATTGTACGTATTAATCATACAGCCAAAGGAACCATAGGATTGTGAATAAGTGTTAGGATCATTTGTTATTAAGATTATTATTTTATCTTGAGAGGTTGCACGTTTTTTTAGTTCTTTGGCATTCTTAAAAGTAGAATCTAAGACGGTGAGAATGTAGTTGGAGGATTGAGTGTGATAATTCATTGGGTAAAAACTGTCTTTGGTTTCCGCTTCCATCAAATTCATGAAGTGATTGAAGGTGTCAACAATATTGACTGGAAGTATCACATCTTTTTGAATGTAAAGAAGAAATCGTGTAGTGTCGATAAACTCTTCTTTTTTTGTAGTATAGTATTCATCTGTGATCTTGCTTAAGTTTAGGCCAGAAAGATAGGTTGCTTTTGTTCGTTCTGCTTTCTGCTTGGTTGCCGCCTTTATAGTAATAGTCAATTGAGATTTTATTCCACTATCTTTATCTTTTACAGTAATTTTAGTAGTTCCACTTTTTTTGGCATTTAGGATTCCGGTATGATAATCGATGGTAGCCACCTTTTTGTTCGAAGAATACCATACAAGCTTTGATGAGTGGAATCCACTGGTTGTTGCCCGAAAAGAGTAAGTATCACCTGTATATAGCTGATAAGGCTGATTTGCAATTGTGATACTTTTGGTTTGTGCTGCAAAGACGTAAGCAATCTCTTTGGGGATTAAGCTTGTGGTTGCAAAAAGAAAGGAAAAAACAATTGCAATTATTATTTTAATTCGTAGCTTGTATTTCATGAATAGATCCTCCTAATAGACAAATTATTTTTGATTCATATGAATTGGAAGTTCCCAATTTCCTTCAATTCTGCAAAGTATATTAAGCAGAGTGATGGAAGCTTTTTTTGTATGTGATGGTACTAACATCTTACATTCCATCCTTGTTGAGTTAA
The DNA here is from genome assembly GCA_023415655.1 of Bacillota bacterium. Classification (GTDB taxonomy): domain Bacteria; phylum Bacillota; class Clostridia; order Lachnospirales; family Lachnospiraceae; genus Lachnoclostridium. The sequence goes on along the minus strand of JAEZKD010000109.1, from coordinate 7,890 downwards.
GTAGTAAGGCACCACCGCTGTAGAAACGACCTTGATTAGATTCTAATAAGCAGTTTAGATAACTTTCTATTACTTTCAAACGTTTGGTATCGGTATCCTCTGGAAAATCAATGTGCAAAATGAGAGAGTATTGACCATCTACAAGTTCAGTACCACATTCAATTTCAGTAACCATCATGGAAAGTTCAGAACTGTTGATTGGGAGATTCAATGCTAATTTCACTCCAGGTGCTGGGACCTCAAACTCAAACGTTGTATTGAGCTGTTTCTCAATCGTAAGAAATGGAATACTTAGTATGCCAGAAAGTGGTGTGGAAGTTTGTAATTCAAAATAATTACGTTCTCCAAAGGCATTCGCCTCATTCAAAAATGAATGGCTATTACCAAGATCATCTACAAAGTCAACGGATTGCGTATATTGGTCTGACACATATCCATAACTTTCAATTGTTTCATCCAAATTACTACTCTCAAAGGAAATTCCAATATGTTGTACACCATTCTGATAAGAGCTTTCTGCAAGCAGTGTAATCTCATTCGATGTTACGGCATTCTCCTGACTTGATAAGGTTTTAATTTGTTTAGCATTGTTTAACGGAAGATTGGAGAGTGAGTATCTGAAAAGTTCAGGAGAAATGACTTCTTCCTTTACATTGGTATAGGTCCCAGAATTCACCGTATCGATCTGTTCTTCCACTTGTTTGATTTCTTGTAGAATGAATTCGCATTCTTCCAACTGATTGACTTGGAAAATGAGATGATGCTCAATTTCAGCTTCTCGAAGGTCAAAGCTTACATCTTCATAATCAACAAAGCTTCCATCTACTTGTTTAACTTTAAGCACATAGTAAGAGAGGTTATTCTCAAAATCAAAGAGTTGTTTCCCATCGCTATATGTTGTCTTATAAGTAACGTCAAGTGACTTATCATGATATATTACTTGGAGTAACAAAACGGTATAACCATCTTGGGTTAGAGTAAGTGGCTGTTCTAGAACTTGATAGGATGGGGGAGCTTGGTTACTATCTTCCTTTTGTTCTGATGAACCATAGAGAGTATTGATAATTACATTACCACCAGGAATATAGGTTTTTACAAAGGAGGGTGCAAGAATACTTGCTGCCAAAACACTTGTTGAGGTGAGTAAAAGAAAGATGCATACGATACAAGCTACTTTGATGAAAGGAGTAAGAACAAAAGGTTGAAAACTAACTTTCTTATTCTTTTTAGGTGATTTTTTCTTTGTTAAATCCTCTTTATCCTTAAGTTTCATGGTTCTATGAATTAATTGTTGAACCTGATCCTCACTGATTTCATTCTCAAATTGAGGTGTAAAAGAAAAAGCTAAATCGATCTTGGAGGTATCATAAGTAAATAATGCATCTATCATTTCTTCCTGTTCCTGTGTTAAGCTTTTTGAAGTTTTTATTTCTGGCATATAGTCACCTCCTTTTAAAAAAATTGCTCCTTAGCTATTTGGACCTTCAAGAAATCGATCGATCATGAGGGGTTCTTAGTATTACATCTATAGATACAATCGTATTTTATATTTCTATCAAAATTTCTAAATTTTGGAATTTATAATTTGATAGTAGCAGATTTCATGTTTATGTTCAATATCGTATTCTTCTTGTCGGTTTTGTTTTATATTGGTTCTCAAAAGGGGAGTGATCTTGGTCTATATCTGTAAACAAATATTTCACAAGATAGAAGGAGATATCTATGCCAATATTAATTTTAATCAAAAAGAAACGTTGGTATCATGTATCTATTCTAGCTAAAGTCCCCAACATTTGAATATTGAAAGACTAGACAACTCGAATGAATATATGAAACCAACGTTTCTTATGTAATCGCAGGCTATACCACGGACTAGCATATGCGATGTTTAAGTTATATATTAGACGGCATACAAATAGATTGTATAGCAACACATCCAGGTCCACCTTGTGTTGTAAAGGCAGGACTTAGCTTGAAAAGTGAAATCTCAGTCTGTGGAAAGGCTTCCATTAATAGCTTACGTGCTGTATCTGCCAAGGAAGGTGCTAAGGAATGAGATATAAACAACTTATGGTTTGCTCCGACTTTATCCTCTTGAAAGCTTCGTACGATTTCAAGGACTGCCTTGGAAAAGTTTCTCTTGATCGTAAAGTTATGAAGCTGTTTACAATCTTTGGTCAAAGTCATGACTGGGACAAGGTGAATTGCTTTCCCTATAAGTGCAGTAAAGGTACTAAGACGTCCGCCACGCTTTAAATAATCAAAGTCGGAAGGAATTAAAAATGAGCGAGAGGACTCAATCATTGGCTCCAATTTCGCTTTGATTTCTGCAATACTGAAATGCTTATCTGCTAATTGTTTTGCATATTGTACTAAGGTACGGTGAGGTCCACAAAGCGTTTTGGAGTTAATTACATGAATCCTATCCTTATGTTCTACCATATCTTTGGCTAATACTGCAGAATTATAGGTACCAGACAAGCCATCTGCCATAGCAATATTTAAGATTTCATCCTCTGGGAAGCGGTTGTATAAATCTACGACACGGCCAACTGCAGGTTGAGAGGACAAAGGAATATGTCCTTCATTAATAATATCAATGAATTCCTCCGTTTGAATGTCTTCAAACTCTTCATAGGTTTGATTATTGATTGTCACTGACAATGGAGAGATATAAATCCCCAATTCTTCCCCTTCTCTGACAGAGTATAAAGTTGAGGTATCTGAAATTATTCTAATCATAGTATCCTTTCTGTACATTATATGTAGTTTTATAGTGGAATGTATCGAATCTGTGAATATTATAGTGAAATTTGTCGAATAAATCAATGAAAATTTTGGTAAGTATTATTAAAAATTTAATAAATATCTATATTCTACTAATTCTAAGAGATGGTCATTGATAACAGAGCTAATTTGTAGTATGGTTGATTAGAGAAGTAAGATTGACTTTTGTGACTACTATTTAGCCAAAGATTTAGGTCTAAAGATGGAGTGGACATAAACCTTTTATCTATTTGGCAAATAAAATAATTTATTACTCTAGATAAAGGGAGAGAATCACAATGATAGGAATATGCTCTAATTGTGGGAATTATGATTGGGATAAGGAAGTAAGAAAGGAAGATAAAACAGTAGTGAGATGTCCAAAGTGTGGGCACACTTGGAAATCAAAGGCATTGCCGTTATTTATCTTAACTGGATGTAGTGGGGTTGGGAAAACAACAACAGCGTTGGAGTTACAGCAAAGAGATACGAATTTTATTATATTGGATGCAGATTATTTTACTTTTATGCCTAGTGAGACGAGCGAGGATTGGGCTGCACACGTTGAACAAATGGAAAGCTTATCATCGGATCTCATGCAATGTGGGTTACCAGTGATGTGGGCAATGGCAGGGAATCTAGACCGACTCAAACATACTTACCATAAACGTTTCTTTCGTGATATCCATTGTCTTGCTCTCGTTTGTGATGAACAAGAACTGCGTAGACGTATGCAAGAGGGAAGACAAATTACAGATGAAAACTGGATACAAAGTTCGGTGGATTATAATCAATATTTCATGGAGCATGATCATATTGGGGATACAGTATTTGAAACGTTTGACATTACAGGAAAGAGTAAGAAGGAAGTAGCAGATTATGTGATTCACTGGATGAGGAAATTAATCTGAAAGTATTGTGTTTCATTACTACAACAAATTAATCTACATACATATTATGCGAGTGGTATCAACCAATCTATTGCAATGAATATACGACATTCATCTTTTAAGAAGGAATCAGTCCTTGTATTTTATATGACCATCATGTATAGTGTAGATTGACTATTTTGCATAGTGTAACAAAATTTGAAGATTCTTTTCATAACGAAAACGAAAGAATGAAATGAGGTTGAATCAAGTATCATCTTCACCTACTTTGAAAGGACATAAATAAATGAAGGAAAACCAATTTGCACAATATCACCTGAGTGAAGAAATTCTTCTGGCGTTATCAAGGCTTAACTATACAGTACCAACTCCAATTCAGGAGCAGGTAATACCAATTGCATTGAACAATCAAGACGTGATTGCAAAGTCCAAAACAGGAAGTGGCAAAACAGCTGCGTTTGCGATTCCATTGTGTGAGAAGATTGTGTGGGAAGAGAATGCACCACAAGCAATCGTATTAGAGCCGACCAGAGAATTAGCTTATCAAGTAAAGGATGAGATTTTTAATATAGGTCGAATGAAAAAAATCAAAGTTCCTGTAGTATTTGGTGGCTTTCCCTTTGATAAACAAGCGTTAACGTTAAAGCAAAAATCACATATTGTTGTGGGTACTCCTGGGCGTGTATTAGATCATTGTGAAAGTGGAACGCTCAAATGTGATCAAGTAAAATATGTCATTATAGACGAAGCGGATCTAATGTTAGATATGGGATTTTTAGAGGACGTAAAGAAAATCCTAACATATTTACCTGAGAGGAAGATTACCATGCTATTCTCAGCTACGATGGGAGAGGAATTGCTACAATTAAGTGAGCAGTTTATGAATGCTCCAGTCGAAGTAAAAATAGAGAGTGACACCGAGACGGTTGATACTATCGAACAACTAGGGTGTTTCGTGACCGAGGAGAATAAATTTGAATCTTTTTTATCGATGCTATATAAAGAAAACCCTGCCAATGCTATGATCTTTTGTGGAACCAGAGAAATGGTTGAGGTACTTTATTACAAATTGAAAAAGGAAAAAGTTTGGTGTGGTATGCTTCATGGGTTGATTGATCAAAAACAACGAATCCGAACCATTGATGAGTTTCGAACCAGAGGGTTTCGCTATCTGATTGCAACGGATGTTGCAGCGAGAGGAGTTGATTTTGAAGAAATCACACATGTCATTAACTATGATCTCCCAACCTCGAAGGAAACCTATGTACATCGAATTGGACGAACAGGACGTAATGGGAAAAGTGGAAAAGCGATCAGCTTTATCAAAGAAGAAGAAAAACGCATGTTAGATGCAATAGAGTCATTTACTGGAACTGAGATTACAATAGTACCAGTACCAACCAAGCAAGAATGTCAAGAACAAGGATATGAAGCCAAGTTTAAAGCAGCCCAAGAAATCAAACAGGAACGAAAACAAAAAAAGGGTGAAGTATTTCAGAAAGATATCATGAAGCTTACGATTAGTGGGGGACGTAAATCGAAGCTTCGAACCTGTGAGGTGGTAGGAACCATTTGTGGAATCGAAGGCATCAATGGGCAAGAAGACATTGGTGTGATTGATATTCGTGAAAGTATTACCTATGTGGAAATCCTTAATGGGAAGGGAAAGCTAGTGCTTGAGGAACTTCCAAAGAGGACAATGAAAGGGAAATGTAGAAAAGTTAATATCAGTAGATAATTAAGTCAAAGAAAATGATAGTAAAAGGATGGAGAATGAAACGTTTACTATCATTTTTTTAACTTCTTTTACATGGAAGTTGAAGGGACTTGTGTCATCCAGTATCTTTGGATTAACACCTCTAATATTGTCGATAGGCGGTAGGAGTGTTTCTGGTATAATTTATTATCTGATTATATTATTGCTATGTTAAACCTAGCAGTAGAAAAGATGGTTTGGTATTAATAGAAAGTTAGGGTTTGCAACTTTATGGGGTGGAATCTTGTCTCAAAAAGTGAGGATATCTCGCTATAAAGCTAGTTCATTTTTCTAAAAATTGTGATAAAAAAAGCCTAGAAAAATGATAAAATATAGTGAGAAAAATAGTAGAAAAATTTGTGAAAAAAGTAGTTGACATTAATTAACACATATGGTAGCATTAGGAAATAATAAAGAGAGCGAAGGCGTTCAAACAACGTCTTGGCTCTTTTTTTTATTATTCTTTTTGGAGGTGGATACATGAATACGACTATGATTCTTGACACGTTTTGGGTACTTCTCGCAGCTATTTTAGTTTTCTTTATGAATCTTGGTTTTGCAGCGGTGGAGGCTGGATTTGCAAGATCCAAAAACACAGTAAATATCTTATCAAAGAACTTTATTGTTTTCGCAGTTTCCTCACTAGGTTTTTTATTGTTAGGTTGGGGGTTGATGTTTGGGGGCGACAACCCGTTTGTTGGAACAGATCATATTTTTATCTTAGGAAGTAGTGACCTGTCTTATTATGATAGCACCTTAACATCCAATGTTCCATTCTGGGGTAAATTTTTCTTCCAGTTGGTTTTCTGTGGAACAGCAGCCACGATTGTTTCAGGTGCGGTTGCTGAACGTGTGAAATATGTATCGTTTATTATTTTCTCCTTTGTACTTACACTTGTAATCTATCCTATCATCGGTCATTGGATTTGGGGTGGTGGCTGGCTTGCAGATCTTGGATTCATGGATTTTGCTGGTGATACCGTAGTTCACTCGGTTGGCGGCTGGGCAGCACTTGCCGGAGCAATGATTCTTGGCCCTCGTATTGGTAAATATGGCAAAGATGGGAAAGCAAAAGCAATTCCAGGTCATAGTATGTCCTTAGCGGTAATTGGTTTGTTCGTTCTCTGGCTTGGATGGTTTGGATTTAATCCGGGTTCAACGATGAGTTTTCAAAATCCTAGTGATGTTGTTCACATTCTTATGACAACGAATACAGCAGCAATCGCAGCGGTACTAACATCAACAATAACTTCTTGGATTTTTATTGGAAAACCAGATTTGGGTATGACAATCAATGGCTGTCTTGCAGGCTTGGTTGCAATTACTGGTGGTTGTGCTTATGTTTCGATTGAGGTCTCCTTATTGATTGGTGCAATTTCAGGTATCTTCGTTGTATTTGCAGTTATGTTCTTTGATAAATTAAAGATCGATGATCCAGTAGGAGCAACTTCGGTTCATTTAGGTTGTGGTACGTTAGGAACGATTTTTGTTGGTTTGTTTGCGAAAGAAGGTGTTACAAGTCTTTCCTCAAAGAATGGTCTTTTCTATGGCGGCGGATTTAAATTATTAGGTGTACAATTAATTGGTATAGTAGCTGTTGGTGCGTTTGTATTTGCTACTTCCGCTCTTGTATGGTATGTACTTAAAAAGACCGTAGGAATTCGTGTATCCCGTGAGGAAGAAATTGCTGGTCTTGACATTGGTGAGCATGGGAATGAAGCTTATCCTGACTTTGCTTCAGTAACAACAGAGATTGAATCCTATTATGATGGGACTAAGCCACAAATCCTTGATACAAAATCAACAGTGAAAGAAGATGTTGCGATACCAGTGGTTCGCAAAGAACATCCAGGTGCAAAGATTACAAAAGTAACCATTATTACAAATCAGACCAAGTTCTCAGAGCTTCAGGATGCACTTGAACAACTTGGTGTTACTGGATTAACAGTGACGAATGTCTTTGGTCATGGTATGCAAAAAGGTCATCAGACTTACTTTAGAGGGGCACCAATGGAAACAAGATTACTTCCTAAGATTAAAATCGATGTTGTAATCTGTAAGATTTCCACCGAAGTATTGATTGATACGGTTCAGAAGGTTCTTTATACTGGAAAAATTGGCGATGGAAAAGTATTCATATATGATGTTGAAGATGTCATTAAGATTCGTACCAAAGAACATGGTTACGATGCATTACAAGATGAAGAGTAAAAAGTTGATCATTGATAAATTGAATATTCTATAAATAGAAAAGTTAATAAGAAGAGTTAATAAAAAGAGTTAATAAGAAGAGGCTGCCATATCATTTGTTTTATAGCACCGTAGATACATATACATAACTTTGCCATGGAGTTATCAAATATCGTATGCTATGAAATATGAATTCAGATGATATAACAGCCTTTTTACTGCTGATTTCCATGAAGTAATTCTATCCGGATATATGCATTGTAAATATTTGTTATTATGATATAATAC
>JAEZKD010000057.1 GCA_023415655.1 Bacillota bacterium | reverse complement strand
CCTGGGCTGGGGGGATTGGAAATCTGCCGTGGCCACACTTGTAGGCCTCACTGCCAAGGAAAATGTGGTTGGCACCTTTGGCATCCTGTACGGTGTTGCCGAGGTGGCGGAAGATGGAGCGGAAATCTGGCCCCAGCTGCAGGCGGCCTTCACTCAGGTTACCGCCTACTCCTTCCTGGTATTCAACCTCTTGTGTGCCCCCTGCTTTGCAGCCATTGGTGCCATTCACCGAGAAATGGGTGATAAAAAATGGACTTGGATCGCCATAGGATATCAAACCGTTCTGGCTTATGTATGCGCTTTCCTGATAAACCAGCTTGGCAGCTTAATCTTTGCTGGCGCGGCATTTGGTGTGGGGCAGATCATTGCCCTGGCCCTTATGGGCTGTATTCTCTGGCTGATTTTTAGAAACACTGACACAAAATCCGGCCATAAGGCTATGCCGGCCGGAAACAAAGCCTAACTGTCCCTCCTGAAAGGAGTTGATGGAATGGGAACCATCCTGGTTGCCATAGTTGTATTCGGTGCCCTTGGCTACACCGTTTATCATATGATTCGGTCAAAGAAAAAGGGCTGTGCCTGCGTCGGATGTCCCTCCTGTGACAGCTGCGGTGCCTGCAACAGCAAATCTGTTCACTAACACAAAACCGCTCTGATGATTCAGGGCGGTTTTGTGCTTATATGCAAAATGTATTGCTATCAATCCTTCGACCAAGAAACCATTTCATAGTCCGTATCAAATTCACTGCCCATAAGCCCTCTGAATGGTGTTTCACACTCGCCATCCTGGCTGTCATATGGGTCTGCACGCAGGTATTTCTTAGGTGGGTCAAATACTGCCTGATATGCGGCATTGGCAGCCATGCGATAGGGGTCAAGATTTCCAAAATAAAAATCCCAACGCTCCAAATTTCCCTTTCGCCATGCCGCACCGCCATAGGAACAGTCACAGAACAACCAACCCCAAGGCGCTACATAAAATTGTGCCCAGTCATGGCTGCCAATGGAATCAGGCTCTGCTGCAAGCCCTGATTGCCAACGGGCCGGTACTCCAGCTCCACGGCAAAGGGTGATAAACAACAACGCTTGCAATCCGCAGTCGCCTTTTAGATTCACTGCTGTATATTCTACATGGTTTTCCAATGTCAAATAAGAGCGTACAAAAGAATACGTAATCCTTGTGGTTACAAAATCATAGATTTTTCTAGCCTTTTGAAGAGGAGTCTCATCCCCTGAGAGAATTTCATCCAGCAGCGACTTGATATAGGGGGTGAAAAGAATATGGGGAGCACATTCTGACAAATCATCATCACAAGGTGCCGGGCAGCGGGTATATACAGGCATTGTTGATTTAGGTTCCTTTTTCAGGTCCACATAGGTTACGGTATTATCATAGGTATACTCCAGCACAAAGGGCTTATTTTCCATCAGTGTTGCTTCAAAATAAGCAGTTCGATGAGGATGTCTCTCATCTGCAACAAAAAAAGGGGTTGGTGAAGCTGCTATCATTTGCACATTCTCTGTTTGCGCTGACAATGCAGGCAAAGGTAAATGCACTTTGTATGTTTCGCCTTCATGAAAACCCTTTTCAAGAATCTTAAATGTACAGCGTATATGAAAATGATAAGTCAGCGATCCTTTTTCCTTCATCTCTTTGATAACATCATCCAGCAACGGGCTAGATGGAGACAATGGAACTCCCGCACGCTTGGCGATATCAGGATGGACTTTTAAAAGTGTTCGGTGAAAACGCACAAAATAACGCTTCTCCCCGTCAACATACAAAAAATCGATCCAATTGTCATTCTCCAGCGTTTCAAACTCTGTTTCAGAAAAATCCGGAATCAGCCCCCGCATGATCTCCAACGCTTTTTCCTTGTTGTGGGGATAAGCACGTGCAAGCCGGGGAATAATCTCCTTCTCCAATTCGAGGCGCTTGCGCAACATTTCTGGAAGTTTCTTGTTCAAACGGGCATCAATTGCATCCAATGCACCCCTAAAATCCCCGGACCACTTTTTTTTCAAAATATCTTCCGGTAAACCCAGCTGCAAGGAAGTTATATCCAACATACATAGCTCCTTATGCCAATGTTAAAGCGTTTGATCAATTCTATCACACTATTTCAAAATTTCATTACACTTATTTTGTTTTTTTCATCTCTTGACGTTTTACAGACAAACGGCTACCATAAATAAAGAACTTTTCATTAAGGAGGTAGACAGTATGCAGTTTTTTTTGTGCGAAGAATGCGGCAATCTGGTTGGAATGATCCATAACTCCGGTGCACCCATGACTTGCTGCGGCCAGAAAATGAAGGAACTTACCCCTAACACGGTGGATGCGGCCAAAGAAAAGCATGTGCCCGTTGTCAAAGTGGAAGGTGATTTGGTAACTGTTGAGGTGGGTTCTGTTGCTCATCCTATGACAGAAGCCCACCTGATTCAGTGGATTTACCTGCAAACAGAAAAGGGTGGGCAGCGCAAGATGCTCAAACCAGGCGAAGAACCCAAAGCCGTTTTTGCCCTGCATGATGACAAGGCTGTTGCAGCGTATGAGTACTGCAATCTCCATGGTCTGTGGAAATTTGAACTGTAATTACATTGCAAAGAGGGTCATGCACTTATCATGCGTGACCCTCTTTCTTTATAGGTGTAAATCCCGTCTTTCATGCCAATACTTGTACAAGCAAGGCGTTATTTCTGGATAGGTCAGGTTTTCCGGAAGATATTCAAACAGGCATATCTCCGCCATCTCATAATCAGGAATTGCGCCCAATTCTTCTATTTGGGCTATAAATACCATTCCGTTGGCCATTGATCCCTCCTCCCCGGCTGCATAATCGCACAGCGGGGTAATACGATACCTTATTGCTCCTGATTCTTCCTCAAGCTCCCTGGCTGCAGCTTGCAGGGGCGTTTCTCCCGGCTCTATATGCCCGCCTTGGGTTTCCCAAGTTGATCGCTGCCTGTGCCTGCTTAATAATAATTTGCCTTGATAAAATGATAAGACCACCGAATATTTGTAAGATTTTAATGTATCCAAAGGAAAAATACTGCATTTCATCCTATGTACCTCCATCATGTGCTT
>JAEZKD010000043.1 GCA_023415655.1 Bacillota bacterium | reverse complement strand
CCGCGCCACTCATAGCAAGTGACATCATTGGATTGGTATAGATTGCTCCCAGCAAAGCTCCTAATAAGACACCAACTACAATTGGAACCGTAAAGCTAATAGAAAGCTGGTTCATCAATTGAAGAGTCGTAAAACCAATTGCTTTTTGTATACCTAGCTCCCTTTTTTTTCGAATTACAGACGAGCTGATAACGAAGTATAAAACTAAAGAAACTACAAGTAAAGTAATGATAAGCATTGCTAACCCCATTGCAGCTACAATTGTCTGATAAGACGCCATACCCTCTTCCATCCCCTTATCAAAATTAACTGCAGTAAGCAAGATACTCTCATCTAGCTTACTCTCTAACGTTGTAACAAATTGTTCAGCATCGGTACCTTTTTCCAAGTAAATATACAAGGATTGTTGCTTAAAATCTGGCTTTAATCGTTTATAATCCTTTGTGAGAATCGAGATATTTAGACCACCCATTTGAGAGCCATTCGATAATCCCACTACTTTAAACTGTTCGCTTTTCTCACCATGACTTAATGTGATTGTATCACCTACATTTTTTTCTAATCGTTTCGCTAAAATACCTGCAAGTGTTATTTCATTTTCATTTTTAGGATATCGGCCTTCATACACTAACTTTGTCGCTTTCTTATCATAATCATCCATGATATAGGCAGCAACCTCCATACCTTCAACACTTAATTTTACTTCATCAAAAAATTGTACTTTCGTAACCTTATCCATAGATTCGATGAATTTTACTGTTTCTGTTTGATCCTTTTCTGGATTAAGTACAGCGATTGCATTACATATTTCCATTCCTGGAATTTCTGAAAAAGCTTTCGTGTCAACTGTTGTATTATAATACATAATGACACCAAAGGTACCACAGAAAGCAACTGCAATAAGAATCACAATGATCATTAAGTTCTGCTTCATGCTTTGCATCATAGACTTTAAAGCAAGTATAAATGGTAGTCTTCCAACTGCATTCTCTAGCTGCACATGATTTTTCTTATATTTATGGGCAATGGTTTCTCCACGTAATGCATTGATTGGATTTAGCTTGTTAATATGACGGGCCGCGATCAATGCAATGAACATAACAATTAGAAGTAAAAATATAAACGCTCCTCCCGTAATGATGCCATCAAATCCTTGTTCCCATTTAAGCCCTGATTGTTGCTCAAAAACAGCCGAGACTGCAGGAAGAAGAGGATAAGAAAGAAGACAACCAATAAGACTACCAATCGCAGCTAACGAGGAAAACTGTAATAACAGAGACAAAATAATTTGTCGACTGGTATAACCAACCGATTTCAAAGACCCAATTTTCATAGTATCCTCTTCCATACTATTAACAATTCGAAATCGAACAACTAATAAGCAGACAATTACGATAATCAAAGAAAACATAACCATCATTGCAGATATCATACTTGCCATCATACAACGTGATAGTTCAATCAACTCATTATCAATCGCTATTAGCATAGTAGATGGATCAGCTGCCATTAAAGAAGCTGAACTTAAATTCAGTATTTCACGAATCCCACTTTCAATGGCTGATGTGTTCTTCACATCATCAAGATTGGTATATACGATATGAATCAAAGCTTCTTGTTGACTTAATGTATCCTTCAACTCTTGATAGGTAGCACTTGGCACGTAAAAACTGATGTAACCAGTGTCTTTTGAACTAAAGTACATGTCCTCCGTATATCCTTTTACTGTAAATGAAAGAACTTTTTCTTCCTTGGTAACTCGATCTTTGTATTTTATCTCCATTTTGTCATTCAGTTGATAACCACTCACTGCCTTAAAAATATCTGGAACATACACAGACAAATCTTCTGCTGGTAAATGTTCACCAACAAATTTCCACTTACTTATTTCCCTAGTTTCATCCATATCGGTAAACATGATAGGGAACTGTTTTTCTTCCCCCTTAGATATAATACCAGCATCAAGTAAAAGTCCTTCATTTACTTGTACTTGCTTCACATGCTCATTATGAGTAAGATAGGATTTTACTTCTTCTGTATAGAGCTTATCTGGTAGCGCAAAGTAAGCATCGGAGGTATTTAGCTCCGATTTCAGTCCACTATAAAAATTACCATAGTTAAACACAACCAAGAGTCCTGTATTTAAAAGAAGTGCTGCGATGATAAACATAATAATCAAAGTAGTTGAGGCTGATTTTGTTTTTCTTATATTTGCAGTAGCAAGCAACCATAATTTTTTCACATTACCACCCCATTTCCAAAAGGAAGGATTGAAGCTTTTCGTGTCGTTGCTTATCCCCACTCACGTACTTTCCTAAGTTACATTCGCCACCAATCACACCATCTTTAAGATAAAGAATTCGGTTTCCACGTCTTGCAGAACGTAAATCATGCGTAACCATAATAATGTTTTGACCTTCTTTGTTAATATCACTTAAAACATCAAGGACTGATTTTCCCGCTACTGAGTTCAAGGCTCCTGTTGGTTCATCTGCAAATACAACTCTAGGCTTGTTGATCAAAGCACGAACAATCGCAGCACGTTGATTTTCTCCGCCTGAAAGCTGAGTCGGAAACTTTCTCCATATCATTTCAGTTAAACCAACCTTTTGTAATAGTTCTTTTGCACTTTCAACAATTGATTTTTTATCACCACTAGTTAAATAACCACTAGCTAAAATATTATCCAAAATACTCATATTATCAAGCAAGAACATCTGCTGAAAAACAAAGCCACAGTTTTTTCTACGAAAAACAGCTAGCTTATCATTATTCAAGTTTGCAATATCTGCATCAAAAAAACGGATATATCCACTTGTAGGTTTATCCATACCGGATAATGCATAAAGTAAGGTCGATTTACCAGCACCCGATGAACCCATAATAACAGTAAAATCCCCCTCATAAAATTCAATATCCAGATTTTTTAGTACCTGTTGCTCCTGCGTTCCTGATTTGAAACTTTTGTTTAAGTCTTTCGTTTTCAATATGATATTGCTCATTTCGTCCTCCTATTTGTATTTGTATGAAAGAAAGTCAACTCAATAAAGCTTCTAAATAATTTTGCTTCTTTCGTTCAAATACACAACTCATTTTTCATCCATTATATTGCATGAAAGAATTTGCTTCTATGGGGATTTCATATGATTTCCATTAATATAACATTAAAAAAGTCAAACGAAATTTTAATAAAAAAAAAAGCTTTAATATCTACTACTTCCCGTCAAATATGTACTGTTGTTCTCATCCCCAGTTCCCTAAACATTAAAAAAGTCCACGCTTTGTGCAACATTATTGTAATATTGGACTTTCTTATCTATTCATGGCTTGTACACACAATATCTTTATTCATTTCATTGTAATAGATAACATTTAATGTTATAATTTTCCATATTGATATATATGTAAATATATGGGAGGATTGATTATGAAACGACTGTTTTCACTATTAACCGTATTCTGCTTATGCCTAGTTTTATTAGCACCTCATAGAATTGAGGCTGCAACATTGAAGCTTAGCAAAGCCAAAGCCACAATGGAAGTAGACTCAACATTAAAACTTAAACTTGGGAGCATTAATGCAAGTAAAATAAGTTGGAAGTCCAGTAATACAAAAGTCGCAAGTGTTTCTAAAACTGGAACTATCACAGCAAAAAAAGAAGGTTTCGTTAAAATATCCGCAACATACAAAAGCAAGAAGTACACCTGTGCTGTTACCGTCGTTGATAGTAATAAAGATTACTACTCATTAGGAGAAGCCGGGACATTTGATGGACTTTGGACGATAACGTTCTTTTCTGTTACGACTAGTGATTACAGAAATACATATGTGAATACAAACCCTGAGCAAGTAATTGTATTTAATTATTATTTGGAGAGATTGGCTTATGAAGGGGATATAAGAGATTTATCTATAAGCATGGAAGTTTTTGATGAAGAAGGAGAAGCTGGAACACCTTATCCATGGCCTTATGGAGAATTTCCAGATTCTACACCTAATGGCGCAAACTATGAAGAGGCATATGCATTATACAATGAAAGTAAAACAGTTACCGTTTATTTGATATACGATAATGGAACCGTTCAAGAAAAGGCAAAATTCATTTTGAGAATAAATTGATTTTCTAAGCCCCAAGGAGTAAAATCCAAGGGGCTTGATTTTTTATAATCCAACATTGCCGAATAATCGCAATTACAAGATTTTGTAATTTTTGCGAAGTCGCAATCATCTGCACCTTAGGTTGGAATGCTGATTACGTAATGAAAAAGGTTTGTACTTATACATTTTCAGAGGAAAGAAAACGAGTCAACAATGCTATCGACAACTATTTTTCAAATATTATGCAACAAATAATGCAACACAAAAAAGAAAAACCTAGTATAATCTAGGGTTTAGAGCGAAGACGGTGGGATTCGAACAGGTTTAAGACATAAATCATTAGTACTTTTAAGCATTTCACTTGATTAGGATGGAGTTGGGAGGTGACTTGTAATCGTCTATAGCAATATTCATCTGTTACTATGTAAGTGCCTTCAAGGTGTCATTCCTTGTAAAATATAAGATTACGATTCCAATATACAAATTTCATGTAGCATGATAATCTAATTCTGTAGGTATGAGAAGGGATAGTTATTGTTCTAACAGGGGGAAATATACCCGAAAGAAGGTGATTATTATATCCTTGTCAGATATAATTGACGTTATTACGTTAATTATCTGTATCATAGCGTTCCTAGACCAACGCTATGCACGTAGAAAATAAATAATTTATATTTGTTAATATTATTGTTTTCTAAAAAGGTGTTGCCATAAGGCATTCTCATACCTACAATAATCCATTTGAAGTATACCCATCATTTATGTAATTATTCTCTTCTATAACAATGTATTATCGTTTGTTGGAACTCTATAAATGAAGTGGATATCATTGGAAATGGAATTCACTTAAGTTGTTCACTAGCATCAAGACAATTTGACCATAATTTAGTTATCTGTTCCTGAACTTTTCCGAGAGCTTTTCAGTCACAATGATATACTGAGTTCCCTCGAATGGAATATAAGAATCATATTGAATAAATTCCTTTGTGCTAATATCTACAACAAAATAATATTGAGTAGTCATTCCTAATGTTAAATAACCACATGCCATATAATCATTAACATAGGTATAACTAAAAAGATGGCTGTCTGGCTCATAATCTGGCAAAACCTTAATAATAGAACCATCTTTCGTTAGAACCACATCTTCGCTATCTTCACTTGTAAGTTCTGCACTGGAATTTACTTTTCAATTCAGCTTTGAGAAAAACAACTAATGTGATTTCCAACCTAAATTCCACCAACTCATATGTCCATGCGAGCACTCAGGATGCTTGGGTGTTCAGTTATCGTACCTTCGGCGGTTTCAAGTTTTTCTTTGTAGCCATCTCTTTCTGTTACCACGGCATTGTACTTGCCAACACCTACGTATTCTCAACCACCAAGATCTGCAAGTTTAACCGGTTTCTCCTTGTTTTCTGGTAGTGCGTTATGAGCTGTGATAGCAGCTTCAAACTCTGGATACTTGTCACCGAGTATTGCTTTTAAAAATTCCATGCTATTCCTTTCTATCGCTTAGTTTTAATTGTGGTGTCTCCACTGCGATACAGAAGTTTATATCCCGTATAACGCTACGCCTTAATACGAGATAAACTTGGATCACCTAAGCCTTTCTTACCTTCAATAAACATCTACAATCAGGAACTTTAATTACTTGAGCTGCATGACCCTTAATTACCGTCTTCACCATTCCACACGGTGATCTTGAACGAACCTTATGGCAAATTGGGCACGCCGAACATTCGCTAGGTCGTTCATCTACTGTTGCTGATAATATTTTCAATGATTTACCTCCGTATTTCCTCCCGCGACTTCGCAAAAAGCAACTAGTTTCCTAGATGTCTAATTTTGAGTATAAAAATACCACCGAATCATTTTACTGACTGGTGGTATTAGTTATCGTGCATATTACATTCTAAGCAAATCTTTTCATAATCTTTAACTTCTCTTACATTCTCTGGATTATCATATATTGAACACATATGCTCTGCACACATTTGAATATCAAAACATGTTCCTTCTTCAATATCTTTCTCTAACAATGGACATTTAATCAATGTTCTCTACCCCCTTAATATAGTTTAACGTTCTTTCATCAAATTGTTCATGCTTAAACGCCGTCTAAATAAGGACACGTACATGTTCGACAACGACAATGGAAAGGAGGAGCTGTCACATTAACCTTATAATCACTCAATGGGAAGTGTTTTCCATCCATATGCCTACAGTGTTTACTCGTCCTTGTTCCACCTTCATACTCAACAAACAACCTTTCGATCTGTTGCTGCATCTGTAATTTCATGGCTTCCAAACGAGAGATATGGACCCTAATAGATGCGTTCTCAAACTCTTTCATCCACTTTTGATTCAAAGCGTTATCTTTGCCATATTCGATATACTGCTTAACCGTCCAACGAAATTCTTTCAATTCTTTTCGGTTAAGGTACTTCTTGGCCAACGAATAACTAATCTCATTGTTATCAGCCAACCGATAATACCAGGAAGAAATCTGCATTTCAATCTCATTCGTGGTACGTCGGAACTGCTTCTGCAAATCTTGGTAATATGCCTGACTCTTTCGATATGTATCATCCTCTAGCTTCTCAAAGCGCTTTTTCCAGAAATCTTTACTCTTCGCCATTATCTAACTCACCACCTTGTTGGTTGGCATAGTCTTCTTCGCTCATTGCCTTACTTTGTTCCTCTTCAATCTGACTCAATTCTTCGTCTAGATTTTCTACCCAAGGATGGTTTTTAATGATCGTCTTCTGTGAGATTACTCCCTGACTATTTTGACAATCTGTAATCGCTTGGCTTTCATTAATCGCAATATCACGATTAAAGGTGATCTCAACCTCTTTTTCAGATACTTTCTGTCCAGTCACCTCTAGATACTTATTAACGAAATACATGAGTTGTTCAAAGCAACCAATCCTCTAGTGCATTACACTTTAGATCCAATCCAGAATAGATAAATTTAAGAGCTATCCCAGAAGGACTATTCCCTAGCTTATCGCTTATCTACTCCTTGACCAAAATCAAAGATATCCTTTTTTAACTGTTCAAAGTGAATCTTCGCAGCTTCGATGTTGATCGTGGTTTCAATTTTTTCAAGCCCACCCTCTTCATCAAGCTTTACAGCTTGGTAATAGGATAAATCTCTCATAAACTCGGAAAATTCTCCCCACCATATCCCCTAAGAGCATAGATAATATTCTTAATGTCCTCCAGGAGATTGGCAACATCAGATCGAGTAACATCGTAGTTATCAACTAAGGTCTTAACAAATTGCAGATCAGGAAGTTCAAAGTCATTATTCTTGAACGGAATAAACGGTACCTTGCCCCAAAAAATAACCTCCCTCACATGACATTTCACGATCTTCGTCATGTAAATGCATCTGTGATGGCTCAACTAAGGATACCTGATAAGTATGCACAGGAACGTGGAGGTTAGAAAACTGATTACGTTATGAAAAAAGTTTATACTCATACATTTTCAGAGGAAAGAGAACGCGTTGATAAAGCTATTGACAGTTATTTTTCAGATATCATGCAACACGAAATGCAACACAAAAAAGAAAAACCCTAGAATTTCCTAGGGTTATTAACGGAGACGGTGGGATTCGAACCCACGGAACCTTGCGGTTCAACTGATTTCGAGTCAGTCTCGTTACGGCCTCTTCGATACGTCTCCAAATATTAACTTTTGTGTGATTATCTACCACACGGAAATTAATTATAACTCAAAATTTGAAATTTTGCAATGCTGATTTTGCATGGTAATATATTCCTGTGTTTCAGATGTAAAGGTAGATAATCCCCCCTCTCCCCACATCATTAACCTTAATTCATACTAAAATCAACCCTAACAGCTACGCTATCTTCCAACTCTCAACGTGAACAACCGAACTAAAAAGTCTGGAAAATGTGGATACATACTTTGAATTAACTGTTGTGCTTCGATTCTTGTAATCTCATTCCAATGGTAAGCATATTGCCCATGTACTTCTTCTCCAATTGCAATTTTCCCAGTAGCTGCAGCACCAACACCAAGCGAACTAGCAATTGCACTGGCACCCATTGCATATACTCCAAATGCTGCTGCACCAATTGCAAGAATACCCACTGCAACAGCTCCTAATGCAACTGTTCCGAGACTGATTGCTCCAATTGCTAACAATAATCCTATCGAGATAGCTCCAAATGATATAAGTCCAAAACAGAAGGCTCCCAAGGATACGACTCCAATCGCTACACTTCCAACAGCAATGATACCTTTTGCAACTGTTAATTGGCCGGTTGTTGAAAATCTTACGTGTACGAGAGGAATTCCAAATACTTTGGTTTTACTTTTGTAATCATAGATATTACGTTCTCTCATTATAGTTTTAAGTTCATTGAACTGCTCCATCATAGTGGAATCATCCGTTGTAGTTACAACTGTTTTATTCTTTTCTTCCTGAATTGCATTTTCACGAATCAGATAATCAACACTGACACCGAAGATGTCTGCAATCTGTACTAGTTTATCTAATGCTGGCATTGTCTGATCTGCTTCCCATTTACTAACCGCCTGTCTTGATACATTTAGATAATCTGCTAACTGTTCTTGAGAGTATCCTTTTTCTCTTCTTAGTTGAATGAGCTTATCACAAAATTTTGATACTTCCTGTGTCATACTTATCTCTCCTATATGATCATATTTATTCGGAAACCACATGATTCCATGGCTTTCTGATATTCTCAAGTTAACATAGAAATGCAGTCTAGTAAAGAAATCAACGCCTTGCAATGTGTCAACTAGCGGTTGCATATGCTGATTTACGGTCATTTAACTTATCATGTGATTCTACTAATCTAATAACCTCAACCAATCATGAAATCTACTAATCCAATTACTTAAACCAATCATGAAATCTACTGATCCAATATAATATACTTGTCCTAATCCTGTTCATCTTAATTTAACTTTTTAATACTACTTTTCCTAATTTAACTTTTAAAACTACTTTTCCTTGTACAACTTTTTGCAATAAAACTTTTCAAATAAAATTTTCCTGATAATGCTTTTCCTAATAATACTTTTCTAATAAAATTTTCCTGATTCTCCATTATTATCATACATCCATCTCTTGATTGCAACTACCAGATTGAAATACTTGAAATTGAAATACTTATTAGAAAACATCAGACCTTATTCTATAAATCTTACTTTTATACAAAATACAGCGTAATATCCCACAAACTTCTCCAAATCAACAAACAATATTACAAAGGCTGTCGCACACGTTCGTACAACAGCCTAATTTATGATAATACTTCACTTCATCTTATATCGATTCAGATTCTTTCGCACCTCAAACCTTCACTTCACAACCTTAATCTTCACTCCATAAACGGTATCCCCAACCTGGATATTTATCACATCCGTCTTTATTGATACTCCCTTTACCACCGCACTTAACTTACCCTTGTTCTTCCCAACAACCGCTCCATCTTTTTTTACACTCATCCATATAATATCGGATAAACGATACCCATTAAGTGCAATTCGAAAGATGAATTTCTCCCCAACCTTAAGTTGATTGGTATAGTCAAGGAAATAAATCGAAGCTTTCTTTACAACGATGGTTCGTTCAAAGACGCAGTTCGTTCCATCCACAAGCTCTACGACAGCAGTAATTACACAGGTTCCTTCCTTGACTGCTTGGATAACACCATCTGCAGTAACTCCAGCAACCTTTGGATTACTAGTACCGTAATGAACTATATACTGAGCGACTGCTACCATTCTCTCACTGCTAAAGCTTTCGACAGACATAGCACCTTTTGGAGCAATTAGTCCAAATTTCTGAGTCTTTCCAGTCGTCCCACCAACGAATAAAGTGTTGTTTTGAGTCTTACAATCAAACATCTCGATGGAAAGCATAAGTGATGGTTTTTCCTTCCCTGGAATTGGAGTTGGCGTATTGGTTGGTGATGTAGATGGCTTCGTAGGAGTTGTGGTTGGTGTTGGTCTGACCGTAGGTGTAGGTGTCAATGTTGGTGTCACTGTCGGCGTTGGTGGCACAAGCAGTATAATCTCAGCACGGTCACGAACACGAAGACAAGCACCATCTGGATTCATGTACAAGAGTCCAATAGCCTCTACTACAGCACCAAGCTTGATGATTTGTGATGTTAAGTCATTTCCATTCGAAGCCTTGATGTAACCATCCATAAAGATACGAACTGCTACACCGCTCTCATCCATTAGATCAAAAGACTCAATTCCAGTACTCGTCTGCTTGATATCAACAACTTTACCTCTAACTTTTAATAGACTTCCACCTAGACTACTATAATCTGCTGCCTGTTTGGTCATTACAAGCGTTGGCTCTACTAGCTTCCACAAACTTGAATCTAAGATTTTGATACTGCTAATCTTTAATTCCAAATCTCCCTGATACTCAGCTGTATATCCAGTGATTCTAACCTTTGTACCAAGTGCAAGACCAGTTTCTGCATATGGGAAGATATCAATACCACCAGTTTCATCTTGGATGTAAATCGTATCAAAAAAGCTATTCCCTTCGGTTGCAGTCCCTGCAGTTACCCAGCCCTCCACGACAAATATCTTACCAAGCCCTTCTTTGGCTGATGCACGAACGTCAGAGATCTTTGTGATTGGAAGCTCAACTTTAATAGAGTTTAGAATGTTTTGAGCAATCTGCTTATTGGCATATTCGGTATCGCTAGCATTATCAAGTGTTGCTTGAATCTCAAAATCAGACATAAATACTGCTCCAGCAACGAATAATATTGCTCCACTCGGCAATGTTTCGGTTGCAAGCATAACAACCTTACCTTTTTCCACAACGGTTGGTGGATTCGCTATCACATTACCACTTAAATCCTTGGAATCGATCGAATAAGTTGTATCAAAGCCTTTGACCAGCCAATCCACCGTTCCAGCTTCCAACGCTGTGGAATCTAGTTGAACGGTACATCCACTATAAGCACTGTACTTTTGACCACTCATAATTCCATTCGTATAGGAATTACTCAGATTAAAGCTCGTAGGATAAAGACGATAATTCTGCCCACCATTATTTACTTCATCATAGGCTTCGTCATCATTCATTCGAGTCGTTGCACCTATTGCAGTCAAAAGTTTATTGATTTCTTTGGAGGTACTTCCTAAGTTTGAATCCTGATAATCTGCTAAACCACAAACAATTAGCTTACCACCCTTTTGAGTATATTGCGTTACAAGCTCAATGAACTCTGGTTCAAAAGAGGATGGTATGTAATTACCTGCATTCGCTGATCCAGACTTTTTCGCAGGTGCAGAGATAATGAGCAAATCACAGTCATTTAACATTTCACTTGTAATCCTATCTTTAACTACAGTGACAAGAACATTGGAGCTCGCTGCTAGCTTCGCAAAATTATTCATATTGCCACCATAATATCCCGTGACATAATCATTGTAATGAGTTCCGTCAACAATTACTTTAGCAACCATATCCTCAGATACGAAATTTAGCTTTAATTTACCAGTAAATTGTTTGACGACTCCAGCAAGTGTTCCTTTCATCACTGCTATAATTTCGCTAGTACCAATCGTATCATTGACATAATTAAACGTATAGGTACCCGTCTTTAAGCTCTCTAACGAGGTTAGTCCAGCTTTCACTAAATCCACCGTGTGAATTCTTTGATCGTTTGCAAAGAATTCAATGGAATCAATCGTAAATGCTTCTGTCTCATTGTTAAAAAGATTCAAAGTAATATCTACTGGCTCATCTGTTATTGTAAGTGCGGATGACGTTTTTACAGAGGATATTCCGAGTGCTTCTACTTCCTTCGTCCATACTGGAGCAGTCACAGCAAGCTCTCCATCTGGCTGAGTAATTCGTATGTAGTAATAGTTATAATCTGGTTCTAACTCAAATGTCACAATTGCTTCTGATTCGCTGATCTGTTTTGAGGCTGCTGTTACACCACCGTCTACAATGACTTCTACTTTACCAATCGAAGCATCTGTCGGGTCTGATAAGGTAACCTTGATATTAACCTCTTCTGGTTCTTCATTGAGTATGGTTCCACAGATTTCATTGTTTAAGAGATATTGAATGCGTAAATCCTCGTCTTCGGTTGCATACACACGCATGTTGCGAAGTGCATCGTAAATATTCTCCTCCGTAAGACAATCCGCCAATATTACAGTTCTACCTGTATTGGCATCGCCAAAATTTCCTTTATGATTGTCTTGGTTATTCGTAGGTGCTACATGCCAGCCTTTATCCAGTGCTCTGGTATAATAGTCATACGATCTAAAATATCCAGAAGAACCAATTGCACCTTCTCCATTCCCCACCTCAATCAAAGATATGATTTGATCAATGGTTTCATCATAATAAGCAAAATCAGTAAAATCACCAAAGGTGGAACCAGGATGATTGAACTGGCTTATCGTTGCCATATCTGTTTTTAGTGCTTCATAATAGTTTTGCAAGGCTGTTGATTTATTGGAATATAAGCTTTGATTTCTTGTCACAAAGCCCTTCGAATTATACGTATTCATATGTCCAAGTCCATTCGACCAGGTCATCTCATAACCGTACAGACAAACAAAGCTATCATCCGAATACTTCTTAGCAAGGGTATGACCGTTGCTCCACTCTTGACTCATCGATCCATCTAGGAGGGTTGCATTGTCAGGATTATCAAAACTGTTGGAATGATCGGTTACTGCAAAGAAATCAAGGTTTTTCGCATCTCTTGCTTCAACGAATGCTTCTTCACACGTCCCTTGACCATCGGAGTACGCAGTATGTGAATGAATCTGACCAAAGTAAATATTATAATTGGTATTTACTCGAAGCATAAATGACACTTTTGTTATTTCACTATCCTTACATCCATCTTTAACAGCTTTTGCCCAAATCTGCATTGGAAGTGTTGTTAGTGTAATCGGATTCAAATAATTGTTCCAAGTGCCCCCTTCGTCGACTGAGTATAGGATTATAGCATCTGTAGTATCACAGCCCATTGTTACCTTTGAATTAAGTGCAACAGTACCACCATTCGGGCTAATCTGTACACTAGATACTTTCGCTTGCTCATAGATATAAGTCATTCGAATGCTTTGTTCTACTCCTGTCGTGCTTGATATAGCATAGGTAACAAGCTTAGCTGGTAAGGTAGATAAAAGCAATGGAGAATTACTGTTATAGATAGTATAAGCACTTTCATTGATGGAATAATAAATGGTTGCATCGTTGGTCTTACTAGACAACGAAACCTCCTGTCCTTGCTTTATCTCTCCATTGGATGGATTCGCTATAACGATATTGGTAATGTCCGAACTTTCCACTGGACTTGCCATGATACAGATGTCATTAAAGTAGTGATTTCCTGTTGCTGCTGGTGTCGTTCCATTAAAATTCAGAGCACCTGCTGTTACCCTAATGGATACATTTCTTTCGTGATTGATATCTTCTGGCAACGAAAGGTCATTGGTCTCCCAAGTAGATTTTGTAGTTAAGGATATGGTTGCGAAGTCAGTATAGGTTACCCCATCGATGCTATAAGAGAATCTATAATCTTTCGCTGCGGTAGCACTTGCTTTCATATCAAAGGACATTCGAAGATTCCCATATACAAATGCTGTAAACTCAATCTGATAATACTGGTTTTCTAACAATCCTGTACTTCCTAGGTAATAATTAACTCCATCCGCTGTTTTATTCGAAATCAGTGGTGCTTTCCCATTCGATAAAGATATCTTTGCACGGGTATCAAGCTGATCATTCGCACTATTTAAATCTGCATTACAAGAAAGACCAGTAAATGCTCCCGTTCCTGCCCACTTGTAAGCATCTAGCAGAATACTAGAGTTGACAACGATTCCACCTCTTGCTTTGTAATTCTCAGAAGAGGCATTCCTTAACTGATAGGTCGTTTTATATTTTGAAAGGACCGCATACACATCTGCTGTCTTACCTTCCACTAAGTCAGATGGATAAGCTGCTGCACTGTATATATTTATAGTTCCTGTCGCATCTGTAATTGGTGTGTTCGTCGTAGCGTAGGTCCCAAGTGTGACATTTTTTATCAAAACATATTCGGATACAAAGTCCTCTCCTTGAGTAAGAAGCTGTTCAATGGTGACTTCCTGTGGTGCAAATGGGGTTGTCGTCTTATTTACCTCAACCTTCGTTACATTGGATATCTGGGTTACTCCGTTGTAACTTCCTTTGGCTCCAGTCACCGTAACAACATCCCCAATGTGGTAATTGGCTGCATTGGCAGAATCATAAACTTGAAGTCCGAGTATCTTCCCATCAATGACATCCTGAAGAATGATATTAATGAGTTTTGAACCATTGGAGCCATAGATAAAGGCTACCTGTCCCATCACCGTTACTGCTGTTTCGGTAGTTTCATGAGCTTGTTTGATATCT
Organism: Bacillota bacterium; assembly: GCA_023415655.1. Classification (GTDB taxonomy): domain Bacteria; phylum Bacillota; class Clostridia; order Lachnospirales; family Lachnospiraceae; genus Lachnoclostridium. Next base: position 11,217 of record JAEZKD010000043.1, on the reverse strand, counting down.
AAGATTCCGGCAGTAAATTCATCTTCTGCAATTGGGTCATATACATCTATGGTTGGTACTGGAGTTACAGTAGGGGTTGGTATTATACTTGGTGTTTCTGATGGATCTGTTGTTGGTGTTATACTTGGTGTCTCTGATGGTGTTGGTGTCTCTGATGGTGTTACACTTGGAGTTTCTGATGGTTCGGTTGTAGGTGTATCGCTTGGTGTCTCTGATGGTTTTGTTGTAGGATTCTCTCCAGATGTAATTGCAGTACCAATGACAGTGGCCTCTACAACATAATTCGTACCACTATCGGCTACTGTTTTTCCATTGATGGAAACCGAATTAGCCATAGTGATCCGAATACGTAAGTTTTGTACATTCGAAGCAGTTTCAAGATCACTAGGTCCAAAGGTAACATTAGTACTAGCTTTCGTAAGGAGTATCGAACCTATCTTAGTAAATTCAGTTCCACCATCTGCGTTATAGCTTACGTCAAAATTTGCTGGGCCTGTGTTAGAGCCTTTGGTCACCCAAGTAAAGGTAATATTCTCATAACCGATTGTGCTGACTTCTAGTTCATAATAAGTTCCCTCTCCAGCAGTCATCCATTTGTTATATCCCATTTGAAAATTATTAATCGCTGGTACCTCTTGATTGGATAAGCTTATGTATGCATTTGGATTGTTATCAGCAGGTACTTTCGTTACTGCAGGGGCCCCTGTCGGCTTCCAGCTAGCAATCACAATTGGCTCGGTTGAAGATGCGTATACCTTTTGTCCTTGAAAGATCGTCCCAAACACAAAGAGTAAAGTTATGAGAATTGAAATTCTCCTCTTTACCCTTGTCCGAAACATGACGCTCATAATTTGTTCCTCCCTATCCATAATTACCAAACAAAGTTTGGGGACGAACGATTTCATGCCACTAGAAGTCACGTTCCATTAAAAATCATCCGTCCATTATATTAGTATGAGAGACTTGTCCAAACTATGATGAGAATTCTTTCTCCTTTCTAAATCTTATCAACAAATAACGACCAAATCCTGCTTAAGCTCTTATTACAACATCCCCAGAGGTGGTACGTGCTTGAATGTGACTAGCTCCACTACCAACATTGATGTTTGCATTTCTGCTGGAGGTGTTTCTCACACCTTGGAAGCTAGAATCAATATCCCCACTAACCGTATGAATCTCTGCCGTATAACCAGTACATTGATTTAACTTGATATCAATATCACCACTGATTGTATTTAACAATAAGTTTCCATCCTTAGCATTCGTAAAATCAATGTCTCCACTGATGGAATTGGCTTGACCTTCTACTACGCATACATTAGCTTCTATATCACCACTCTTCGAACTTAGTTTAATACGATTCCCTTGATAATTCATAGCGTCCACATCTCCACTAATCGTTGACAAATCAAGCTCTGAGCCTTGATCATGGTCTGATTCCACATCCCCACTTGCACTGGCAATTAGAATGCTTCTGGATTGGTTGGTTGTACTATGAATATCCCCGCTTAGGGTTCGCACTTGAAGGTTTTCGCTCTGAACATTCGAAACATCAATATCTCCACTTTTTGTATCCACACTGAAATTCACAGACTGTACCTGATTGCATTTAACGTCTCCACTCTTCGTATCCAATCGTAGCTGCAATGCCTTCACATCTCTCATGTGAATGGAACCACTTGCTGAGGTTACAATCATTGATTGTAGATTAAGGTTCGCTGCAGTCGTATCTCCACTTAAGGAATACACATTAACTTCTGGGAATACACTCGGTACTTCAATGACCAATTGTATCTCTTGAAATGAGAATACAAATAAACCTGGGAAAGATTTCTTAACAATTTCACCGTAAATCGTATCCCCTTGTACCCAGGAACGAAATTCATAAATATCCTTTGCGTTACTCTTTTCATAATTCACCCAATTCAGATGAATCTGTCCGTCTAGAGACGGAATCACCTGTACATTCGCAAACTTAGATCGTATTTCAATTCGTTTGATCGGGGATGTAGATTGGTTCGTATTGGAGGTCTGACTAGAGGTTTCTGAGTCCGAACCTTCTGAGCTTGAGGTTTCTGCGTTTGAGGTTGCTGAATTTGATACTTCAGATTCTGATGCTGTTGTGTAGGATATTTCTGAGCTTGATGCTTTTAGTTCCAATGTTGTTGCGTTTGATGTTGCTGAGTCTGATGCTTCCGTATCTAAGGACTCTATGTCCGACGGTTGACTGAACTGCTTTTCGTAAACTAAACTACGATCTTCTTTATAATCTTCTTTATTATCTTCCTTGTACTGTATTTCCTTCCGAACAAATTTCTCTGGTTCCATCTTTCGTAGTTCTTTTACCATTTCTTCAATCTCACCAAGTTCTTCACTAATCTGCTCTTCTGTCTTTCCCATCTGTAAACCTATCTCATAATGCTCCTCATAATCCTCAAGCATTTCTTTTCTTAAGTCTGTGTCAAAATCCTGTAAAGCTAGTCTTAACTGTTCCATGTATTGCATACGATTCATAATCATTGCCTCCTCATCTCTTAATTTTACATCACTCCACTAACTCATTCACAGCAAGAACGAATTCCTTCCATTCCTTCTTTAATAGTTCTTCATACTCACGACCTTGTTCTGTCAGATGATAGTATTTACGAGCAGGTCCACCGGCTGATTCCACAAGATAGGTCTCCACATAAGCCTCATCCTTCAATCGCTTTAGAATCAGATAGAGCGTCCCAGTTGCAATCTCCATCTTAGCAGAAATAGCATCAGTCAGTTCATAGCCATAACAATCCTTGGTGCGTAGCTGTGATAATACACATAATTCCAAGGCACCTTTCTTAAATTGTGCATTCATGCTTTTCCCTTACTACCTAAGATTCACTATCTCGTCTTAGGCTACCTTTCTTTTTTTACATAACACTATCATATCACTAACTATTATTTATTGCAATATAGTATTTATTAAAATCTAATTAGATTCATTACTATAAGAATATGGTATAATGTTCTAAAAATACTATATTTTCCTCTAACTTTATACTATAATGATTGATATTCAATGTATGAGTAGGTGATTAGGTGTTAGATCGTTATCCTTCTCTTACAAGTAAATTTGTATAGGGGGTTATCATATGATCAAACCAAAGAAATTAAAACGAGGAGATACCATCGCAATTGTCAGCCTTTCTTGGGGTGGACTTGGAGATGAGGTACTACTTCATAAATATGATCTTGGTAAGAAACGACTTGAAGAAGAATTTGGTTTGCATGTCATTGCTATGCCACATGCTCTCAAAGGTAGCGAGTTTGTATATCAACATCCCGAGCTTCGAGCTAAGGATTTGATGGATGCTTTCTTAGATCCTAAGATTGATGCCATTCTTTGTGCCATCGGTGGAGATGATACGATTCGACTGCTACCTTATATCAATTATGATATCATAGCCAAGCATCCAAAGATATTCATGGGATTTTCAGATACAACAGCCAACCATCTTATGATGTATAAGGCAGGTATTGTATCCTATTATGGACCTTGCTTGATGTGTGATTTTGCAGAATATGGATCGATGTTTGAATATACCAAGGAGTATGTAAAAAAGACCTTATTCGATGCTATTACACCACTTGAGATTACTTCAAGCCCATACTGGACAGATGAAACAATCCCATGGAAGATTGAGAATATAGAGAAACAAAAACGATTACGAAAAGAAGAATATGGGTATGAATTATTAGCTGGTCAAGGAGTCATAAAAGGCCATCTAATCGGTGGTTGTATTGATGCATTTACCTTATATAATGGTACTTCCATTTGGCCAACCATTAAGGAGGTTACTGGTTGTATTTTATTCTTAGAGACATCGGAAGATTACCCAAGTCCTGATGTATTAACCTGGCAGCTGAGAAACCTTGCTGCACAAGGCTTTTTTGATGTGATACATGGCATTGTATTTGCTAAACCAATGGATGAGAAATACTATGAAGAATACAAAGAGGTGTTACATTCTGTCATTGGAATCGAAGCGAATCATCCGGAACTGCCAATCCTATATAATCTAAACTTTGGTCATAGTACACCACGCTGCATCTTACCATATGGAATCAAAGCAGAGATCAATTGTGAGGTAAAAAGCTTTCGTTTATTAGAATCAGCAGTCCAAGACGATGAATAAACTTAAGATTAGACAATCTCCTTCGTTAGAATCAAATTAAAGTTAATGTACTTTAGGAATTAAGACTTTGGTATCTTACATATTCCACTTCTACATAGCCATGATAGGAATCTTTTTCAGTTGCACAAACCATACCAAGCTTTACACCGACCCAACGGCCAGCTTGCGCATGTATCGCCAGTGCTTTTTGATAATGGATTCCGTCTTGGCTATAGTACATTGTGATCTCTTCTTGTGGTGCATGCTCAGTTTCTGCATCCATCTTCTCATCTGTTTGCTTGACTTCATAGCGAAAATAGATCTCATCCTGATCCCAGACAGTCATTTGCTCTGCATCTTGTATTGCAGTCACTTCCTGTCCGTTGAATTCTTGATGTCCATAAACTGAAGTTAATAGTTGTCCCTTTGAGTTTTTTTGAACCAATAGTCCTCCAAAGGTTACCCCCATAGAAACCATACCTGCATAATCACCTTTTTGAAGATTGCGTACATTCATTTTCATATCACATATAAATTCAGGTGCTGGCCATTTTTGAAGTAAGAGATTGGGAAGCTCTGATACTGCCTCCACTCCATTGCATGGAACTGCACGAAGCTCTAATGTCTTATGCTCGCGATTGATTTTATACCATTCTTTTTTGTAGTTTGCATTCCATTGCCATTGAAGCCCTAATGTCTCTTGATCAAATTCATCCGATGTAGCAGGTGCTGTGATCTCATACGTTTTACCGACATTTGGCTTTTGGTATACAGATACTGGCTCACCGTAATCAGCTCCTAGTTTTTCATTCCCAATGATTGGCCAATCCTCTCTCCAAGTCATTGGTTGAAGGTGTGTGATTCGCCCAGCAGCATACACATCCTGAAAGTGTAGAAACCAATCTTCTCCTGTAACTGTATCTACCCATGCTCCTTGGTGAGGTCCATTGACCAAAGTCTCTCCTTGGCGCATTACAACCTTATATTCATATGGCCCCCAGATATGTCTCGAACGCAATACGGTTTGCCAGCCTGTCTTCACACCTCCGGCTGGTGCAAAGATATAATAATAGCCATTTCGTTTGTACATCTTAGGTCCTTCAATGGTCTCTTGGTCATTGAAGTTGCCATCAAAGATTTTAACTTCTTCTCCAAATACTCCTGTTCCATCCGGTTTCATTCGTACCATATGTAAAACACTCTTATATCCAATTCTACTTTTGGCAACTCCTGCTACCAAATAAGCTTTCCCATCGTTATCCCAGAATGGACAAGGATCAATCCAACCACTGCCTGGACGAATATTGATTGGTTTGGACCAGATTCCAGAGGGATCCTTTGCAGTACTCATATAAATTCCTTCATCTGGCATTGGAAAACAAACATAATAGGTCCCTTCATAATAACGTATCGAAGGTGCCCAGACCCCACAACCATGAATTGGCTTCTCATATCGCTGTTCTGGAATTGCATCCAATACATAATTAATAATCTTCCAATTCACCAAATCCTTTGAATGTAGTACTGGGATTGCAGGTGCATTGTTAAAGCTAGAAGCAACCATATAGTAATCCTCTCCAACACGGATTGCATCGGGATCGGAATAATCCGTATATAAAATTGGATTTTGATAGGTTCCATTGCCTAAATCAGCTAACCAAGTGTATTTCTCCATAAAATCCTCCTAATCTTTGTTCATATAGCATTATATCTAATTCAAATTTTACTTTCATGCCATATCTACAATTTTTTTTGCCATATATTGCTTTAGTTATGTTATCAGTATATAATATGGTTAAATAGTTCGAAATGGAGATCCCTATGAAATTTTTCTATCAGAAAAGAAATGAAACGTATTCTTCTAAGATTACAGTCGATAATTCTTATCCTGCTCATCTTCATCGAGAGGTTGAATTGTTCTATTGTAAATCTGGAGCATCTAGGGTTACGATTGAAGGTAAAACCAATATCTTGTTACCAGGTGACCTTTATTTATGTTTTCCAGATCAAGTTCATCACCTTCAGAGCATAGGGCAAAGTAAGGCCTTACTATGCATTTTTACGGTTGACTTTCTTGGAAGTTACGAAAAAGAATTTCATACTCTCCATCCGCAAGAATCTCATATTATGGCATCTATGCTTTCCAAAGATAGCATCTATTTATTAGAGCAAATAGAAAAGCAGCTAACACAACCCCAAAATCTTTCGATTACCAAGGGTTATTTAACTGCTCTCATTGGTCTTTTATTTGCTGATATGAAATTAGTTGATAATCATGAATCTAACTATATGGATTCCTGTAAATTAATACTAAATTATATACATAATAACTTCAAAAATGAAATAACACTAGATCTACTCTCAAAGGAGTTGGGACTTAGTAAATACCACATCTCACACATCTTTTCCAACAAATTCGGTATGTCCTTTTCTTCGTATGTCAATCAAGAACGAGCCGAATATGCAAAACAGCTTTTAATGAAGCCCAATCTAACCATGACGGATATCTGTTTTATGTCAGGCTTTAACTCCACTCGTACTTTTTATCGGGCCTTCCATGACATTTATCAGATGACACCATTGCAGCTACGTCAATTGGAATCGACACAAAGCTAATCATAATTCCCAGTGACAGTAATTCAAGCTTAAGACACAATCTTAGAATAGGTTTTTGCAGTAAGTGCATAAACGATGCTGTAAATAATTCCGAAGACAATGACCGTTCCAATGGTGCAAGCGACAAACAATGGAACATTGACAAGATTTAATAGTCCTAACAGCTTTGTTATGATTTTAAAAGCTGCCACCACATGAATGGTTGCCATCAGCAATGGTAAAAAGAATACCATAAGAACCTGAGTATGAATGGATTGACGAACCTCTGATTTGCTCATACCAACCTTTTGCATAATTTGAAAGCGTTCCCTGTCTTCATATCCTTCGCTGATTTGTTTATAGTAAATGATTAATACGGTCACCATAATAAATAATGTTCCTAAAAAGCAACCAAGGAATAAAAATCCACCATACATTGTATAAAATTCATCTCTAGCCATATCCTTGCTATCAAAACTTAACGCATGTGTTGATATCGATGGATCATTTCTGATATCAGATCTCATTTTTTCATAAACTTCTATTTTTTCTTCTTGTGTGCCCTTTAAGTCCAGTTCCATACGATATGTGATTTTATTTGCATTGTCCTGATAGACCTTCTTTTGTTCCTCATAGATACGAATCAAATCGCTATCCTCTGGAACAACAATATAATGAATCTGACTTAAGTATACATTAAAATCACTTACCACAGGGAACTCAGATAAGGTTTCCTTAATCTGATAGGACTGACCAAGCAGTTCAAAACTAGAACCGAGTGATTGATCCGAATGATAGATTAACACCTCATTCGGCTGTAATGTTACCTCTTGATTACTCAGCTTTTGATATGTCTCCTTGGTAAAAATCAGTAGCTCATGAACATCAATTCCAACCGAATAATAGGTCGTATCATACTTAAACTCTCCATCCTCATAGCCAACAGCAAAATCTAGATACATATATGATCTGTTCTGTTCTAAAGAAACACCGGACTCTTTGATATTTCGATCCACCAATTGATTCACTTTTTCTATATCTAGTCCCTTCAAAGAATCAGTAGCAAATTGTAATGTGATGTCATTTGGAAAACGATAGTTTAGCGCATCCTCCATACCAAGATACAGAGAAACCGTTCCAGAAAGCATAACGAGAACCATTGTAGATAAGATACAGATGTTTGCCAATCCCACCGCATTTTGTTTCATACGATAAATCATTCCTGAAATCGTAGTAAAGTGTTTGGTTTGATAGTAGAAAGATTTTTTCTTTTTTAAAAGCTTTAGTATTACAATACTACCAGCCGTAAATAAACAATAGGTCCCCAAAATCACTAGAATCACTGCAACAAAAAATAAAGCTAAGGCTGTCAACGGCGATTCCGTAGTATTCGCAATATAATACCCAATAAAGATGCTAAGAAATCCTATCACTGCAAGTAACCACTTTGTCTTTGGTTCTTTCTCCCCAACGTTTTGACCACGCAGTAATTCAATTGGTTTACTTAATCTGATTTTCATTAAATTACTTAGTAAACATAAGCAAAAGATAAAAAAGAACAACATAAATGTGATGAAGAGACTAGAGGTATTCATCTCTGACTTTAATACCACAGGAAAATGTATGATTTTCTGCATCAGCAGTACAATCAACTGATTGAACAATACGCCACATCCAACCCCAGCAACAATAGAAAGCAAAAAGGTATAGATACATTCATAGAATAGAATTTTTGCTATATGTCGCTTTTCCATTCCTAAAATATTATATAAGCCTAACTCTTTTTTTCTGCGTCTCATCAGGAAATTATTCGTATAGAATAAAAAGATCACTGCAAAGATTGCGATGACATAGCATCCTAGAATCATCATGGCGCGTAGGCTTTCTGCACCAGGCAACTGATCTAATCCTTGATGGGACGCAATTGTACACATATTGTAAAACATCATAATTGTGAAAATGCAAGCAAGAATGTATGGTAAATAAAATCTTCTATTTTTCTTTATATTCGTCGCTGCAAGTTTTGGATAATAGGATTTACTCACGCTTATCACCACCTGTCGCTATCATAGTCAGTGTATCTGATATCTTTGCAAACATCTCCTCACTGCTTCGATTTCCTCGATATATTTGGTGGAATACTTCTCCATCTTTGATAAACAACACTCGTTTTGCATGACTTGCCGCTTTGGTGGAATGTGTTACTAAAAGAATGGTCTGACCGCCCTCATTGATGTCATTAAAAATTCGCAGTAAACTATCAGTAGCTTTAGAATCCAGAGCTCCCGTCGGCTCATCTGCAAGAATTAGCTTTGGCTTTGTAATCAAAGCACGAGCAACTGCCGTACGTTGCTTTTGACCACCTGAAATCTCATAAGGATATTTATCGAGCAAACCATCAATCCCTAATTTTTTCGCAATTGGTTGTAAGCTTTGTTCCATCTTTGCGTAAGATTGTCCTGCAAGTACTAGGGGAAGTAAGATATTATCCTTTACAGAAAATGTATCAAGCAGATTAAAATCTTGAAAGACAAAACCAAGATTATCTCTACGGAAAGCTGATATTTCTTTTTCCCTAATGGATTGTAACTTTTGACCTTGTAAGACAACTTCTCCAGAGGTTGGTTGATCCAAAGCTGCAAGAATATTAAGTAACGTTGTCTTCCCAGATCCACTCTCTCCCATAATTGCTACATACTCCCCTTGCTCCACTGAGAACGAGACATTCGATAATGCCTGTACCTGAGTGTTTCCAAAACGAGTCGTATACACTTTTTTCAGATTTTTAACTTCGAGTAATGTCATGTTTATGACCTCCTAATTGGTTTGTTCTGAAGTTAATTATAGAAAAAGCGTGATTTTCTTACCATAATCTACACTTACAAATAAGGCATTAACCTTACATTTGTGTAAGGTTATTACTCATTTCATTATTCTTTCGAATCGGGTTTTCTTATGTAAATGACTAAGCAAAGGATCTCTTACTCATAGATTCTTGTTTCACTAGCAAGCTTAAGCTTCACTGTTGTTCCACTGGAAACCTTAGATGTAAGCTCAATATCATGGCCAAGATGATTCATTATCATCTTGCAAAGATATAGTCCTAATCCTGTTGATTTTTTATCCTGACGACCATTGTAGCCAGTAAATCCATTCTCGAACACCCTTGGGATATCTTCACTCGCTATCCCAATTCCAGTATCTTTGATTACTAACATTTGATTTTCTTCCATGTAGATGGAAATACCACCGGTCTTTGTATACTTAAGTGAGTTTGATAATATTTGCTCTATGACAAAGAGTAGCCACTTTTCATCAGTCAATACCCATTCCTTGATTGGATGATAATCTAAGGTTAGCTTTTTTTGAATAAAAAGCTTTGCGTACTTATGAATTGCTTGTTTTACAATACCATCCAAATCGTATCTCTCAATTTGATAATCCGTACTATCACTTCCAAGGCGAAGATACGATAATACCATCTCAACATATTGTTCAATCTTAAATAATTCATTCTCCAACTGTACCTTCTTTGAAAGCTCCTCTGATTGAAGTAATAGGTGTAATGCAGCAATCGGCGTTTTGATTTGGTGAACCCAAAGCGTATAGTAATTCATCATCTCTGTTTGTTTAAGATCCATCTCATAATGAAGTCTTTTTTGTTCCTCTCCCATCAAAAGTAAGAGTTGCTGGTATCGCTCTTCAATTACATTCTTTGGCATTGGTAAGTCCCCTAAACCAAGCGTCAGATTTCCCTTTACCCGATACAGTAACTTCATTTTCTGAATAAAATGATAATAGTCAATGCCTACCACCAAGCTACCAAAGAAAAGGCAAAGTAAATAGGCATAAAGAATGAAGTGAAGCTCATATCCTGCAAGATAAAACACAGTAAAAAAGATACCTCCAAAGAAAAGAGATAGTACAATGCTCTTTTTATGATATTTAAGATATTCAACCAAATGATTCATCCTTAGTCTCCAATCAAATAACCAATTCCCTTTTTTGTTTTGATAAAGTCATATAGGGTAAGACTCTCCAACTTTTTACGTAACCTCGTAACATTAACAGTTAATGTATTATCATCAATAAAGCTGTCTGTCTCCCAAAGATGTGTCATAATTGAATCTCGACTGATTGTTTTCCCTTTGTTTTGCATGAGAAGCTCTAAAATTTTATACTCATTTTTAGTCAGCTCTATCACTTGTTCCTTGTAAGTTAGTGTGTTGTTATTTATGTTTAGGATGGCTCCATTATGTTCTATTAAGTGGGATTGGTTCGTAAAGTCATAGGTTCTTCGAAGTATTGCCTGAATTTTTGCCATCAATACATTCAAATCAAAGGGCTTTGCGATAAAATCATCACCCCCCATATTCATCGCCATCACTATATTCATATTGTCTGTAGCAGAGGATATAAATATAATTGGAACCTTAGAAACCTTTCGAATTTCTGTACACCAATGATAGCC
>JAEZKD010000283.1 GCA_023415655.1 Bacillota bacterium | reverse complement strand
TTGTTATTATATGCAGCAGATAAGGATAAGGTTGTATTTGAAGTACTTGGTTCTCTTCGTCTCGAACTTGCAAATCAGTTAGAGTTATTAGATAAGAACACCTATAACTTCTTATGGGTAACTGAGTTCCCATTACTTGAGTATGATGAAGAAGAGGGAAGATATACTGCAATGCATCATCCATTTACAATGCCTATGGACGAAGATCTTGAATACTTGACAACAGATCCAAGTAGAGTACGTGCAAAGGCATACGATATCGTACTTAATGGTACTGAAATCGGTGGTGGTTCGGTTCGTATCTTCCAGAATGATGTTCAAGAAAAGATGTTTGAAGTTCTTGGCTTTACGAAAGAAGCAGCCTATGAACGTTTTGGATTCTTATTAAATGCATTCAAATACGGTGTTCCACCTCACGCTGGATTGGCGTATGGACTTGACCGTCTTGTTATGTTGATGGCACAAGAAGATTCCATTCGTGATGTTATTGCCTTCCCTAAGGTGAAAGATGCTTCTTGCTTAATGACAGATGCACCAAATGTTGTGGATGACAAGCAGTTAGTGGAACTAGGAGTTGAAATTTCTGCTTCTCCTTCGGCGACAGAGTAATGAATGGGATTCAAACGATACTCTCACTTTATTTAGCGTTGATTAATATCGTTGGATTTAGTTTGATGGGAATCGATAAAAAAAGGGCGAGAAGGAAGCAGTGGAGAATCAAAGAGAGAACATTATTCTTAACTGCAATCTTTGGTGGGAGTATTGGAGCCATTGCTGGAATGTATATGTTTTCGCACAAAACAAAGCATGCCTCGTTCTACTTTGGGATGCCAGGGATTGCCTTGCTTCAGCTTATTTTAATCCTACTCCTCTCTCTTGGAATGGCATAATTGACAAATTTTACATTGACATAAACTGAAATCAATGGTATTATTATCTTGTTGTAAGCTAGATTAAATCAGTATGCTTACCGCAATATTTTATTTTTTTTGGAGGATTATCTCATGAACAAAGGTACTGTAAAGTGGTTTAACAATCAAAAAGGTTTTGGTTTCATCTCTGACGAACAGGGTAGCGATGTATTCGTACATTACTCTGGACTTAACATGGACGGCTTTAAGTCATTAGAAGAAGGCCAGGAAGTTGAGTTTGACGTAGTTCAAGGAGCTAAGGGACCACAGGCTACTAACGTAACAAGATTATAATTTCATTACTTTCAGTGTACCTTTTTCTATTATATAAATTGTAAAATTTTATACAGAATTAGCTATATTGTAAGAGGATTTTGTAAGAGAAATTGCCTCAGGCCATCTGGCTTGGGGCATTTTTTATATGATAGGAAATTACGGTACGACTCCTTGTAATATAAAAAACTAGGTATGACCTATCACTTTAGCAATGATCCAAGGAAGGACATTGTTATGTGAAATAAAATAGGAGGGAATCCACATGAAATTGACAAAAAAAGATTTTGGAATTACAAAAGAGGGAGAAAAGGCTAGCATCTATACTGTTAATAACGACCATGGAATGGAAGTGAGCTTTACTGACTTTGGTGCAAATATTATGAATATCATTGTGCCTGATAAAAAAGGGAAGAAAGAGGATGTTGCATTAGGCTATGATAAACTTAGTGATTATGAGGAAGATGGCCACGGATTTGGTTCTTTGATCGGACGTCATGCCAATCGAATCGCTGATGCGAAAGCAAATATTAATGGCAAAATATATCCTTTAGAGATGAATGATGGTGTGAATAATTTGCACAGTGGTAATAAAAGTTATAACAAGTATATGTATGATGTTGAGATCTTTGAGGATAAGGATGAAATTAGCATTGAATTCTCAAGATTAAGCCCAGATATGGAACAAGGTTTTCCAGGTAACTTAGACTATTCAGTTACATATACAGTTACCAATAATAATGAGCTAGTCATTGAATATCATGCTGTATCTGACAAAGATACCATTGTTAATTTTACTAATCACTCTTATTTTAATCTTGCAGGACATAATTCTGGTTCGGTTCAGGAGCAGGAGGTTTGGTTAAATTCAGATAAGTTCACTGCGATTAGAGAAGGTTTGATTCCAACTGGAGAATATATCAACGTAGATGGAACACCTATGGATTTTCGTAAGAGAAAACAACTTGGTCAAGACATAAAAGCAGATTATAAGCCATTAACGATGGCAGATGGTTACGATCATAATTATGTATTAAATCATTCTGGTGATGACATTGAAAAGGTTGCTGAATTGTATGATCCAGTAAGTGGACGTTTGATGGAGGTATTTACAGACCTTCCAGGAATGCAATTATATACTGGTAACTTCATTGTAAATGGGACCAAAGGAAAACAAAATGCTGTATATAATAAACGTAGCGGGGTATGTTTTGAGACTCAGTATTATCCAAATGCATGTAATATTCCTGAATTCCCAAGCACAATCTTAAAGGCACATGAGGAATTTGAAACAGTTACTATCTACAAATTCAGCTGTTAATTCAAATACGATTTCTTTCTTATAAAATGCGCTCATAGATGCAGAGAATATTACCTTGCATCTATGAGCGCTAAATTATATAAATGAAGTATTCAAAAGATTACTTTGTACCGTAAATTCTATCTCCAGCATCACCAAGACCAGGGAGGATATATCCCTTTTCGTTGAGGCACTGATCAAGTGCACCGACATAAATGTCTACATCTGGGTGAGCTTCTCTAAGTTTCTTTAAACCTTCTGGTGCGGCAATTAAGCAAAGAAAACGAATTTTCTGAATTCCACGTCTTTTGAGTAACGTAATTGCTGCAATCGCAGAACCTCCAGTAGCAAGCATTGGATCCACAACGAAGATTTCTCGATCTGGCGCATCCGATGGAAGTTTACAGAAGTATTCTACTGGTTCTAAAGTTTCTTCATCACGATATAATCCGATATGACCAACTTTAGCATTTGGTGTAAGATTTAATATTCCATCAGCCATGTGCATACCTGCACGAAGAATTGGAACAACACATAATTTTTTGCCCGCAATTTCTTTTACAGTAGTTGTAACTAATGGTGTTTCTACTTCTTTGTCAGCTAAAGGAAGATTACGACTTGCCTCATAGTAGATGAGCATAGCAACTTCTGCTACTAAATCGCGAAATTCTTTGGTTGATGTAGTTTTCATTCTCATAATTCCGATCTTGTGCTGAATCAGAGGATGATCCATGATTTGAACATTTGACATGTTAAATACCTCCAGTTATTACATTCTCATGTATTTTACTTTTGTTTCATTAGCTTTCCTTCAAGCAATTATAACACCATTCAAAAAGGTTTTAAAGGGTAAACTTAATCAATTTTATTCTTAGATTGCATTTTAATAAAATTATTGGTAGGATATGGATAAAATGTTATGGCTAAAAAGATGGAAGGAATGGATGATATGATAAGATGGAATACGAAATAAGAGCTTTAGTTGTTGATGATAATCCAGTGAATGTATTAGCAGCTAAAAATTTGATGAGTCAATTTTCTATTCAGCTAGCGCAAGCGAGTAGCGGATTAGAAGCTCTGCAATATGTGAAAAGAAATACTGTGGATCTAATTATAATGGATCTGGTTATGCCTGGATTAAGTGGATTAGAAACGGTACAAAGAATACGAACACAAATGATCAATGGAAACCAGATAAAAATAGTTGCAACCTCTGGGCAAAAAATTGATAATCTTTCATTATTTTTAAAGGAGAATTTAATCGATGATTATTTGAGAAAACCATTGGATGTCCATAGAGTGGAACGATGTTTGAAACAGTGGTTTATACTAAATAAAAATGTACGATCAGAGTTAGATTTAAAGATGCAGGATGAAGACTGGAGAATGCTTGAGGAGCATTTTGGAGCAATCAAACACTTAGATTTAAATAAAGCAAAACAAACAACTGGAGGATGCAGTGATTATTTTATACGAATCGTACGCAGCTCAATCTTACAGCTGAAAGAAAGCGGAATTTTATATCACACGATACTTAGTCAATTCACTGCAAAAAAAGCACATCAATTCTTGCATGCATTAAAAAGTGTCTTATATTATTTGTGTGCTACGAAACTTGCAGTTTGTGCAGAACGTTTGGATGAAGCATTTTTACTTGATGAGGATGATTTATTACATTGTAATCGAATTATCCAAAGTTTACAAGAATTACAGCAATTCATCCAATCGATAACAATGCTTTCTAATGAACTCGAACAAGCAATGAACGCATATAATAGTAGCGTAAATAAAAGTCTGTCGGTATACCAAAGTCAGCAGTATTCCAAAATAGAACTTTGCAGCCAAATTGAGTCTATCATTTCATGCGCCTGTAGATTTGAATATATTGAGATTCTTAAAGGACTGAATCAATTAAGTGAAATACTTCCTCCTACTTATATGGAGTATATGGAGATTGCTAAAAGGGCTATGGATGAGTTTGATTATGAGACAGTGAAGAAAGCGCTTGTAATTTGCTTAAACGATATGAAGCTCTTACAAGAAACCTAAAAAAGGGCAGAGGAGAAGCCCGGTAGAGGGGGAGGGTTACTGCCGGGCTTTGTTTTATGAAAAAAATTATCTTATTAACAAAATGGATTGGAATTGACGGTTTCAATTCATCTTTAACTTATGAGTTTATTATATTGTTCATTTGTGAGGATAGTATGGCGAAGATATGAACATTTTGTGAATATTTCTAATGCATTTCCAAAATTTCAAAAAATTACAAAGATAATCAGTCTATACGATGTAAATACTAAAGGCAGAGATAGAGTAACAAAAGTTACGAAATTTGAAGATTTCCACTGAAAGGATGTGGGGATATGATGAGTGTTTTCAAACGTTTGATACGTAGGGAATTAGGAGAAGGAAACTATAACAAATACTTTACCTATATCCAGAGAAATCTAAGAGATAAATCTCTTGAAAGCAAGGAAGTGTATGACGATATATACCTAAGGCTCAAAGACAAGGACATTGAATCTATTGCTCATATGCATGATCGTTTGAATGAAACTATGTTACTTGCATTTCGAATAAATCGTACGTATCTGTTTACTTTACTTGCCTATCTTGTAGGGGCAATATTTCTATTAACGCGAGGATTGCTACCTGTAGTTACCATCACTGCGTTAACAATTATGAGTGGTTTGTTCATAGTAAAGACATATGAGTATGTAATCAATAAATATTGCTTTATTGATGCTCAAATTATTTTAGTGTACAAATCTGTATTGGAAAAAATCATTTTAGGTCACGTCAAGAGCAATAAACTTTAACAAAGAAGGGACTGTTACATCATTACATTTGACACCTAATAGGATATGATATTTTTTAACTTAGTATTAGTTGAAAGATAGTATCTTAGCAGGTGCTAAATGTAAATGATATGTCAGACTCTTTTTTTCTTGCATAAAAATGACAAAACGGATATAATGAACGCGTTCCTATGGTGCTTGAAGGTAAGATAATAGGGAATACGGTGTAAGTCCGCAACAGCCCCCGCTACTGTAAGTGGTATAAGCTTTGCCCAAAAAACCATTGTGTTAGAGTTCTACCAACATATGCGCTCCACGTATGATGGGAATTCTAAGATGAGAAGGTGGCAAAGGACTCCATAAGTCAGGAAACCTGCCATGGGAAGAAATCAAACTCGCATTCGGAGGGAGTGCGAATAAAAAAAGGAGAAACGAAATGAAAATAAAAAGAAAATCATTCTGGGTAGTAATTCTATTTTTGCTGGCAATGGTTTTTAGTGCATGTGGAAAGAAAGGACAAGATACAGATCTTAAACCAACGACTAGCCCTACAGCTTCAGTAGAATCTGAGGTTACCAAAGAGCCAACGGTCTCAGAGGAGGCTGAGCAAGTAACAGATCCAGCAGAGAGGAAAGAACTTCGCATTGTATCTTTTTCACCAAGCATAACAGAATTAATTTATGCCTTGGATGCTTCTGAGTACTTAGTAGGAAGAACGGTGTATTGTGATTATCCTGAAGCTGCATTAACAGTTGAAAGTATTGGAGATTTTTACACTCCAGACATTGAAAAGATTATTACCTTAGAGCCAGATTTGATTATAGCATCTTCACTTTGGACCGATGGTGTTGCACAGAAGTTTGAAGAAGCTGGGATAGAAATATTATTACTAGAAGATATATCAAGAGTAGATGATGTCTTTACGATTATTGCTAGCTTAGGCAAATATCTAGATCGTGAAGATGAAGCAACACTCCTAATAGAAGAATTATCAAGTGATCTGAATGAAGTTTCTAAGAAGGTAAAAGGTTATGAACCAGTATCTGTGTATTATGTGGTAGGATTTGGGGAGTATGGTGATATGACGGCAACTGGTGATACTTATATTAGTGAAATGCTTGCAATGGCTGGTGGAGATAATATTGCAAAAGATGCTACAGGTTGGATCTATTCATTGGAGACATTAGTCGAGAAGGATCCTGAAGTTATTATTATTGGTCAAAACCTACTCGAGGAATTCATAAATAGTCCAAATTATCAGAATTTATCTGCAGTTAAGCACGGAAATGTTTATGGGATAGATAGTAATTTAGTGGATCGACAAACGAATCGTATTGCAAAAGGTATTAGCGTAATGGCTCATATACTTCATCCAGAAGCATTTGAAGAATAAAAGAGAGAGGTCAGGTATGAAAAAACAGAAGATTATAATTAGTTATATGATAATGTCTTTTATACTTCTTATTTCAATTGTGACTTCAGCGACGATAGGGTCCGCACAGCTTAGTATAGGTGATAGTTTTCAGCTGATTCTTTCACGAATCCCATTGCTTTCTAACCTGATATCAACGGAAGGAATCCCTTCCACCTATGAAAGGATTGTTTGGAATATTAGAATCCCTAGAATACTATTGGCTGGGATCAGTGGAGCTAGTCTCTCAATCGTGGGGGTTTGTTTTCAAGGATTATTCCGCAATCCACTTGCTGATCCACAGATGATTGGTGTATCGTCAGGAGCGGCTCTAGGAGCAACCATAGCTGTGCTTTCTGGAGCGTCCTTATCCTTTGCCGGTCTGAGTGGAATTGGTATATTTGCGTTTCTTGGTGCAATACTTACCGTTTTGCTTGTATATGGAATTTCTTTCACGCAAAATCGTTCATTACCAGTTCATATCATACTTACTGGAACCGCAGTTGGTTCGATGTTAACGGCGGTGATTTCACTATTGATGAGTATTAAGAGAGAAGAAATCGAAAAAATTTATATGTGGACGTTGGGCAGTTTTTCAGGTGCTAGTATGACTAAGGTGGGTTTTCTTTCAATCTTCTTTGTGATCATTAGTTTAGTCATCTATTACTTTGCAAAGGATCTCGATTTGATATTAACAGGAGAAGAGGCTGCCTTAAGTTTGGGTGTAGATACAGTCAAAGTGAAAAAGGTACTCATGATATCTGCATCAATTCTTGTTGCTGCCTGTGTTTCTGTTTGTGGAACCATTGGATTTGTGGGGTTGATCATACCTCATATTGTTCGATTCATCTGTGGTCCTAAGCATAAAAGATTACTACCACTTGCAGCATTGACGGGTGCTACTTTTCTTATCTGGTGCGATACGATTGCCAGAACGATACGAGCACCAGGAGAGTTACCTGTTGGAATTATAACAGCATTATGTGGAGCACCATACTTTATATTCTTGCTAAGACGCTCTCAGAAAAAGGTGGTGTAAGGATGATAGAAAATACACAAATTCAAGTAAAAAAATTAACTTGGCAATTGGGAAAAGAAAAGAAAATCCTAGACAATATCTGTATGACCTTCCTAGCTGGTGGATTTTATGGTATCTTAGGCCCCAATGGGTCAGGTAAGACCTCACTAGTACGACATCTTTTGAGACTTTTGGAGGCTAAGCAAGGAGAAGTAAGTTTAAATCAACAAAACCTTGCGCAAATAAAGCGTAAAGAAATAGCACGGAATATAGCATTAGTACCTCAAAATACAAATATTGAAACGAATTTTACTGCTTATGATGTTGTAATGATGGGGCGCGCACCGTATCAGAAACGATTTGAGGAGATGACTCAACAAGATATGCAAATCGTGAAGGAAGCGATGGATCTCATGAATTGCTATCACTTAAGAGATCAGATTTATTCTAGCTTGAGTGGCGGGGAAGCACAGCGAGTGATTGCTGCACGTGCAATTGCACAACAAACTCCATGGCTTATCTTAGATGAACCAATTGCACATTTGGATATTCGGTACCAGGTTGAGTTGATGGAGCACCTAAGGCAGTTGAATGAAGAGCGTAAGGTTTCAATTCTTGCAGTGTTGCATGACATTAATCTATCAGCGGCTTATTGTAAAGAGATTGTCTTGATGAAGGATGCGAAAATCATTGCTTATGGTAAAGTGGAAGATGTTTTAACGGTAAAGAATCTAGAGAAAGCTTACGGGATGGAGTTCATAACGTGTAAGCCAGAGGGATATGAGCATTCAGTTTTTATAGCTAAGGGAAGGTCCAATCTTTCATAACAAAGAAAAACGGGTGAGCGTTAAGTACGCTTACCCGTTTTTAATTTGATTCGTTGTTTGGTATCAAACATTGCTTTATCGGCAAGATTAATATAGTCGTCTAGGGTATGTTGATTATCTACATGCCCATGCCAATAGCCTAAACTTAAAGAAATTTGATAAGGCTTTTCTGAAATCTCATTATATGCACTTAAGTAAGACTGAATACTTTTTTCAAATAAGAGGATTTCTGTTTTTGAATAATTGTTGGTGCCAAGTAGAAGAAATTCATCACCACCATAACGAAAGCACTTTTCACTCTTACTACAGGTGCGTTGAAACGCAACTGCTGAAAGCTGGATTGCGTTATCACCTTCTACATGACCATAAGTATCATTGATTTCTTTCAGATCATTTAAATCGCCCATTAGAATAAAGAGTTCTTTTCCATCTCTAAGTGCTTCTTCTAAGAAACTCTCACCATATTTAAAGAAACCATTCCGATTATAGATTTTTGTTAGGCTATCAATTTGAGCATATTCTTCTAATTGTTGATTCGACCATTTATAATTGTTCTTTACTCTTAAATTCTCAAATGCAATTCCTACTGTGCGGAGCCAATCACGATAGCAAAATTCCAAAGAACTTGGTTTGCCAAACGTTAAGACGGCATAGCCAAAACATCGGTCGTTAAAATGAATGGGTGAGAAATAAAAAGCAGAGGGTTTTTTACGATCTGCCCAGAGTTCAGGAATCATAATGGAGGATTGGAAGGTAGAATCCATATGTATCTTCGTATCATCTTCTTTTGAAATCATTAAGTGCATCTTAGGTGTATAATGATCCGTATTGTAATTCTGAGCGGTCTCATTACTACATCCAACGTAATCCCAATTATCACAGAGCGAAAGGAAAAATTTATCATAATTACTCAATTGATAAGAGTAATAACAAATCTTTTGAAGTAAAATAGTCAAATTATCTGCAGAAATAAGTTCTTCCATCATATAGTTATAAGCATTGTAGAAGTTATCTAGGAACTCATTATCGGCAATTTTGGAGCATTCAATGATTTCATTAGCACATTCACAACCACAGCTCCCGCCCTCTTTAAAAATGGAGATGGTATCTGGTTTTTGGCTAGGCTCAATACCTTCTAAGATCTCAATTAAATGCAACGTACTATTACGACCAAGTTGAATCGTATTAAGTTCCATACTTGTGATTGGTGGAATACTCACAGAGGATTCAACGATATAATCATAGCCAGTGATGACTATGTCAGTTGGAATCTTAATATTATGTGATTTTAGTGCCTTACAGATACTAATTGCCATATGATCACTTGCACATACAATACCATCAGGCAAGGAGGGGAGTTTGATTAACATCTCATTTACTACATTGGTTGCCTCATTGTACCAAAAATCACCGTAATAAATCTTATTCTCATCAATCGTAAGGTTATGTTTCTCTAAGGAATTTAAGAATCCTTGAAGACGCCGTAAGGAGTGAGGGTGATTTTTTGGCCCTGTTAGTATGGCTAAATCAGTTTTGTGATGATGTTCAATCAAGTGATCAGTCATTAATTCGATGGATTTTGTATCATCAATGCTTATATTGATAAAACCTTCGATTTCATAGTCCAAACTAATGACAGGACCAGAAAATTTGGTCTTGATATCTTTAATTAATTTTGGTAACAATCCTGGAAGTCGGATTGTACTAGGAAGGATAATGATACCATCGAGTAGCTCGTAATTGATGATATTATAGATATTCATTTCCCCCACTTGATGCATTGGTTTTGCATATTCCTTTACAAACATGGTGAATACAGCAATATCATAATCATGAGAGAAAGCAACCTCGCTGATTCCCTTCATAACACCCGCTTGATAAGACGCCTCAATTTGTGAGGCAATTACTCCGATTAGCTTACGTTGCTTTTTCATCTAATAGACCCCCAAGCTCCTTATCTCAGTAATTTTGTGTAACACATGTATTATATACTATAATTTTCCATATTACAAGTGATGAAAAAGCATCTATAAAGCAAGCTGGCAGGACAAAACAACCTCAACCACCATAGTAGACTTGTTTTTATAGGAAGAGATATGTCGAAAAAATTTTTTTATGAAATGTAAATAATTGTCGATATTTTACTGATATAAATGTATAATAGATGTGTACATATTTTTTATCACCTAGTCAAAAGTGTTTGGATCATCTATTAGGATATGGGGAGAATGCCTATGGGAGAAAAATCAGTTAATACGGGGGACAAAGTTAGTAAGAGTGATGAAATTAAGTTGCAAGAGGAAAAAATCAAGGAGTTGGAATTACAGCTAAGGGTGGAACAAAGAAAGTATCAAATTATTGCTGATTATTCCAACTGTGGGTTATGGGAGTATGATATTGCAACCCATAAGTACAGTCAATCACGAAAGCTAGAAGGTAAGTGGAGTACATCTAATTTAAACATTGAAAACTATAGAGAAACCGTAAAAAGCTGGGGGTTGATTCATCCAGAGGACATCGCAATATTTGATGCTTATTGCGATAGTATGGATCGAGGAGATGCTGAATTCGAATATGACCTAAGGGCAGCGTCTGATGCAGCAAGATTTATATGGTTACGATATATCGGGGGAGCGATATATGATTTCAACCAAAATCCTATAAAGATTGTTGGAAAAACGCTAGATGTCACCAAAGAAAAAACAGAGTATGCAGCCCTAGTGAAAAAAACAACACATGATCCGTTGACTCAGCTATATAACAATGAAGCAACTCGAGAGATAGTAGAAGAAAGCTTAGTGAAGGCTGACTTTAAAGGAAGTGGAAAAGTTCTATACATCATTGACATTGACAATTTTAAGGTGATGAATGAACGCTGGGGGCATCTGTATGGGGACTCTGTATTGGAACGATTTGCAGATACATTGCTTGCATTCTTTAGTGCCGATGATGTGGTAGGTCGTATTGGAGGGGATGAATTCCTTGTACTTTGTCATAGTGGAATCAATGAAGAACAGGCAAAGCTTCTAGCCGAAAGTTTTAAGTATCGCGTACATAGTTTAGATCTAAAGGATGGAGAACATGTATCTGTAAGTATTGGAATAACGATGTTTCCAAAACATGCAAAAACATACGATGCTTTGTTTCGGAGTGCAGAAATTGCTTTATTTCATGCAAAGAAAAATGGGAAAGATGGTTACGTAATGTTTAATAAGCATATGAGCCGTGATTCCAGCATTGGAGAAAGCATTCAAAAAATAGAGATGAGCCCAATTATCAATATTGTACCAAAGGAGATGAACAACATTGATAAGGAGCTTTTTGATTATTCCTTTGAGACAATTTGTGCGGCAGAGAATTTTTCAGAAGCATTACGTATGATTTTATCTGAAATAGGAATCTATTTTCATCTAGGTCATATTTTGGTTCTAGAATATAACTATGGACTTTTAAAGGCATTCATAACAGAATCCTGGTCACATCATGAAGGGATTCATGCAAAGGAGGAAATTGAGCATAATTATACAAAATCCTGGCGCGAGTTGGAGCGATGCTTTTATCGACAGAATTGCATCCTTTATAATTCCGAACAGAAAGCAGAATGCAATGAAAGGATATCTCAGTTATTTGAAAAAAATCACATAAAAGCTGCCATACAATTTCCTATCTTTGATGGAAATCAGCTGGTTGGAATTCTTAGCTTTGAAGATGAAAATACCAAACGCGAATGGAGCACTACCGAGACTGCGACACTATCAAGTATTACAAAGATGATTTCAAGCTTCCTTCTTCGCATTCGTTCCAAACAGGAGCTTGAGGAAGAGAATTTGTATACTGGAAGTGCCATGGATAGTCAAAAGTTGATGTATTATTCCATTGATGCCAATACTTATGAGCTAATGTACATAAGCCGTTATGCAAATGAATTGTTTCCAAAGATTCGTTTGGGTAACATCTGTTATAAGTCTATGATGGGATTGAAGCAACCTTGTAAGGATTGTCCAATTCATGGGTTAAAGGATGGGTTAAAGCAATTTGCAATTGAGCTTTTTCATGAGAAAAGGGATACTTGGTTCACGGTAAGTGCATCAATCATTGAGAAAAATTTAAAGCAACCACAGTACTTACTTTGTTGGATGGACATTACGATGTTTTTAAAGCGGGTGAAGTCAACCGATCAATTAACAGGAACTTTGTCTTATGATAAATTTCGAGCAGAAGCATTAAAATACTTATCTTCGTCTCATAATAATCAAGGCTATGCAACAGCATTTCTTGGAATTCGTAATTTTTCTGATGTAAATGAGCATTATGGATATGAGGTAGGAGATTTGGTTCTACAAGCGCTAGCAAAACAATTTATGAACGCGCTTTCTAAGGAGGAGCTGATTTGCCGAATCAAGGGTGATGACTTTATTATGTTTTTAAAAAATGATGATATTCAGGGAGTCAAGGATAGGCTTTCAATTCTTTGTAAAAGTTTTCATATTCAGATTCGCGATAAATATCCATTCATGGCATTACGCTGTGATTGTGGTGTCTATGAAGTTAAGCCATCGGATTATTCCATCAGTGCAATTTTGGATAAGGCGAATCTTGCTCGAAAGCAAGCGATGGAATATTCTCATGAATGGGATAGTATCACAATTTTGACGGAGGAAGCACAACGTCGAGAAAACGAAGAAAAAGTAATGGAGCGAATGATGGTCGAAGCACTTCATAGAAAGGAGTATCAGGTCTTTCTTCATCCAAAGGTAGAGGTTACCTCAGGGAGAATTGTAGGTGCAGAAGCATTGGTACGCTGGGTAAATGAAGAAAAGCAAATGATTTCTCCAACCAAGTTCATTCCTTTAGCAGAAAAGAACGGATTTGTTACAGAGATTGACAAATATGTTTATGAGCTATTATTTCAACAATTACATGAATGGATTCAGAAAGGATATAAGATTCCTTTGATCTCATTTAACGTATCAAGACTTCATCTGTTTGATGAGAAGTTTGTAGAATACCTACAAGCATTAGTTGAGCGTTATCAGATTCCATATGAGTTACTTGAAATTGAAATCACTGAGAGTGTCTTTATCGACAATATGGATCGATTGATTGACATGATTGACAGACTTCGCACCTTAGGCTTTACTGTTTCCATGGATGACTTTGGGACAGGATTTTCTACCTTAAGTTTAATGAAATCATTACCAATTGATGTATTAAAGCTCGATGGGAATTTCTTTTATCACAATCGTTTGGATCGTAAGAGCAAAGCGATTATTTCAAGCATCATTCATCTTGCAAAAAATCTTGGTATTCAAGTCGTTGCAGAGGGAGTTGAAACCTTAGAGCAGGTAATTTTTATTCAGGAGCAAAATTGTGATTATGCACAGGGATATTACTATTACCGACCATTACCGATGAAAGAATTCGAAGTTGTGCTTTGGAAGAATAAGAATACGAAAGTTTAGAGGAAGTTAGTTAAAAGGAATGGAGGAATTACTATGGAGGTACAGAAGAAAAACTACTACGAACAAGCATATGCATTGCATCAAACCTGCCCTGTCGTTAATGCTCATCTTGACCTGCCAGCAGAGATTTATGCAAGATATCAATGTGGGGAACGTGAGGTAATTAAGCATCATTTTTTAGAGGATTTTAAATCAGCAGGTATTAATGTTATGGTCTGTTCGGTATTTATAGAAACTAGTAATTTACCATATCGAGGACTTGAGTTAACCTTGAAGCAGATTAGTTCCTTTTTAGATGATATTGAATCTGTGAAGGATTCTGTGCTTTTGATTCGTACAAAGGATGATTTAAAACGAGCAATTGCAGAGGATAAGATTGGACTTTTATTGTTCTTAGAAGGACTTGATATCATAACAGACGATTGTAGTATCCTTAGAGCACTCTATGAGATGGGAGTTCGGGGAGCTAGCTTAACTTGGAGTAGACGTAATTACCTTGGGGAAGGGACTTGCCGAGCAAGAGAGGATATCGATATACGAGGAGGGCTTTCAAGACTTGGAATCAAAACCATTGCTATGATGGAAGAGTTACATATGTTTGTGGATGTTAGTCATCTCAATGATGACGGATTCTTTGATATTGTGAAATATGCAAGGAAACCATTTATTGCATCTCACTCGAATGCAAGAAGTGTCTATAAGAATTATCGTAATCTGACCGATGAACAGATAAAGCTTCTTGCAAAGCATAAAGGAGTAATGGGGATGAATGCATATCATGGCTTTATAGCAAAAGTGGGGGAGGCTTTTGCACACCCTGTGGACTGCTTATGTGAACATATCGAATATATTCTTGCACTCGTTGGGGATAATCATGTTGGCTTTGGGCTTGATCTTTGCGATTCCTATTATGACGTGATTCCACTAATAAGTTCTGAACAAGAGAAAAATGATGTTTTATGCGGTCATGCACAACTAGTTGAAGTTACCGCTAAATTATTGCAACATGGTGTGAAAAAGAGTTCAGTAAAGAAGATTATGGGAGGTAATTTCATTCGTTTCTTTGAACAAGTTCTTGAATAAGAAAAAATTAACATTGCATAATTATTCATTATTTCATATAATATGCCTATTGTACGAATAGCCGATCGAAAAATTAAGTAAATAAGGGCTATGAACTATAATTTTTATTGACTTATCATTATAACATCAGAAGGAGTAAAAATTATACCTATGAAAAAAGTGAATAATTATAATAGTGTGAGCTGGATGACAAGATTAAAATTTATTGTTCCATCCTTGTTAGGTATGTTCTTGTTTATGTGTCCTGTCAAGCAAGGAGATAAAATAACGATTCCTATTGCAGTGTTATCTGAATGGATTCAAATTGTTTTGGGGGATACGTTACCTGCCATTGTTTTAGCATTAACGAGTGTATCGTTTTTTGGAAGTATTATAATGTTTCGAAAAGAAAATAAGACGTTATCCCCAAAAGGAAATTCAATCATAGCCCTTTTTGAGGGGACGCCTTTTTCTTTGTCGATACGCGGTGCTGCCTTTGTATTGTGTCTATTGACTTACTTTGAGTTTGGAGCTGAAGCTGTTTATTCACCTGCAACTGGTGGACTTGTCTTTTATGACTTACTACCAATCCTATTTACAATCTTTTTGTTAGCTGGTTTTTTATTACCTCTTTTATTAAACTTTGGTTTATTAGAGTTTGCAGGGACACTACTTAAAAAAGTGATGAGACCATTGTTTCGTCTTCCAGGTCGTTCTGCCATCGATGCCATTGCATCCTGGCTTGGAGATGGAACCATTGGTGTCTTATTGACAAGCAAACAGTATGAAGAAGGTCACTATACCGAACGTGAAGCATGTGTTATTGGAACAAGCTTTTCCTTGGTTTCCATCACCTTCTGTCTTGTTGTTATTAATACAGTAGGATTGTCTCATATGTTTCTTCCGTTTTACTTAACCGTTACTGTTGCTTGTTTGGTAGCTGCGCTTGTGCTTCCGAAGATACCACCACTATCTAGAAAGAGAGATCATTATTTTGATGGTACGAAACAAGAGGTGAAAAAGGAAGAAACTCTAAAGAATCAAAGTAGCTTAGGATATGCTTATCATCAAGCTTTACATCAGGTAAAGAATAAAAAGGTAGTAAAAAGCGTCCTCAAAGAAGGTACCCATAATGTGCTTAGCATGTGGATTGGAGTTATTCCAATCGTTATGGTCATGGGAACGATTGCATTAATCATTGCAGAGTACACACCAGTATTTGAGATTCTTGGAATGCCATTTCGTCCATTCTTAGAACTCCTTGGAATACCAGAAGCAGCAGCTATGTCAAAGACTTTATTTGCAGGTTTTGCAGATATGTTGTTGCCTTCCGTTATGATTGCAAACGTTACAAATGAAATGACACGCTTTATCGTAGCAGCAGTATCTGTTTGCCAGTTGATTTACCTATCAGAAGTGGGAGCATTGATTATTGCGTCTAAGATTCCATTGAAGTTAGGTGAATTATTCTTAATCTTTATGGAGCGTACGTTAATTACGTTACCGATTGTTGCTGGGATTGCACATTTGATATTTTAAATTCATCTTATCAAATCTTACGAATAAATTCCTTCTAGTCAAAAGCTAGGAGGTTTTTTTATGAGTAACTATCATAAATATTACGAGGCTGAAGCTTGAAGGTCTATTGAAAAAGAGTGCTATTCCAAGAGAACAATTAATATATTGTAATAATACATATTCTAGTGGAGCATACAATGAGCTTTGAAATTGATCAAGAGAAATTAAAGAAGTTTTTAAAAAGTGGAATCATAGTATTGTCCGCAATGCTAGTAATTGCTACAATTACTTACTTGATTCCTAACCTGATTGCAAAGGCATCAGGGTCCAAAAAGGAACTTCCAATTTACTGTGTGGATACGGATAAAAAACAGGTGGCTTTATCTTTTGATGCTGCATGGGGGAATGAGGACACAGCTAGAATACTAGAAATCCTGAAAAAATATGATGTTAAGGTTACCTTCTTTATGACTGGTGGTTGGGTTTCCAAATACCCTGATGATGTGAAGGCAATTGCAGCAGCAGGGCATGACCTTGGTAATCATAGTGAGAATCATAAGCAGATGTCAAAACTAAGTACAATTGATTGCCAAAAGGAAATTATGACAGTTCATGATAAGGTAAAACAATTGACAGGTATTGATATGGTTTTATTTCGTCCACCATATGGGGATTATAACAATACTTTAATTGAAGCAACGAGGGCTTGCGGATATCATTGTATTCAATGGGATGTGGATTCCCTTGACTGGAAGGATTATGGCGCAGAAAGTATCATAAGGCGTGTTTGCGATAACAAGCATCTTGGCAATGGATCGATTATTCTCTGCCATAACGGTGCGAAATATACTGCAGATGCATTAGAGAATCTGATTATTGGATTACAGGAAAAAGGTTATGAGATTGTTCCGATTTCTCAATTGATTTATACTGAGAATTATGAGATGGACCATGAGGGAAGACAGCATCAGAAATAGAGAACTACCACTTATTAATTTGTAATGTGATAAATAATTCTAGTTTAATTTCTAATGAACGAATGGACTTATGTCTAAATTATTGACATAAGTCCATAATATAAAAATATTCTATTTATCATAAGTGAATCTAAATCCTTATCTTAACGATCTCCCCATTACTACTTTCAATATCCACCAATTCAAGGCCAGGGTATTTATGTTTCATTCGATTTACTTCTTTAATAAAATGACGAAAATCACTGGAGCTTACTTTCATATTATCAAATGAGACATATTTATTAATTGTACGGGCTCCAATTCGGGCTGTAAAGCTATTAAATAGCAATCGAGTTGGGAGGACGAGCCTTATAGTCCTTTCACCCGGAGACTGAATTGTTATTCTCATACTATTCCACCACTATTTCTACGGTATCACCGTCGGCACTCTCTACTTCAACAAGTTTTCCGATTACTCCTGATTCTACCATATAGATAAGCTGTTCGAAATTAATGTCTTTTAGGGCTTCATTACCTGATACCTGTGGCATTCTCATACCCATTTCCAATCCTATTCTTACAAGGGGCATTGGAAGGTTTATACGTACCTTGTCACCGTCAGCAGAATTCACATGGATTCTAAACATCATATCATCTATGTTTTTGCGCAGTTCTTTAGGTAATACACGGGTTTCCTTCTTTGATTCTCCTGAAAGCAGTTCATCTACAGTGACTCCTAGGATCTCAGCTATCTTTGGAAGTAGCAGGATATCCGGATATGAGATATCATTCTCCCATTTGGAAACTGCCTGAGGAGTAACTCCAAGCTTTTCAGCCATATCTTCCTGGGTTATACCTTTTTCTTTTCTTAATTGTGATATTCTATTCCCCATTGATTTTATCATTATATTACTCTCCTTTCTTTAATGATCCTATTGTACCTTGGATTTAAAGGGAATAAAAGGGATTACCAGTTGAATTTATCATTTTTTTACAACCATAGGTTTATTATTCACACAACCAGTGGTTGATACTAGTTAATAAGTGAACACATCCTTCGTTTTTCCATTGATGGCTATACAATACTTGAACTTAAAATGGTAGCTAAACACAATGAGATAGTGGCAACACTGTTGACATAATTTGGTGTTAAAGAGTAAGATAAGATTATGAACTAAAGGTTTTATCTTATTTAACAATTGTTTTTTATATCCATGTAGAAAGTGAGGACATTATGCAGAAGCAGTTTTTACAACCGGGTCCTGTGTTGGATGAGAACGGTTCGCCTTATCCTGGGTATTCAACCAAAAGTATACTTACATATCGAAGAAAAGACATTAAGGCATCGCAATTTCGGATTAAGGAATGGGATTTTTACCAAGTGACAGATAAGAGTATGTGTCTGCAATTTACTATTGGACATGCCTCCTATGCGGGGCAGGTAGGTATTATGCTGTTTGACTTTGTAAAGGGTGTAAAATTGGCTGAGTTAGGAACTTTACTAGTGCTTCCTTTTAATTCTTTACATTTATCTGAGGATGCAGAAATAGATCATGTGATAGAATTTCGAAAAAAAGTAGGACAGATGCGTATTGAAGTGAAAAACAAGACAAGGAGAATATACTTTAAGTGGGATGATTTTGAGGCAGATATTCTACTCACTAGGCAGAATGCAAATTCTCTAGTAATCAATGTACCATTTGACGAATCCCCAAAGGCATTTTATTATAACCAAAAAATAAATTGTATGATTGCAGAGGGTAAGGTAAGATATGGTGACTGGGAATATGATTTCTCCTCAAAGGATTCCTTCGGCATATTAGATTGGGGAAGAGGTGTTTGGCCTTTCCACAATGAATGGTATTGGAGTAATGGTACGGGCTATATAGGGGATAAAATATTTGGTTTTAATTTGGGCTATGGCTTTGGTAACACAAGTCATGCTACTGAAAATATTCTATTCTACGGGGACACGGTTCATAAGCTGGGAGAAGTAACTTTTGAATTGGGCTCTGAATATATCAAGCCCTGGCATATCTATGATAAAGAGGGGAGACTAGATTTGACCCTAACACCAACCTATGATCGGACTACTCGTACAAAGCTCTTATGGGTAGATAATTGCTGCCATCAAATGTTTGGTGAATTTACCGGCAAGGCAGTACTTGATGATGGAACAGAATTAATGGTTGAAAATCTCGTCTCTTTTGCTGAACATGCAGTTAATAATTGGTGACTAAAATGGATCTCGTTTTACTACTGATCATGAGTATCCTATTTCTATAGGAAATATAAATTACAAACAAATTAACTGGATAAAATATTAAAATTTTGTGAGAAAATACCAAAAAATACTTCTATTTTTTGGTATTTTCTTCAATATATAAAAGTATACTAGTATGATAATATACTAGTATACAAGTTGTATTAAAGGTATATTTTGAATATATTCAAAAAAACAAAGGTATTATAAATAGTCAAAGGAAGCAGATGATTCTGGTTGAATTATGATCTAAATCAAAAGCGTATATTGGCTAAGATTAAGTATTATAGTATTGGTATTTATATTAATTTTTTATGAAAGAGGTGCAAAATGAAAACTTCCCAGACGAAAACGCTTAACTCTAAAATCCGGAAGTCTCGCAACTATATAAAACGCTATTGGCAGCTCTATCTATTGTTGGCTCTACCAATCCTGTATTTTATACTTTTTAAGTATACACCAATGTCTTACATACAGATTGCGTTCAAGAAGTATAGCATCGTGGAGAACGTTTGGGATATGAAATGGGCAGCAAACAATGGATTTGAGTATTTTATCAAGGCTTTTTCCAACCGTGATTTCCTTTATGCACTACGTAATACGCTCTTGCTAAACACACTTGATTTAATACTTGGATTCCCGGCTCCAATCATTTTAGCACTTATACTGAATGAATTGGCGTTTAAGCGCTTTAAGCGACTTACGCAGACGATTGCTTACATGCCACACTTTTTATCCTGGGTAATTATCTCAGGTTTAGCGTTACAGCTTCTCGCACCTAGCACTGGTCTGGTGAATATCGTACTGGATAAAATGGGGATTGATTCAATCCCATTCCTTAATGATCCGACACACTGGGTATTTACATATGTATTCTTAGGGATCTGGCAGAGTGTAGGCTGGAATACCATTATATATTTGGCAGCGATTGCAGGGATTAACCCAGAATTATATGAAGCTGCTTCTGTTGACGGTGCAAGTCGTTTACGAAAAATGTGGAACATCACATTACCATGCCTTAAGCCTACGATTGTTGTCCTTCTGATTATGAGTCTTGGACGCATCCTTGGTAGTGATTTTGATCGACCATATGCACTTGGTAATAACCTAGTGAAAGGAGTGTCCAATGTAATATCTACCTTTGTTTATACGAATGGTATCCGCGGTCTTCAATTTTCCTTGGCTACCGCAGTAGGGCTCTTCCAATCTGTTATCTGTTTGATTTTCTTACTTACAGCTAATGCCATTGCCAAGAAGAGTGGTGAACGAGGTGTTTGGTAATATTGGCTTATAAACTAGGAGGTATTTATCATGATAAAATCAAAAGCCACGAAAATAGGAGATTGGGTTATTGCTTTCATCTGTTTTCTTGTTATTTTAATTTGCCTATTACCGCTACTTAACATTTTAGCACGTTCACTAAGTTCTTCCGAAGCGTTGGTTCGCCATGAAGTAGTGTTGTGGCCAGTAGGTCTGAATTTCGATGCTTATGCCACAGTCCTAAGTGACATGAAGTATGTTTGGTCACTTGGATGGACAGCGATTCTTACAATTATTTGTACAATTCTATCGCTGTTTATGACTACGATATGCGCTTACCCTTTAATTTATAGTAAGCTCAAAGGCAGAAGTATTATCAATATCTTTATCATTATCACTATGTACTTCAATGCAGGAACTATTCCTTTTTACTTATTGCTCAAAGACATTCATTTACTTAATAAACCTGCGGTACTTATTATTCCTGGATGTTTGAGTGTGTTTAATGTAATTATTATGCGAAGCTTTTTCTACAATATTCCAGACAGTCTTCGTGAATCTGCTGAGATTGATGGTGCAAGTCATATTAAAATCTTAATGAAGGTGTACCTGCCATTGTCAACACCAGTAATTGCAACGATTGCACTATTCTATGCGGTAGGTCGATGGAACGGCTTCTCAGATGCATTGATGTTTATGAATGATAGACGTTTTTATCCAATTCAATTGTTACTTTATAACATTATCAATAGTTTTACTAGCGTTGAAGTTGCTACGCAGGAAGGATTCTCTAGTCCTGGACTTTCAGAGACTCTAAAGGCGGCGACGGTTATGTTTGCTACGGTACCAATCTTGCTGATTTATCCTTTTTTACAAAAATACTTTATCTCAGGTGTTACCTTGGGAGCAGTGAAGGAGTAAGGAAGATAGGACTATCTTATGACGGGACACAATGTGTCAAATATATATAATAATGGGAGGTACAAAAATGAAAAAAATTATTTCGATGTTACTTGTTGGTTGCTTAAGTTTATCAGTAGCAGCTTGCGGTAGCAAAAAGGAGACTGACACTAGTTCATCTCCTGAACCAACGAAAGCGGGGACTACAACAGAAGCTACAAAGCCAGTAGACGCTGAGCCTGCAGAAATTGTAGATGGTAGATTTACAGAAACAAGAAAAATCACGGTAGAGGTTTATGATCGTGCCAATGATGGTGGTTCCAAACCAGAAGATAATTTCTATACTGATTACATAAAAGAAGGTATGCTTCGTGACCATAATGTTGAGGTAACATTTGTACCAGTACCTCGTTGGACTGAAGTGGAACAGATTAATAATTTACTTGCATCCGGTACTGCTCCTGATATTTGTGTAACTTATGATTATTCGACCATTCAAACCTATGCTAACATGGGTGGTGTACTTGACTTAAGTGAATTAGTAGAAGAGAATAGAGATTTACTTCCTAATTTATGGTCTTGGCTAGGTGAAACTAATATTTATTGGGATAAAGATCCAGCAACTGGAACGATTTGGGCACTTGAAGCTAAACTTGCTGTTATGAATCGTATTAACACCTTCGTTCGTGAAGATTGGTTGAAGAAGCTTAATATTGCTGAGCCAACTAGTTTAGAAGAGTTCGAAGCTATGTTAAAGGCATTCCAGGATAATGCTTCCGTACTTCTTGGCGCTGATGCTGATAAGATGGTTCCTTTTAGTATCAGCTTTGATGTTGGTTGGAGAGCAGAACACTTAATTGGTTCTTTCATACCTAACGACATTACAGATAAAGATTACTATGTAAATGGCTTTGATGATAGAAAACTTCTTCAACCAGGCACCAAAGAAGCAATCAGAGTTCTTAATAAATGGTACAACGATGGTTTAGTTTGGAAAGATTTTGCTTTATATCCAGCTGGTGATGCTACTGAAGATAACATGATGAAAGCTGGTTATGTTGGAGCATTCATTCACAACTGGGATTACCCTTACCGTAATGGTGAAGACAGCATCCAGAGAAACTTAGAAAGATTAGTTGGTGAAGATGCTGCATATATTGCTATTGAACCATTCAAAAATGATGCTGGTATCTATAAGAAGTTCCTTGCAGGCCCAATTGACCGTAAAGTGTTCTTCCCATCTACGAACGATGAACCAGTTGCTTCACTTATGTATCTTGACTGGATCAGTAACCCAGAAAACCGCATCTTCCTTCAGATTGGTGAAGAAGGCGTGACTCATGAAGTTCAACCAGATGGAGCTATTAAAACTCTTGCAGCTACAGGCGAGAAAATCATGAATTCTGGTTTTAACATCGACTATACGATTACATGCAATGGTTTAGATTTTGGTGATACAGAAAAGACTGTGAAGTCAATTGCTCTTGGTTATGCAGGTATTGATTCCCGTTTAATTGAGAAAGCTTTTGCAATTTCTGCAAAGGATGGACGTATTGGACAGAACGTAAATGTTGGTGCAATTGCAGCTGAAGAAGGTCAAGGACCAGCACTTTCAGCAAAACGTGATACATTACTGGATCAATCAGTAGTAGTTCCAGTGGATCAGTTTGATTCAACATTTGATTCAGGATTAGCAGATTACCTCAGCTCAGGCGGTCAGGCAATTATTGATGAACGTAAAGCAGCCTGGGAAAAGACATTCGGAGATAGCACTAGTCTTCCAGCAGCTAAATAATAAAAGAAAGGGAGGAGCGTGTAATAACGAACCTCCCTTTTATTTCCTGAAATGAGAGCTTACAATCATATAAAATAGGTTAAGAAGCGATAGAAAAAAATCAAAAATAATATAAAATTAACTAAGGGATGAGGAGATATTATTATGGATATTTCTATACGGGCATCAAAGGAAAGTGCAAGAGAGTATGCTTTAAGGCAGATTCGAGAAAATATCATATATTTAAAATTGAAACCAGGTAGTGCAGTTAGTGAGAATGAACTGGCTAAGGAGCTGGGGATTAGTAGAACGCCTGTAAGAGAAGCACTACAGGAACTTCAAAAGATGAATCTAATCGAAGTATACCCACAAAAGGGAAGTTTGATTGCCCTTATAGATTTTGATATAGTTGAGGAAATGGTATTCCTAAGAAAAGTGCTAGAGAAAGCAGTAGTTGAAGAATTATGTAGTTGCATTAAGGAAAGTGATTTAGAGGAACTTGATAAAAACATCCAACTACAGGAGTTTTATCTAGATCAAAGAAATCCTGAGAAGATGTATGAGCTGGATAATGAGTTTCATAAGGCACTATTTACGATGTGTAACAAGGAGAGAACGTATCATTTAATGGAAAGTACGCAGGGACATTTTGATCGGATTCGTGCTTTGAGTATTTATTCTGTGAAAGATATCAAAACTGTCGCTGATCACAAAGCAATTGTGAATGCTATTCGAATGAATGACAAGAAATTGGCAGCTGAGTTTATAATAAAGCATCTTACAAGATATAAGTTAGACCAAAAAGAAATTATTGAAAATTACCCGGACTATTTTAGTAAAGGGATAAGATTATAATCGAAATCACAGTACAAGACCTCAAATTACTATACGTTGAAGGTTTTAACAATCATATGAAGAAAGAACAATGATATCACAGTGAATTCGTAGTCCAGATGAAAGAAAAGAGGATTGACATGGCTGAGATGTTTCAGAATAAAGAATACGTAGAAGAGTTAAAAAAACGTGCAAAAGACATTGTATCCAAGATGACCTTAGAAGAGAAGGTCTTTCAGATGCTTCATAGTGCGCCTGCCATCGAAAGATTTCATATTAAGGCATATAACTGGTGGAATGAAGGATTGCATGGGGTTGCAAGAGCAGGTATCGCAACTATTTTTCCTCAAGCCATCGGCTTAGCAGCTGCCTTTGATGAAGAAATGATGGAAGTTGTAGGGGATGCCATTGCTACAGAAGGTCGCGCAAAGTTTAATATGCAGCAAGAATTTGAGGATACGGATATTTACAAGGGACTTACTTTTTGGACACCAAATGTTAATATCTTCAGAGATCCACGCTGGGGGAGAGGACATGAAACCTATGGTGAGGATCCTTATCTGACCTCACGACTCGGGGTGCGTATGGTGCAAGGTCTGCAAGGACATGATGAAAATTATATGAAGGTGGCGGCTTGTGCAAAGCACTTTGCCGTTCATTCAGGACCTGAGGATATCCGACATAGTTTTAATGCAGAGGTATCGTTAAAAGACATGTATGAGACCTACCTCCCTGCTTTCAAAGCATTGGTTCAAGAAGCTAAGGTAGAAGCAGTTATGGGAGCGTATAATAGGACGAATGGAGAGCCATGTTGCGGTAGTAAAACCCTGTTAAAGGATATTTTAAGAGATGAGTGGGGATTTGATGGACATGTGGTGTCAGATTGTTGGGCAATTAAGGATTTTCACGAGAACCATAAAGTAACAGAGGGCCCTGTTGAATCTGTGACATTGGCAGTAGAAAATGGATGTGACTTAAATTGTGGAAATATCTTTACCTATTTGTTAGAAGCAGTCAAGGAAGGCAAGCTAAAGGAAGAGAAAATTGATGCGGCAGTAACGAGATTATTTACGACTCGAATGAAGCTTGGTTTATTTGATAATGTAGATCAGGTTCCATTTCATAATATACCTTACGAGGTAGTCGATTCAAAAGAAATGAAAGAACTGAATCTTTCTGTTGCGAAAAAATGCCTTGTTTTACTGAAAAATCAAGATAACCTACTTCCCTTGAAAAAAGAATCCCTTAAAACAATAGGAATTATTGGACCCAATGCAAATAATAGGAGAGCGTTGGTAGGAAATTATGAGGGGACAGCTTCTAGGTATGTTACAATATTAGAAGGATTTCAGGATTACTTAGGAGATGATGTTAGAATTCTAACGTCAGAGGGGTGTCACCTATTTAAGAATAAAGTAGGTGGTCTCAGTATAGAAAATGATCGTATTGCAGAAGTGAAAGCGGTAAGTAAGGCAAGTGATGTTATTATTGCTTGCTTAGGACTTGACTCAGGCTTAGAAGGTGAAGAGGGTGATCGAGGCAATGCCTATGCAAGTGGTGATAAACCTAATCTGCAACTTCCAGGTTTACAGGAGCAAATCTTGAAAACTATATGTGAGAGTGGAAAACCAGTAATTCTAATTCTGTTATCAGGAAGTGCACTTGCTATTAATTGGGCAGAGGAAAATGTACCAGCAATCATACAGGGCTGGTATCCTGGAGCTCAAGGCGGACGTGCAATTGCGGAGATGGTTTTTGGCGAGTATTCACCAGAAGGGAAATTACCAATTACTTTTTATCGCTCTACGGAAGAATTACCTGCCTTTACAGACTATTCTATGGAAGGTAGAACTTATCGTTATATGAATAACGAAGCCTTATATCCATTCGGTTATGGGCTGTCGTATACTAAATTTGAATACTCTAATCTTGTTATACATCAGACTGAAATCACAAAAGAAGGGATTCAAGTATCATTTACAATCAAGAACACTGG
Organism: Bacillota bacterium; assembly: GCA_023415655.1. GTDB lineage: Bacteria > Bacillota > Clostridia > Lachnospirales > Lachnospiraceae > Lachnoclostridium. The sequence goes on along the minus strand of JAEZKD010000283.1, from coordinate 52,706 downwards.
AAATTATTCAAGTAGCGAAACCGTTCAAGTTTATGTTAAGGCAAATTATGAAGGGACACCGAATGCACAGCTCAAATCATTTCAAAAGGTAAATTTAAAACCGAGAGAAGAAGAGAGCATCACATTATTATTACCAGCAGAAGCCTTTGCACTTTGTGATGAGTTCGGTAAGAAGAAAGTATTACCAGGTAGTTATTCGATCTTTGTAGGTGGTTCACAGCCTGATAAAAGAAGTATCAAATTGATGGGACAAGTACCTTTACATAAGGATGTGAAAGCCTTCCATTTAATAGAGGTTTAATAATGCGTGAAATATCATGCTAAGGAGGAGATAATAATGGATTACTCAAATTGTTGGTTACAATACAATCAGATTTCTGATGCTAATAGATCTGCCATTATATTATTTTGCAATATAGAAAGTAGTATCATAGGAAGTGCAGTAAAAGAACTGACTTTCGCATTTCCATTACTATATGGTCGTAATATTATTAGAGTAAATCAAGAGAGTATGTATACAAGTGCAGAATCGGGAATCTTCTTAAGATTGGACGAGAGCAATGAAAGAAAGAACTCACATCCTCTGAAGGCAGACGGATATGAGATTTCTTGCTTGAAAGGGAAGTGTATGATCTCAGCTTCCTCAGAGACAGGGTTATTGTATGGTGTGTTTGCTTTACTAAGAGTTCTTCAGACCCAGAAAGTAACTGATTTTGATGCATGGTCATATGAGGAAGAGAAAACACCCTCCAATCCAATGCGAATGTTAAACCATTGGGATAACATGGGGGGAGATATTGAAAGAGGCTATTCAGGGAAATCCTTTTTCTTTTCCGAGGAGGAAGTAATCGTCAATGAACGAATCAAAGCTTATGCAAGATTGGTAGCTTCTGTTGGTTTGAATGCAGTGGTAATTAACAATGTAAATGTAAAAGGTGCAGCGACCGAACTGATTACCGATAGATATTATAGCAAACTTAGTATGCTTTCAGATATCTTAAGTGACTATGGAGTAAAGTTATTTTTAAGCATTAATTTTGCAGCTCCAATGGAGTTGGGGGGCTTACCTACCGCAGATCCTTGTGACACTACAGTCATCTCTTGGTGGGCAAGGAAAGCGGAAGAAATCTTTAAAAACGTACCGAAATTAGGTGGCTTTTTAGTAAAGGCGGACTCAGAAGGTAGACCAGGTCCTTTTACCTACCAAAGAACCCATGCAGATGGTGCGAATATGTTGGCAGATGCCATTCGACCTTTTGGTGGACTTGTAATATGGAGATGTTTTGTCTATAACTGCCAACAGGATTGGAGAGATACGACTGTAGATCGTGCAAAGGCAGGTTATGATAATTTCATGCCTTTGGATGGGAAGTTTGCCGATAATGTTATCCTACAAATAAAAAATGGACCTATGGACTTTCAAGTGAGAGAACCAATCTCTCCATTGTTTGGTGGTCTTAAAAAGACAAATATGATGCTTGAGGTTCAAATTGCTCAGGAGTATACAGGGCAGCAAAGGCATGTTTGTTATCTGATTCCATGGTTTAAACAGATTTTAGCCTTTGATACGTATTGTGATGCTAAGAATCGAACGATTGCAGATATTGTCAGTGGTAGGACTTACGATAATGATAATGCTGGAATTGCGGCTGTTGCAAATACAGGTAATGATTTTAATTGGACAGGCCATGAGCTTGCAGCTTCAAACTGGTATGGTTTTGGAAGACTTGCTTTTGATACTGAGCTTTCCGCAGAAGATATTGCTAAGGAGTGGATCTTACAGACGTTTGGTTCGAATGAAAAAGTCACCCAAAATATTCTTAAGATTTTAATGATGTCTTGGCCAGCCTATGAGAAATATACATCACCATTAGGCATTGGTTGGATGGTAAAGCCGAATCATCATTATGGACCAGATGTGGATGGTTATGAATATGATCGTTGGGGAACTTATCATAAAGCGAATCATAAGGGGATTGGTGTTGATAGAACAGCAAATGGAACGAACTTCTGCAGTCAGTATAATGAGCCATTAGCATCGATGTATGCGAATATAACGACTTGTCCAGAAGAACTACTTTTGTTTTTCCATCATGTGGGATATGACCATATCCTTTCTTCAGGGAAAACAGTCCTACAACACATCTATGATACGCACTTTGAAGGTGCTAAGGAAGCTCAGCATTTTCTAGAACTTTGGATGGAATTGCAGGGCTTAATCGACGAAGATGCTTATGAAAGAGCTTTGAATCGATTTTTACATCAAAAGGATCATGCCAAAGAATGGTGTGATGTAGTTAACTCCTATTTTTATAGAAAAACAGGTATTGAGGATCAATATAATCGTCAATTGTACTAGAATTACGTAAGTGTTCAGTTTCAAAATTATAATCTTAGTTATTTAACTTGGAGATGAATCTCTCTTATGTGCATAACATGGAACTTTTCATTTGTAGGTTGTTAGTTGTATCTAAAGAGGAGATAAGGAAAACTTGTGAACTCATGATAGATCGTACTTAAATATACATAAGAAAGATTACATTTTTCTACTAATATTATAATCAGAGATTGGAGCTTATAACATATGAATAAACTCGGAAGAAAAAATAAGAAGGAAACATCGAAAAAGTTGTTCAAGTTACATAAGCGTTTTTCTACCATACGCTTCAAGCTATTTGCTTCTTTTATGGTGCCTATTGCATGTATTATACTTTTAGGAATTATATCCTATCAGAAGGCAGCAAGTACGATTGTAAAAAACTATGAGGATTCTTCCATTCAATCCCTAGCTATGGCAGGAGAATATCTAAGATTTGGATTAGATTCGGTTGAAGCAACAGCAGTTCAATACATTGAGGAAGATTCCATCAAAGAATTTGTAACAAATAAATTCGGAAATGACGTTGCAGCATATAGTAAGACGAAAAACAAAATTGCTTCTTTATTTACTACAAAGCAAGTGTCAGATAAGTTTATTCAAGATATATATTTCGTGTCAGAAGAAACGATTACAATCGCATCTAAGAATGCAGTAGATAATGATGTCTATACCGGTTATATGGAGACAGAAGGTGGCAAAGATTTAAGTACGAATCGATTAAAGCCTAAGTGGCTTGGTCACGATGAATTCTTAGATGCGAAATTAAAAACAACTCCAGAGGATTATTCTTTACGTTTGCTCAGAAGCTTAACGAGTGCAAAGGCGCTTATCATCATTGACGTAAAACCTGAAACCGTAAATGAGATTCTTAATAATCTCAAAATTGATAAGACGGGTTTCCTTGCGATTGTTACCAAGGATGGCAAAGAAATAACAGTAGAACCAAAGGAAGAAATGGTTTTTTATGATAAAGTATTTTATCAAGATGCATTTGCTGGTGATACAACATCAGACACTAATTATGTGGATTACAAGGGACAGAAATATTTGTTTATGTATTCAAAGATTGGAAATACAGGGGCGATGATATGTTCCTTAATTCCAAAAGCAACGATAACTAATCAAGCTGATACAATTAAACGAGATACGATAGTAATCGTAATGATAGCATGTATGATTGCAGTAGTGATTTGTATCTTAATATCTACTGGTATAGATAAGACGATAAAAGGAATCATTTTAAACTTAAAGAAGGCAGCGAAAGGTGATTTAACGGTTACCTTTCATTCAAAACGAAAAGATGAGTTTCATGTTCTAATTGAAGAAATACAAAACACATTTTCTAATGTGAAGACATTAATACAGGAAGTAAAGGATATGAGTGCTGGTGTCTCAGACGCTACAGTGAATGTGTCCAATACTTCAAGGATGTTCTTAAAGTCTACCGAAGAAATATCAAAAGCAATGCAAGAAATTGAGCAGGGTATTTCCCAACAAGCAAATGATGCAGAGGAATGTCTGATACAGATGGATCAGTTGTCACAAAAAATTCAACTTGTTAGTGATAACACAAAGGAAATTACAAGAATTGCTGATAATACGAAGAAAAGTATAACCGATGGAACGACAGTAACCACTGATTTAAATCAGCAGACTCAATCAACCATTGAAATCACAACTGGAATTATCAAACAAATTGATAAATTAGCAGAGAAATCTATCTCAATTGATACGATTATTGATGTCATTAGTGAGATAGCAAGCAGAACCAATTTACTATCCTTAAATGCTTCGATCGAAGCAGCAAGAGCTGGAGAGTTAGGGAACGGATTTGCAGTGGTTGCAAATGAAATACGAAAATTAGCCGAGCAATCGAATGACTCAGTAAAAGATATCAAGAAAATCATAGACAGTATACAAGAGGATTCGAAAAGTGCTGTTCTAATTGCAGAACAAGCATCTGAGGTTATGCGTTTACAAGAGGGTGCAGTTAAGAATACAACAGAATCCTATCATTCTATTAATGAGAATGTTGAAAGTCTGATGGTCCACCTTGGTTATATTACTGACAATGTTGATAATATTGATGAAACAAGGAAGAGTACCCTTTCTTCTATTGAGAGCATGTCTGCGGTACTAGAAGAAATTAGCGCCTCCTTAAGTAACGTCAACCAGACATCAAATAATCAGTTGACTGCTGTTGAGTCTTTGAACCATTCAGCAGGAGACCTAAGCATGAATGCTAGTAATCTTGTGCAAGAGGTTGAGAAGTTTAAGATTGAATAGGTAATAAGGAGGTAACTATATGTGTGAAGTTGGACTTAGCCTGTCCCCAATTCTTAGCGATGGAGTGATACTACAAAGAGATACCATCAACCATATTTATGGGACAGAAACATATAAAAAGATAGTGCGTATACATTTCAAGGACACAGAATATGAAGTAATGGTTGATGATAACCATGAATTCTGTTTTGATTTACCACCAGTTAGTGCTGGTGGTCCATACACTATGGAGGTAATTGGGAGTGGTAAAATTGTAATATCAGATATATTATTTGGGGATGTCTATCTCCTAAGTGGACAATCGAATATGGAGCTTCCAATTCGGAGAGTACTAGATGTTTCCGAAGAAGAGATATCGAAAGCTTGCGAACCGATGATAAGGCAATATTTACTGCCAGCTACCTATCAATTTGATCAACCAGCAAAGTATATGTATGCAGGTTCTTGGGTGAAGGGCACGGGGGATGACCTTTTAGGTTTCAGTGCAGTCGGGTATTTTTATGCGAAGGAGCTTATGGATGCTTATCATGTTCCAATCGGATTGATTGCATCGGCGGTTGGTGGATGCAGCATAGATGCCTGGATGAGTCCCGATACCTTGAGTCAATTCGGTGATTATACGAAGTTAATTGACGATTATAAGAATATAAATAATTTTAACCAGATGCTACAGGCACAGAACGAGCTAGTAAATGAATGGTCTACTAGCATCAAACAAGATGAAGTCGTGTTCACTGAGAAGGAGAATTTTAAAGAATGGGATACCTGTAGGGTACCATCTTTGGTATCAGATTATGGAACGGATACTTTTTGTGGTTCTGTGTATTTGTGTAAAGAAGTAATACTGGAAGATGAGCCAATAGATCCGTGTCATATTTATATGGGTAGCATTATTGATTCTGATGAATTATGGATCAATGGGCAATTGGTAGGGAAAACAGAATATCGATATCCCCCAAGAAAGTATCCAATTCAAAAGGGAGTATTGAAAAAAGGTTGTAACCAAATAACGGTTCGTATTGTAATCAATAGCGGTAATGGTGGGACAATCAAAGAGAAACCATACTATCTTTTTGTGAATGGAAGAAAAATTAGTTTAGAGGGAGAATGGTTTTACCGTGTTGGTAAAAAATCTGAGATTCCAATGCCAACGGTATTGTTTCCTCCGAAACTTCCAGTTTGTTTTTATCATACCGTCGTTGTACCAGTTTCTAAAGTTTCAATTAAGGGTGTTTTGTGGTATCAAGGGGAGAGTAATACACAAAATCCAAACGATTATTCCAAAAAGTTTGCTGCAATGGTATCAGACTGGCGTAAATTATATGGATGGAAGGTACCATTTATCTATGTTCAGTTAGCTAATTACAGAGAGCCTTTGAATACAGAGGAAGATACCGGCTGGGGACAGCTACGTGAGGAGCAAAGACGTAGTTTGGAGCTGGATCAGGTTGCAATGATAGTTGCTATGGATGTTGGAGAAAGGTATGATATTCATCCACAGAATAAAAAAGCAATTGGTGTACGTCTTGCTAAGGCAGCGAAACACTTGATCTATCATGAAGATATCGTACATAGTGGACCGTTACCAATGAAGGCTAAGTTCTTAGAAAAGTCTGTTATCATTGACTTTATGTATCTTGAACATTCAGAAGAAGAACATAACCTGAATAATTTTGAACTGGCAGGTAGGGATGGAGAGTATCATAGAGCTACTGCAATCCGAAGAGGAAATTATGTCACGGTATTCTCAGATGAGGTGGAAGTACCTATTTCTGTCAGATATGCTTGGTGTGATAATCCAACCAATATTAATTTTTACAATGCTGCAGGGTTACCTGCTCCAGGATTTCAAATGGATCTATAGGGGATAGAGGCAGGTTCATTTGATTTATTCCTGATTATTGAAGGGTATCTTAGAGATAAATAGCATAGAGGTAATGAGACCTGTAAATTCTCATCATCTCTATGCTATTTTTATGTCAATAAAATATATCTTAGCGTAAGTGAATCGATAACATTGACAGCATCGATATATTACCGTTTCATCTTGTACTCTATGAATCCATTAAAATACGCGTTCCTTATTGATAATATGTCTTTATAATTCGAACGATACAATCATTTAGATTCTCTACCTCATAATCGCCAATCGTAGGTTCTAAATGAGAATTTCCTATACCACTATGATCGGTTAGAAAGGTATAAGTACCACCTGTTAATATGGCTATCGTTCTTAAAAAGGTCTCAGTATCCTTATCTACTCCACTGGAAGCCACAGGAATGATGCGGATTCCCTGCTTTGCTGCTTCTGCCACAGATTTACGCAAGCTATCATTCACCTGAGCATCTTGACTATGTGGTGGTGCGTCAAGAATAAGGAATAGCAATTTGACACTTTCTAGATTCCATGCATGATCATAAATTGCATCATTTAAAGCTTGATCCACAGCTTCTGGGTAATCTCCACCTCCATCTGCAGCTTCTTGTTTTAGCTGAGTAAGTACGACTTCGATATCAGAAGCAAATTCATTCGATCTTATGACATACTCATCGCCTTCATCACGATAGAAATTAACGCTATATCTTGTGTTCTGATCAGAAACTTTTTTTGCAATATCTTCAAATTCAGTTTGTAGGTAACTAAGCTCGTCACTCATGGAACCAGTGGTGTCAAATACAAACATCAGATCTAATGATCTTGTACTCGGATCATCATTGATTGTAACAGTGGCATCTTGATAACTCTGAGTCTTTGTTTGATTATTAGAATTCTGCTCGCTATTTACCGTTGTGAATACTAGATCTGCACTCGTGAAACTTCCATTTTTACTAATGCTTAGAGAGGAAGGGATTTGATTATTATTCCATACATGAAAGAATACATATGCGATTCCGTTATTATCGGATGTAGCTTCCCAAATTACTTCTTGGGCACTGTCTAAGAGATTCACTCTTGCATTTTCAACAGGGCTTCCTTCTTGATTAAGAACAGTAACCATAATTCGATTCGTTGGATTCATTCCAAAGCTTGGAATCATTAACTGTTGATTTGCAATCAAGTTGGTAAAGAACGTCCAATGATTATGATCATTCCATTCTCCTGCAGTTAATAATCCAGCTGTATTCTGCTGATTGTGTGCTGGTTCCATAGGTTCCACCATATCGAGTGAATCACTAGTCTCAGAAGATTTCATAGGAGCTTCCTCAGGTGCAGCAGCATCCGATTTCATTGTAAGTGTAGTTTCAGTCGAAGCTCCTGTATCTACAGCTTCTTCTCCAGCAGCTGACGATTCTTTTGAAGCAGAAGCATCACCCGCTGAAGTCTCAGACTTACTTTTTGAACTACATCCTGTTACAAAAAAGATGGTAACCGTAATTAATAATAGAATACTTAATAATCTCCTTCGCATCAATCATTCCCCCTAAATATAATTTTGGAATCAGTAATAATCATAAGATTGGTTAAAATAAGTGTTATATTTGCTGATTTAATCATTAGACGCATTATCATGTAATAATGTTCCATAATATGTTATCGGCTTATAACAGAAAACTTGGAGTTGGACAGAGGCGGTAATATTGTTAACTCTAATACGAATAAGTAAATTAATTACAAATATATAATTTTATGGTACAATTAAGGTGATAAAATAGAAAAAGGGATAAGGGAGGATTTTCAAAATGAATATTATTTATGGGGTTATTGATATGCCAAATGACTGGGATAAAAAGCAAAGAATAGTTATGGGTAATGTGTAAATCTGTCAGATAAATGTAAATATGTAGAATAAGAGATAGGAGAATCTAATGGAGTATAAAATCAGCGACCTAGAAGATTTAGACGCTATTACTAAATTAGTAACAGCCCGAAATAATATGGAGGAACATTACATCGCATATTGCTGCAAGCAAAGGGAACACATTTATAAAGATTTTCAAACTATGTTATGCGAAGAAGAAAATCGAGTCGTAACAGCTTGGAAGGAAGGAGAACTTTATGGTGTATTAGGTCTATTTTGTATCAATGAAATTCGTAGAGTAGATAGTGTGGGCCCTTTTGTGGATTGCAATGAGGGGGAAGAAGATGTTTTTTTAGAAGTTGCAAAAAACATGTTAGAAGTAGCAAAAAAAGAATATAATAATTTCAGTTTTAGTTTTAATATTAATAGTAAAAATGAATTATGTTTAAAGCTCATGAAGATGTTAGGAAATGTTGAAGCGAACGGGGAACAAGAGCTTATGCTCAAATGTGAGAACTATATTAGTAAGGTAGAGAATCGAACTGTCATCGCATATACAAAGGAGTATGAAGAACGAGTAAAAGAGTTACATGATGTAATTGCTAAAGATTACTACTTAACAAGCAATGAACTAATTAAATCCAATGGTGATACGATTGAATTATACATAATTCTTGATGAGGAAGAAGTAGTAGCTTATGGTGCATTGCGATTTTCTGAACATACAGATGCAACGGTATGGATTGAGATAATCGGTGTGAAAGAACAACATCGTGGAAAAGGGTATGGCAAAATGATATTAGATGAATTACTATACCAGGCATTCCAAAGAATAGGTGTTTATGAAGTAAAGTTAAATGTGGATGATATCAATCGCACTGCGCTTTCGCTGTATTCTTCCTTTGGATTTGTGTGTGTGATTCATACTTATAGCTTCATGATGAAATAGATGATAGTAGTCAGTGTGCAGGCTATATGGGGATGGAAGGTTAATTGGTAATATAAACCGATATAAAATTTGAGTTAATTCGATAGTTTGCTTCTAAAAAGTTGGCTGTTGCAGTCTTAATATATGCAACAACCAACTTCAATTTATGAGTAAGAATTTAAATTTCTCGAACTGGCATATGTTGAATAACCTCAGTTTCCATGTTTATGACAGGTTTTGTCAATCGATATTCTTCCATAAATGGTATCGGAGCGAAATCATAGGTTTGACTATGTTGAATCTTTTTTATAAAGTCAAACCATGACTGTCCATTGATTTTATACTTTACTGTTCGCTTTAGATATTGTCCACCCTCAAATACTTCTTTTATAATTTTACTATCCTCAATTATCATGGACTCTGGAATCGTAATGTGAAGTTTGTAGAAATAATCAGGTGTTCCAATTCGCTCGTAATTATAGTAAGAAAATACTCTTACTTGTTCACTAGAAAAGTCAATCCCTTGTTTGATTGCCCACTCAAACATGTAATTCCTTGCAATCTGTTCAGCATTTTTGCCCGTTCCTGTAAAAGTAGCTACTGTAAAAGGTAGGATGTGCTCTGGAATCACCTCAATATCTTCTAAGTATGCTTTTGGAAGGATTGGGAGATACAAGTCAACACCACCCAAATGCTCGAATTGATCGCCAAAACCTAGATGTTCCTCCAACCATTGACATTCTCCATAGATATATTTACTTCCCTCGAGCCATTTCATAAATCGTTTCCAGCCTTTCATAATCTCATCTCCAAGATCATTGCAAGGACTAATTGAGACAATGGCAAAGAGGCCACCTTGTAGTACCTTCGTTTTCACTAAATTATCCTCAACCTTTAAGTTATCTGGAATCGTGATACAAACCTCGTAGCCGTATTCCTTAGAGGAAGGATCAGAATCTGGTGCATTGTAACCAAAGATTCGATAGTTCTCATTCTTAAAGTCAATTTTATTTTTAAGAATCCAATCTCTCATCACTTCAAATGCACCATCTTCAGGTTCTGTTCCATAATAGCAGTAGTAAGCAACACGCATATCAGGTAGGGTATGTATAATCTTAATATCTGGGTACTTTTCCAGCATTTCATCATCCGTAGTTTCAAAATATTTTTCCATCACATTTATCCTTTCAAATACATATGATTCGTTACCTTGCGCATAGGTACTTGGAGAATAACCGGTGATCTTCTTAAAGATTCTTGAAAATGCATCTGGACTATCATAGGCGAACTTAACGGCAAGATCAATTACCTTAGCATGAGTGTCCTTTAATTCACGTGCTGCTTGGCTCACTCTTCGATAAATCATATATTCCTTTGCTTGAAATCCAGTAATTGCAAAGAATAGTCGATAAAAATTGGATATCGACATATATGCCTCTTTAGCCATGTCTTCTACCACAATATGATTTTCAAGATTACATTCAATAAAATCAACTGATTTTTGAATTCTTTCATAGTAGTTCAATGTCTATCCTCCATCTCTTAAGATATATTTAACATACAACTCTTTCTTTGGATTTGCCCGACTTTTTCTCTCATTTTCATTTTATAGTCTATATTAGAAAGAAGGGATCTATCTTTATTGTAGCATTTTAATCAAGGGTATGAAACTTTACTTCTTTATTTTGATTGGAGGGAGAGATGGATTGTTAATAAGATTGGATTTGTGTTAGAATTGGCAGTGTATAAATTTGCTAAGATATGTAAAATTTAAAAATAATTAGAAAATAATACAAAATTTACATGTAGTATATTGAAGATTTCTGTATTTTTAAGTATAATAAGAATACAAATTTACAACAAATTGAGGTGAGAATCGTGGTCAAAGATACTATTCAGGCTGTAAAGCAAGCTGAAACTGATGCTACTAAGCTTGCCAAAGAAACTGCAAAAAAGCAGGAACAAATGATGGAGGAGGCTAAACAACAAGTAGTTATTCTAGAAAACGAGTTACAGGAGAAAGTAATTGAAGAACGTGAAAAAGCCTTACAAGCTGTGGTTAAACAGAATGAAGTGTTACTTGAAAAGGCTAAGAAACAAGCGTTTGAAGAAGTTAAGTTATTGAAGGAACAAGCAGCTTGCAAAAGGGCTGAAGTATACCAGATTATGATAAAGGAACTGGTGTAAGTAATAGGATAAATAATAATAAGTAAAGGAGGTAAGTAGTTTATGGCAGTTTTACCTATGAAGCGAATCAGTATCTGTGCATCGAAAAAAGATCGAAAAGCACTGATGGAAGAGCTTCAGAGAAAAGGTATGATTGAGATTTCAGATACGAAGGCCAAGGACAAGGTGTTCTATAAAGAAGACACTCAGCAACAGACCACAACCTTTACAAAGTACATACAAACAGCACAAAGTGCTATAGAAATTCTCAATAAATATGCACCAGAAAAAAAATCACTGTTATCTTCTCTGGAAGGCAGAAAAGAAGCATCGGTTGAAGAGTATAATACCTTTTATCAAAAGCAAGCGTCTACGTTTGAGATGGCAAATCAAATCGTTTCTTTGTCAAAAACAATCGTAGAAAGTAAAGCAGAGCAACAAAAGTTAAGCTTACAAAGCCTAGCATTAAGCCCGTGGCAAAGCTTAGATATTCCCCTTGATTTTTCTGGTACAAAAAGCACAGCGATGTTTATTGGGACCCTGCCTGGTATGTGGGATGAGGAAAAGCTGAGTGTTTTATTAGCTAAGAGTACTCCTGTGGATGTTAATATCATAGGGACGGTTGGAGATGCAACCTGTGTTAGTGTGATGGTTACAAAACGTGTATCCGACCAAGCGTATGAAACCTTACGTTCCAATGGATTTGCACGACCAGCGGTCAATTCAATCCTTCCACCAAAGGATCAACAAGAAGTATATCAAAAGCAGTATCAAGAACTTGAAACTGAGATTGTAAATGCGATTGAAGAAATTAAAGAATTGGCAGTACGTAAAGAAGACTTAGAATTCTTTATCGACTATGAAACGATGAGAGCAGAAAAATATCAAGAGATTCATCATCTGCTTCAATCTAAGCATACCTTCATCTTAACGGGATTTGTGGCACAAAAAGACGCAGAGCCACTAAAACAATTGTTGGAAGAAAAGTTTACGGTCGCAGTAGAAATCTATGAACCAGGAAAGAAGGATGATGTACCAGTCATTTATCATAACAATGGATTTGCTAGACCATTAGAGAGTGTAACAGCTGGATTTGCATCACCTAGTAAGGGTGAATTAGATCCAACGTTTGCAATGTCACTATTTTATTATTTACTGTTTGGAATTATGTTCTCAGATGCAGGCTATGGTTTGATTTTAGCTATTGTTTGTGGATTCTTACTATGGAAGTATAAGAGAATGGAAGAAGGCATGCATCGCATGATGAAGATGTTTCTATACTGTGGAATTGCAACAGCGTTTTGGGGATTTGTATTCGGAAGCTTCTTTGGAGATGTCGTCGGAGTTGTAGCTAAGAACTTCTTTGGTTCAGATGTTACACTAAAACCTCTTTGGTTTTCACCAAATGATGATCCGATGAAGATGTTAGTCTTTTCTATGGTTCTTGGATTGATTCATCTCATGACTGGCTTGGTATTAAAGCTTATCAACTATGTAAAAAACAAACAGTACCTAGATGCAATCTATGACAGTGTATTTTGGATGGTATTAATCCTAAGCTGTGTGGTAGTATTAATGTCTTCTACCATGTTTGTTGAAATTATCGGAGCTCAGGATCAGCAATTGTCAGGAGAGGCTGGTAAGATCGGTGGTATCTTGGCTGGACTAGCAGCACTAGGAATTGTCTTAACCGGCGGAAGAGAATCAAAAAACTGGTTTAAGAGAATTCTCAAAGGGTTATATGGAGTTTACGGTATTACTGGTTATCTAAGTGACGTACTTTCCTATTCTAGACTTTTAGCACTTGGATTAGCAACGGGAGTTATCGCTTCTGTAGTCAATTCCATGGGGGCAATGTCTGAGAATATGGTAGTGAGAGTTATTATGTTTACGGTAATCTTTTTGGTTGGACATGTACTCAATTTCTTGATTAACATTCTTGGTGCCTATGTACATACCAATCGATTACAATACGTGGAGTTCTTTGGTAAATTTTATGGAGGCGGAGGACGTTTGTTCCAACCGTTTTCAATAAAAACAAAATATTATAAGATTAAGGAGAAAAAATAATGGAAACATTAAATAATTTCGGTATCGTATTAGCTATGTTAGGAGCAGTAAGTGCAGCATTATTTGCAGGATGGGGTTCTGCCAAAGGTGTAGGTATGGGTGGACAAGCAGCAGCAGGAGTATTAACTGAGGAACCTTCTTTATTCTCTAAAGTACTTATCTTACAGTTACTTCCTGGTACACAAGGTATCTATGGTCTTTTAATTGCCTTCATTACCTTATCACAGGTTGGAATTATCGGTGGTGGAAGTGCTACAGTTACTTTTGCACAAGGATTTCAGTATTTTCTCGCTTGTATGCCTATGGCTATCGTTGGTTATTTTTCAGCACTTCACCAGGCTAAGACATCCGTTGCAAGTATTGCATTAGTTTCTAAAAAACCAGATCAGTTTGGTAAAGCAATGATTTTACCAGCAATGGTAGAAACATATGCAATTCTGGCATTGTTAATTTCCATGTTAGCAGTTACTGGTGTTAAGTAAATTAGGCGTGAAACTATCGGTTAGAGCAACAGTTAGGAGAAGAGATCAATGACCGGACTGGATAAAATCATAGATGAAATTAAGCAGGAGGCAAAGAAAGCTTCCGACGAAGCACTTGCAAGAACCCAGTCGGAGGTAAATGAGATACTTGCCAATGCAAAAAAAGAGAGAGATGAAAGGTTTGCTGAGCTACAACAAGAAACCAATCAAGAGGTGGAGCTGTTGCAAAACCGCGGAGAGGCTGCAGCGAATCTTTTGAAGAAGAAGATGCTGTTAGAAGCAAAACAGCAAATCATTCAAGAGATGATGGAAGGAGCAAAGCAATCAATTCTTAACCTTCCAGACAAAGAATATTTTGATACATTATTACATATGGTAAAGCGTTATGCATTGCTAAAAGAAAGTATGATATTACTTTCAAAAAGAGATTTGGATCGGGTACCGGACGCATTTGTTTCGGCATTAAAAGAACAGAACATAGTGATTTCAACAGATACAAGGAATATCGATGGTGGATTTATCCTTGTTTATGGGAAAGTAGGAGAAAATTGTTCTTTGGAAGCGTTGTTTGCTGCTTCGAAAGAGTCCTTACAAGACCAAATTACAACAATAATATTTAAGAAAGACTAGAATGCTCTGTCATTGACAAACAATGCAGAGAGCAAGTCTGTGCACGCGCAAACAGACTTCGCTTGCGCAAAATCAAGCGCGGGAATGGAGAAAAACAATGGCAGAAAATCAGTACATATATGCAGTCGCGCGCATTCGTTCGAAGGAAATGTCTTTGTTAAGTCATAAGACAATGGAGCAATTAATTGCTTGCAAGAATTATGAAGATTGTCTTAGAATACTGTCGGACAAAGGTTGGGATTGCGAAGGTAAGCAGCCAGAGGAATTTCTGACCAAGGAGAGAGAAAAGACTTGGGCCTTAATGAAGGAACTAGTAGAAGATATGTCTGTCTTTGATGTATTCTTATACGAAAACGACTTTCATAATTTAAAAGCAGCCATTAAGCAGGTTTGTAACTCGGAAGAAGTGCCTAATATTTATAAATCGAATGGGACGATGGATCCTAAGATCATTTATGAGGCAGTGAAACATAATGATTTTAAGAGTCTTCCAGAATATATGCAGGAATGCGGACAAAGAGCTTATGAGGTTGCGTTAAAATCTCGTGATAGTCAGTTATGTGATGTCATCCTTGATAAAGCTTCCTTAGAGATGACCTTGAAAGCAGGCATACGTTCAAAGAAGGAAATATTCCTTGGTTACGCGAGACTAAAGGTAGTAGCTGCCGATATTAACATTGCAATTCGAAGTTGCAAGACGAACAAATCCGCAGAATTCTTAAAACAAGCCTTAGCTGCATGCGATACTTTGGACATTGATGCATTAAGAGAGGCGGTTCTTCATGGGGTCGATGCAATTTACGAATATTTAGAGACAACCGTGTATGCAGACGCCATAGAAGCAATTAAGACTTCTCCATCTGCTTTTGAAAAATGGTGCGATGATAAAATGATTGAGTATATCAAACCACAAAAATATAATCCATTTACCATAGAACCATTAGCAGCTTATGTTTTAGCACGTGAGAATGAAATCAAGTGTGTAAGGATTCTTTTATCTGGCAAGTTGAATGATCTGTCTGAGGAGTCCATACAGGAAAGATTGAGGGAAATGTATGTATAAAATTGCAGTGTTAGGAAACCGGGATAGTATTTATGCTCTGGCTGCACTAGGACTGGATACCTTCCCGACGGATTCCATGAATAACGAAGAGGCTGCTTTACTCCTTAGAAAACTTGCAGAGAGAGATTATGCGATTATCTATCTGACCGAAGCGATGCAAGAAGTTCTTGCTCCTGAAATCGAACGATATCGTAATCAAATACTTCCAGCAATCATACCAATTCCAGGGGTATCAGGGAATACTGGAGCTTCGGTCAATGCATTGAAGAAATTAGTGGAGCAGGCAGTTGGTTCGGATATTATATTTAATGAGTAATTGTAAAAAAGTAGATGAATTAGATGATCAGATACATAGAGCATAATTAAAATTAGAAAAAGCAGGTGAAAAGATTGAGTAAAGGGACAATTAAAAAAGTTGCTGGACCATTAGTCATTGCACAAGGTATGCGAGATGCCAATATGTTCGATGTGGTTCGTGTAAGTAATCAACGTCTCATCGGTGAAATTATCGAAATTCATGGAGATGAGGCATCGATTCAGGTATACGAAGAAACCTCTGGCTTAGGACCTGGGGAACCAGTAGAATCTACAGGGGCACCACTTTCGGTAGAGTTGGGACCTGGACTAATGGGAAGTATTTTTGATGGTATCCAAAGACCTTTGGTTGAGATTATGAACCAAACGGGCAATAACTTGACACGTGGTGTAGAGATACCAGCATTAAAAAGAGATAGTGTTTGGCATTTTGTACCTACAATCACAGCAGGAACTAAAGTTTCTGGTGGAGATATCATTGGTACAGTGAAAGAAACAATAATCGTAACGCAAAAGATTATGATACCAAATGGGTTAGAAGGTACCATTCAATCCATTCATGAAGGCGATTACACGCTTACCGATACAGTTGCAGTATTAGAAAAAGAAGATGGTACCACCGTTAATATCACAATGTTACAAAAGTGGCCAGTTCGTGTGGGTAGACCTTATGAAAAGAAGCTATCTCCAGATATGCCATTGATTACTGGACAAAGAGTTATCGATGCACTTTTCCCAATTGCAAAGGGTGGTGTTGCAGCAGTTCCGGGACCTTTTGGTAGTGGAAAGACAGTAGTTCAGCATCAGTTAGCAAAATGGGCGGAAGCAGACATTGTAGTGTACATTGGATGTGGAGAACGTGGAAATGAGATGACGGACGTTTTAAATGAGTTTCCTGAGTTAAAGGATCCAAAATCAGGTCATTCTCTGATGGAACGTACCGTGTTGATTGCAAATACTTCCGATATGCCAGTAGCTGCACGTGAAGCCTCGATTTATGTAGGTATTACCATTGCAGAATACTTCCGTGATATGGGCTATTCCGTAGCATTGATGGCAGATTCTACTTCACGTTGGGCAGAAGCCTTGCGTGAAATGAGTGGACGTCTTGAGGAAATGCCTGGTGAGGAAGGTTATCCAGCGTACTTAGGAAGCCGTTTGGCACAATTTTATGAGCGTGCTGGACGTGTAATCTCTAAAGGTAGTGATGGAAGAGAAGGAGCATTGTCTGTTATTGGTGCAGTATCTCCTCCTGGTGGTGATATCTCAGAACCAGTATCACAAGCAACACTTCGTATTGTTAAGGTATTCTGGGGATTGGATTCTTCACTCGCTTATAAACGACATTTCCCAGCGATTAACTGGCTTACTAGTTATTCGCTCTATGTGAATAATATGGCGAAATGGTTCAATCAAGAGGCAAATGGGGATTGGACAGGATGCCGAGCAAGAATTATGGCTTTGTTAAGTGATGAAGCAGGCTTACAAGAAATTGTACAATTGGTTGGTATGGATGCACTTTCAGCACCAGATCGTTTGAAGCTAGAGGTTGCTCGTTCAATTCGTGAAGACTTCCTTCATCAGGATGCATTCCATGAAGTGGATACCTATTCATCTCTTGGGAAACAGTTCCGTATGATGAAACTTGTGTTACAATTCTATGATATTACATTGGCTGGTTTAAAAGAAGGAGCATCCATTGATAAGATTTCCATGCTTCCTGTTCGTGAAAGAATCGGACGTTATAAATATACAAAAGAGATGGATTTGGATACTGAATATGAATCTATCATTACAGAACTTCATCGCCAGATGCAAGAACTTAAGGGAAAGGAGGACTAAGTTATGCCAAAAGAGTATAGAACCATACAGGAAGTTGCTGGTCCTCTCATGCTTGTTAAGGGTGTTGAGAATGTATCCTACAACGAACTCGGTGAAATCGAATTATCCAGTGGTGAAAAACGTCGTTGTAAAGTGTTAGAAATCAACGGTGGGAATGCATTAGTACAGTTGTTTGAAAGTTCTACTGGTATCAATCTTGCAGATAGTAAAGTTCGATTCCTAGGTAGATCGATGGAACTTGGGGTATCGGAAGATATGTTAAGTCGTGTATTCGATGGTCTTGGACGTCCAATGGATGATGGACCTGAGATTCTTCCTGAAAAGAGAATGGATGTCAACGGTCTTCCAATGAATCCAGCTGCGAGAAATTATCCTCAGGAATTTATTCAAACGGGAGTATCAGCTATTGACGGATTAAATACGTTAGTACGTGGTCAAAAGCTTCCTATCTTTTCTGCCAGTGGTCTTCCACATGCAGAATTAGCAGCTCAGATTGCCCGTCAAGCAAAGGTACGTGGAACGAATGAACCATTTGCGGTTGTATTTGCAGCCATGGGTATTACATTCGAGGAAGCTAACTTTTTTACGGAAAGCTTCCGTGAAACAGGTGCGATTGATCGTTCGGTTATGTTCATCAATTTAGCAAATGACCCTGCTGTTGAGCGTATCGCTACTCCTCGTATGGCATTAACAGCAGCAGAATATTTAGCTTTTGAAAAAGGTATGCATGTATTAGTAATCCTTACAGATATCACTAACTATGCAGACTCCCTTCGTGAGGTTTCTGCAGCTCGTAAAGAGGTGCCAGGACGTCGTGGTTATCCAGGATATATGTATACTGACTTAGCTTCTTTATATGAACGCGCAGGCCGTTTAAAAGGAAAACAAGGTAGTATTACAATGATTCCAATTCTGACTATGCCAGAAGATGATAAGACACATCCAATACCAGACTTAACTGGGTATATTACTGAGGGACAGATTATTCTTAGCCGTGAGCTTCATCGTCAGGGTGTTACACCTCCAATCGATGTGCTTCCAAGCTTATCCCGTCTAAAGGACAAAGGAATTGGAGCAGGAAAGACACGTGCGGACCATGCCAACACGATGAATCAGCTATTTGCAGCTTATGCTCGTGGTAAGGAAGCAAAGGAATTGATGGTTGTACTTGGTGAAGCTGCGTTAACTGAGATTGATAAGTTGTATGCAGAGTTTGCAGAGCGTTTTGAGAAGGAATATGTTTCCCAAGGTTTTGAGGCGAATCGAGGCATTGAAGAAACCTTAGAAATCGGTTGGAAGCTTCTTGGAATCCTACCTCGTGCAGAGTTAAAACGTATTAAGGATGAATTCTTGGATACCTATTATCATCCAGCGAAATAAAATAATTCGTAGGAAAGGAGGTATCAAAGAGTGGCTGGGACACAAGTAAATCCAACCAGAATGGAGTTAACCAGACTCAAAAAAAAGCTGGTTACTGCAAGACGTGGTCATAAACTATTAAAGGATAAACGAGATGAACTGATGCGTCAGTTTCTTGACTTAATCCGTGAGAATAAAAGCTTACGTGAAAAGGTAGAACAGGGAATTCAGGCAGCGAATAAAAATCTTGTATTAGCGCGTGCTAATATGGAGGAAGAAGTATTAAATGTTGCTTTGATGTCACCACGTCAGGAAGTATATCTAACATCTTCGACAAAAAATGTTATGAGTGTTGATATTCCTGTATTTGATATTAGCACAAGAACAGCGGACCCCAATGATATCTATTGTTATGGATTTGCCTATACTTCAAGTGATCTTGATGATGCAGTGAAATCGTTAGCAGATCTCTTACCTGATATGTTACGTTTAGCGGAAGTAGAAAAGTCCTGTCAGCTGATGGCATCAGAGATTGAGAAGACAAGACGAAGAGTAAATGCTTTAGAGCATGTAATGATTCCTGATATGGAACAAAAGATCAAATATATTGTGATGAAGTTAGATGAGAATGAACGCTCCACTCAGATTCGTTTGATGAAAGTGAAGGATATGATGTTAGAGCAAGCCCATCACTATAAAGATAAGTAATTTAGACTCATAGTTACATAATAGTCAGGAGATAATTAAATAAGGTAAGAAAAGAGAAGCGAGAATATAAAATCTTTGCTTCTCTTTTTTCAATTCATAGGATGTATTTTCAACCGTTGAGGATGAAGAATATCATTGGATTGATGAAAATAGCACAGAAGAGTTGACTTTATTGCTGAACTAAAAAAACACTAAATACATAAAACTTTTACAAAATAATACATTGATAAAACCTGGTAATTCATATATGATGAGTGGAAGTGAGAAGGGTGTTCTTGACACCAATACTTTCAAAGGAGGATAATTATCTATATGAAGATGTTAATTTTTTATATAGTAATGGCAGTAATTTTATTACCTGGTGTAAAAATTGCAAAACATAGACAGTGGCAAGAGAACCCATTATCCCAGAGCGTATCCAAGGGAATACAGGGTTTTTTTGCGTTACTGGTTATTTTGCATCATTTGGAACAGACGATACGTAATTCAGGTGGAAACCCAGGAATATTAAGTGAAGTTAGAAATGCTGGGGTGCTATGTGTAGCAGTATTCTTCTTTTTCTCAGGTTATGGGTTATACATAAGCTATCATTCAAAAAACAATTATTTACATGGCTTTCTTAGAAATCGTTTATCGACAGTATTAATACCGTTCTATGTATGTACTGTGGTTTTTTTAGGTGTCAATCTAATGACTGGGGTACATTATGAAGCAATAGATTTTATTTTAACTTTAGTGGGATGGAATCTAGTGAATTCTCATATGTGGTTTATTGTAGAAATAACGTTATTTTATATTTTCTTTTATCTTGCCTTTAAATTCATTAAAAAAGAATGGATTGCAATTGGAGTGATTGTAATAGCAATTACCACAATTGTTATATGGAGTCTGTATCGTCTTCATGGGGATCATTGGTTTCAGGGAGAATGGTGGTATAATACAAGCTTTGTGTTTGTGATTGGAATCCTTGTTGCAAAGTACCAAGAACAGCTAAAGAAATTTGCTCAAAAAATCTATGTAGTTATTTTACCAGGCTTAGTTTTGGCATTTATTTTACTGATGAAACTAAATTTGTACTGCTTAGGTAATTATTCTTATTGGAGTGAATTCGTCCCGGGTAGAAATCATATCAAAGATAAGTTCATCTGTCTTTTGGTGCAATTACCAATGGTTGTAGTTTTTGTTTTACTTATCCTAGTGATTATGATGAAGGTGAAATTTGCCAATCCAATGTTAGCCTTTCTTGGAAGCATATCCTTGGAAGTATATTTAATTCATAATTTGTTCTTAACACGATTGAGAAATGGCACATCAATAGAGATAACCAATGATTTCCTATTTGTGATTATTACAATCATTGGTTCCATCGTAGTTGCTAGTATGATTCACTGGATCAATCATCAACTAATACTACGAATAAGAAAGAAGTAAAAATTTCACCTGCTTATTAATTGGTAAATTTCTTACGTAGGCTTTAAAGAAGGGATATCGCATGTATCTATGCGATATCCCTTCTTTTTGATTCCTGTTAAAGTGAATGTAATATAGCTAAACTCCGCGGAAACCACGCCCAATAATCTCGCTTGTATTGGTGATAAGTATAAAGGCACTTGGGTCTGTTCGTTTAATAAACTTTTGTAGTTGGAGTGCTTGTGCACGAGTGAGTACCGTTAGGATTATTTTCTTCTTATGGTCTGAAAAAGCACCTGTTGCATCATAGACAGTTGCGCTGCGGTTTAAATCATGAATAATAAATTTACAGATGGTATCGGATTCGTTACAAATAACTGTAAAATATTTATGTAGATTCAAACTTTCTATAATATTGTCGATAACAATGGATTTTAAAATAAGTCCAGTTACGGAAAGTAAACCTGTTAAAACTCCAAACAATGGGAAGGTTAGTAAGGTTAATATAATGTCAGAAGCCAATAGTGCTTGTCCAATATTGATATTGGAATGCTTCCTTAGAATCATTGCAATTACATCGGTACCACCAGTAGAGCAACCTAGATTGAATAACATTGCGGCTCCAAGACCAGGTAGAACGACAGCAAAGAATAATTCTAACACTGGTTCTGTTGTGAATGGCTCTGTGATAGGTACGATAACTTCGAGTAGCTTTAAGCTAATGGATAATAATATACTTGAATAAGCTGTTTTAATCCCAAACTCTTTCCCGAAAACAAGATATCCAACAAGCAGTAGTACCATGTTTAGAATTAAGACAATCGTACCAGAGGTAACTACACCATCCAATACACTGCTTAGTAAAATACCGATACCGGTTACCCCACCGATACTAAAGTTATTTGGAAATTTGAAAAAATAGACACCTATAGTTACGAGTATTGTGCCTAAGGTAATAAAGAGATATTCTCTCAACGCTTTTTGTTTCTTCGTCTCTGGTTTCATGTTGTCCTCTTTCTTAGATGTAAAAATACTACACTGATTATACCTTTTTTTATTGTAGATAGCAATGAAATCATGTCGATAAATGGAAGGAAAAATTGACTTTAATTTCCATGTATATTATGATTGGCTATAAAGGAAAGAATGAGCAAGAATTATGTTTTTAAGAATTGGAAATAGGTATATTCTAACATAAGTTAACTCAGTAGTAAGAAATCGGTTATGAGTTTTTTATATTGTATTGTATCGGCTAGAATAATGAGAAGGAGTATAGCAAATGGAAGAGCAACCATTGAAAAAAGTAATCTTTGAGATCCCAGAACTCGAGGTTGTATATGATGAGATAAAAGGGGAACATGAAATAGAGATAGACCAGAAATGTAAGGAAGAAGCTCCTTTGGAACAAGAGGTTGAAAAACAAAGTCGAGGGAGTAAAAGTAAGTTTGTGGTAGCGCTTGTTATTTTAGTATTATTAGCTGCTGTGATTACATATAACTTTTTATCTCAGAAAGATTCCTCTAACTATGGGGTTTATGGTAGTGGATTTCATCAGTACGTTTATACCAACATGAATGGGCGAGACCTTGGAATTGTGATGTATATGGATGGATCGTTACAGCTTGTGGAGGATTATGAAATCTATGCCATAGATTCAAGTTTATATGAGGATATCACACTTATCGCCAATTTTAAGAATAACTTTTATTACGTGATCTTTGATGGAGTCTATCAGAAGGCATTTGCATACGATGCAAAAGAATATGTGATGTCATTGGACGGCTCAACGATTTATTATGTGGAATCAGGAGAAGAAGATACACTGTATTCTTATCAGGTTCGAAATAATAAGACAGTAAAAATTGCAAGTGCTAAGGGGATATCGCATCTTTGTGCTTCTACAGATGGGAGTAGTGTTACGGCGATTGTGTTAAAGGATAGTTACTTACAAAGTACATATTTATGGAAACAGGGGAAGGAGATAGATTTTGGCGAAACCTTAGAGGTGCTTGCAATTTCTGCGAAGGGTAAATCAGTCTACTATAAAGAGTTGAATCAGAATATGCTGTATCGATATAGTGAGGAGGAAACAATAGAGATTGAAAATTATAGGCAAGAATATACGTCTCTTTATTTTAATGAGGATCAAAGTGAATTAATTTTTTATGAACCATCAGTAGGAACGATATATGTCAAGGAAGGAATGGATCCTATTGTTTTAGATAGGGATGAAATTGAAGGAGTAATCGTGAAATTAATGACACCTAGGAAGTGGGTTGAGGGTAGAGCCATCTATGCAATCGACTCATTTCTTAATAAGTATTTGTATACGGAGCATGAAATCTACCATATGAATTCACTAGGAAAACTCTCATTGTTCAAAGAAAATCGAGGTGGAAATTATATCATATCTAATTCTGAAGATTACATATTATCGTATTGGGTTCATGGAAGTATGAAGATTCTAAAGATTGATCAAGAGAAAACAGAATCAGAAATAGAAATAGAGGGAAGAACTATTTATGTTTCTGAAAACGATGAAATATACTACTTGAATGATTCAGAAGAGCTATATGTGATGAATATGAAAGGTGATAATAAGAGATTGACTGAAGTGAAGGATGAATACCAATTTCTGTATGATTACTGGGATACGGCAATTTATAAGGAAGAGTCGGATTCTACTGGCAAGAAAAAGCTGTACTATTACAAAGGAATGAAAGATCCACAACCAATCGAAGGTTATTTTGGTGGAGAACTACAAACTATGGCTGGGAATGTCTTTACAACAAAGGAGGAAGATGGAGTTTTAAAGATTTATCTGATTAAGCTAGGGAAGGTAGAGCTTAAACTTTCAGTACCACTTGATTCACAATAAAAATTGCACTATAATAAAAGCAATTTGTTAATAAGTCACTTGATGAATCAGTGTTAGAAAGGCAAACAGATGAAAGACATTTTAGATGTGCATACCCATACCTTAGCAAGTGGGCATGCGTACAGTACGATTGATGAGATGGCAAGGGAAGCTGCCAATAAGGGAATTGAATTGTTAGGAATTACAGAACATGCACCAGCGATGCCAGGAACTTGTCATCTGTTCTATTTTGAGAATCTTCACGTAGTACCAAGAGAGCTTTATGGAGTTAAATTATTACTTGGTAGTGAAGTAAATATTATGGATTGTAACGGGACTCTTGATTTGGAGAATCGTGTGTTGAGAAAACTCGATTTGTGTATCGCAAGCATTCATCCACCATGCTTTACGAAAGGGACTAAGGAGGAGAACACAAGAGCTCTCATTGAAGTTATGAAAAACCCTTATATTAGTATTATCGGTCATCCAGATGATGGAAGAGTTGAACTAGATTATGAAGAACTAGTGAAAGCGGCAAAGGAATATGAAGTAATTCTTGAACTTAATAATGCTTCGGTAGCTCCAGGAAGCTTTCGTATAAATACAAGAGAGAATGATCTGATTATGCTCTCTTATTGTAAAAAGTACGAGGTACCTATCATTATGAACAGTGATGCACATATTGCATATGACATTGGAAAGCATCAGTTTGCTTATGATATCATCAAGGCAGCAGAATTTCCAGAAGAGCTTGTGTTAAATTCTTCGCCACAACGTGTATTAGAGATGATACAAAAACGTCGTGCCACAGTTGAAAAGTAGAAAAACTTACCATGAAATTATTTGACAAATGGTAGAACCACTGATATGATAAATCATTATAGGCAAAGGTGTCTTCTTGGGAGGCCTTTGTCTTTTTTGATTTTAATGTCTTGCAGATAAAGGTGATGCAAGTAAAATTCCAAATAAAAAGTCACTTAGCTGAATGTTTTCCATCAAAGGAGAGGTGTAAAATGAGTCGTTATACGAAAAAGGATATACTAAGAATGGTAGAAGAAGAGGATGTTGAGTTTATTCGTCTTCAATTTACTGACATGTATGGGAATCTAAAAAATGTTGCTGTTACTACAAGTCAGCTACATAAAGTATTGAATAATGAGTGTATGTTTGATGGGTCTTCGATCGAAGGGTTTGCTTGTATTGAAGAATCAGATATGTATTTGTATCCTGATCTTGATACATTTGAGATATTCCCATGGAGACCACAGCAAGGGAAGGTAGCAAGATTCCTTTGTGATATCTATAAGATTGATGGAACTCCATTTGCAGGAGATCCAAGATACATTTTGAAGAAAGTGCTAAAAGAAGCAAGTGATATGGGGTTTACATTTCAAGTAGGACCAGAATGTGAATTCTTTTTATTTAATTTAGATGAAGCTGGCTTACCATCTACAAAGTCACCTGAAAAAGGCAGCTATTTTGATGTTGGACCAGTGGATTCCGGTGAGAATGCCCGTCGAGAGATGGTACTAATGCTTGAGGAGATGGGCTTTGAGGTTGAAGCATCTCATCATGAAGTAGCACCTGCACAGCATGAGATTGATTTTAAATATGAGGATGGTTTAAAGACTGCAGATAACATTGTAACCTTTAAGATGGCAGTGCGTACAATTGCAAGAAGACACGGAATGCATGCAACCTTTATGCCAAAACCAAAGTCAGGAATGAATGGTTCAGGAATGCACATAAATATGTCATTATTAAAGGAAGGGAAGAATATCTTTCAAGATGAGACCAGTGATCATGGGCTAAGTGAAGAAGCCTTACAATTCATTGCTGGATTGATGCATCATGTACCAAGCATGGCAGCAATCACGAATCCACTTGTGAATTCCTATAAGAGATTAGTGCCAGGCTATGAAGCACCAGTTTACATTGCTTGGTCACAAACCAATCGAAGTCCACTGATCCGTATTCCTGCAACAAGAGGGGAAGGAACAAGAGTAGAATTAAGATCACCAGATCCATCAGCCAATCCATATCTTGCTTTAGCAGTATGTCTGGCAGCAGGCTTGGATGGAATTAAAAATAAAAGAAAACCAGTTCCAAGTGTAAATGGTAACATTCATCTTATGTCAGATGAGATGAAGAAAGAGCTTAATATAAAGCATCTTCCGGCAAGTCTTGGGGAAGCGCTAGAAGAATATGAGAATAGTGATTTTATTCGTAAGGTACTTGGGGACCATATGTTTGAAAACTATCTGAAAGCAAAGAAAACAGAGTGGATTCAATATCGTACTCAAGTATCAGAATGGGAAATTGAACAATATTTAAATCGTTTTTAAGCAACATTAAATTTTGCGACGGAGGTGGTCAAATGTGCTGAGTATTATCATTGCCTTTCCTAAAATTGAAGATGCCAACAACATAAAGATGTTGTTAATGCGCAATGGATATGATGTCAGTGCGACCTGTACTTCCGGTGCTCAGGCGATCGCAACAGCCAATGAATTAGACGAAGGGATTGTGATTTCTGGATACCGTCTTTCGGATATGCTTTACCGTGAAATGAATGGTTATCTACCCAAAGGCTTTGAACTGCTGTTATTAGCTTCCTCACAAAGACTCTCTGAATGTAGTGAAGGGAATGTTGTAAGCCTTAGTATGCCAATAAAGATTCAAGATCTTTTGAATACTTTACAGATGATGACATATAACTATATGCGAAGGAAGAAAAGGGATAAAAATAAGGCTAAAGAACGGACGCAGGAAGAAAAACAGACGATTGATCGTGCAAAGCGTCTGTTAATGGAACGTAATAATATGTCGGAAGAAGAGGCACACCGATACATACAAAAAACAAGTATGGATAGCGGAACGAACCTTGTTGAAATGGCGGAGATGATTTTAAGCATAATGTAATGAAGCTATTGGAAGTAGAAGTCTTGCAATCGCCTTTACAAGTAGTTATAATGAGAAAAAGATTTTGGTTGATGGAGGTTTCAATGAAATTTACAAAGATGCAAGGGTGCGGGAATGATTACGTGTACGTGAATTGTCTAAAAGAGACGGTAAAGGATGCGAATGCACTAGCTAAAAAAGTAAGTGACCGTCATTTTGGAATCGGATCCGATGGATTAATATTAATCAAAGAATCAAAGGATGCAGACTTTACAATGCATATGTATAATGTGGACGGTTCTCAAGGAGAAATGTGTGGAAATACCATTCGTTGTGTTGGTAAGTATGTCTACGATCATAAAATGACGGATAAGAAAAAGCTTAGTATAGAGACACTGGGTGGAATCAAATACCTAGATCTAACGGTAGAGAATGAAAAGGTTACGATGGTAACCGTTGATATGGGGGAGCCAATCCTTACTCCAAACAAGATACCAATTCTTGTAGAAGCAGACCAAGTGATTGATATGCCAATTCAAGTAGAAGATCGCGAATTTCATTTAACTGCAATTTCAGTGGGCAATCCTCATGGTGTTGTGTTTGTTGAGGATACCAAGAGTTTTCCAATTGAACTTTATGGACCAAAATTCGAGCATCATCCTTTGTTTCCTGAACGGGTGAATACAGAATTTGTTCAAGTATTAAATCGTAAGGAAATTAATATGAGAGTATGGGAACGTGGTTCGGATGAGACCTGGGCATGTGGAACTGGTGCAACGTGTAGCGCCTATGCCTGTATCTTGAATGGACTAACTGAGGATGAGGTTACTGTTCATATGCTTGGTGGTGATTTGATCATACGATATGATCGTGAAACGAACCATTTATTTATGACTGGCCCGGCAGTTGAAGTATATGAAGGTACAATTGACATTAATTTATAGAGGAGACAACCATGTTTAAAGTAAATGATAACTATTTAAAATTACCTGGAAGCTATTTGTTTTCTACGATTGGTAAGAAGGTACGTGCATTTCAGGCAGAGAATCCAGAGAAGAAGGTAATTAGCCTTGGGATTGGTGATGTAACACAACCATTAGCACCAAGCATCGTTGCTGCACTTCATAAGGCAACCGATGAGATGGCAACTAGAGAAACCTTCCATGGATATGCGCCTGATTTGGGTTATGAATTCTTGCGTTCTGCTATTGCAACAACAGATTACAAAGCACGAGGTGTTGAAATTGCTTTAGATGAAATCTTTATTAGTGATGGAGCAAAGAGTGATTCCGGTAATATTGGTGATATCTTCTCAGTTGACAATAAAATTGCAGTATGTGACCCAGTCTATCCCGTGTATGTGGATACGAATGTTATGGCAGGAAGATGTGGCGAATACGATGCAGCAACAAGTAAATGGAGCAACGTGATTTATATGCCTTGCGTAAAGGAACATAATTTCGTTCCTCAGTTACCAATTGAGACACCAGACATTATCTATCTTTGTTTCCCAAACAATCCTACTGGTTCTGCAATTACCAAGTCTGAGCTTCAAAAGTGGGTGGATTATGCGAACCAAGTATCTGCTGTCATTATCTATGATGCAGCGTATGAAGCATATATTAGTGAAGAGGATTGCCCACATTCAATTTATGAATGTGAGGGAGCAAAGACCTGTGCGATTGAGCTTCGAAGCTTTTCTAAAAATGCTGGATTTACTGGAACAAGACTAGGCTATACCGTTATTCCAAAAGAATTAAAAGCAGGAGATGTTTCGTTGAATAGTTTATGGGCAAGACGCCATGGAACGAAGTTTAATGGAGCTCCATATATCATTCAGCGTGCTGGCGAAGCAGTGTATTCTGAAACTGGTCAGAAAGAAACAAGAGCACAGATTGATTATTATATGAACAATGCACGTATCATTCGTGATGGTTTAAAGGAAGCAGGCTACACCGTATCAGGTGGTGTGAATGCACCTTATATCTGGCTTGAAACTCCAAACCATATGAGTTCTTGGGATTTCTTTGATGAATTATTAAACAAAGCGAATGTGGTAGGTACCCCTGGTTCTGGCTTTGGACCAAGCGGTGAAGGATATTTTAGATTGACTGCTTTTGGTACGTATGAGAATACAGTCGAAGCGTTGAAGAGAATTAAGGCGTTATAAGATAAGTTAGATCAGATCTGATAAAACAAATAAGATAAAATAAAATAAAATAAGATAAGACGAAAGTCTAATTGGATATGCTCCCCTCTAAATGCAAGTAACTCAAAACTTGTCATTTAGAAGGGAGTTTTATTATGTGTTCCTCTCATTTCGATAGGTATGAATATATTCAATAAACTTTTTCGTGGTAGTAGATAGTGCTTTATTTTTATTATAAATCAAGTTATAAGGATATTTTATATCTAAAGAAGGAAAATTAAGCTGTTTCAGTAACCCATATTGTAACTCATATCGCACTGCTTCATATGGAATCAATGAGATACCAAGATCTGAACTTACAGCACGTTTGATTGCATCAATATTACCCATATACATTGCTATATTCTCAGGGATATCATTCTCTTCAATAAATTTTGCATAGTAGCTATATAGCTGGGAATCTGTCTCATGTACAATAAAGTTCATCTGGCATAAGTCCTCGATTGTAACCTCCTTACGATTACAGTAGGAATTGGAAGGAGAGGCAATCAGAACTAATTGATCTATAAAGAGAGTTTCGACATAAATATTGTTGGAATAATCACAGTTACCACCATTGATAGCAAAATCCAATGTATGATTGTTAATTAAATGAGCAATTTCCGAGGTGTTTCCAATATGCAGATTAAACTGTGTATTTGGATAATGTTTTTTAAATGAACCCATCATTTCTGGTAATAGGTAGGTACCTGGAGTATTACTACCACCAATATTTAAATTCCCACCAATGAGATTATGGGTATTAGAGATCGCAGCTTCGAGCTCATCAATGAGATCAAATAGCTTTTGAGTATATTCACGAAGCATGATACCGTTTTCATTCAGGCATATTTTATTCCCCACCTTATCAAATAATTGTAGCTGTATCTGGCTTTCCAGTTTCTTGATCTGATTGGACAATGCAGGCTGGCTAATATGAAGTACGCTGGAAGCTTTTTTATAGCTCTCGTACTTTGCGATTGTATTGAAAAGTTCTAAATAATGTAAATCCATGGAGGTCCTCCTATGAAATATGGTCAGTGATGATAACAAGCCATTATCATAATAAAGAAACATAATATGGCTAATTTTTTGGTACTACAAGTGGCAAGCTTTTTCTTCATAACTTCTGTGTATTCTATGTATACATATTATGAATTTGACTGTAATACGAGAAAATTGTAGTATAAAATAAAGAAATTTTTGTTAAAGGAGAATCGTATTATGTCAGATTTTATTATACCATTACAAGTTATGGGAATCGGGATTGTTATCTCTTATGGAATTGCCTTACTGATAAAAGCTATGTTGATTTGGATCAGAGCCTTTCAAAAGGAAAATAAAATATCTTAGTTAAGAAGGTTCTCTATGATTTGAGAGATCAAAGCTGATTCATAGTTATTATACTACAAAAATGAAGAAAAGGGGGAATTTATGAAGATATTAGAACTATTTCAAGGGATTAGTACCATGTTTGTACAAGAACCAAGCGTTGTCATACTTCGAATTGTATTGATATTTTTTGGATTCTTTTTAGTGTACATGGGAAAGAAAGGAACCCTAGAGCCATTGATTATGATTCCAATGGGACTTGGAATGTCAGCAGTGAATGCCGGTGTTTTGTTTATCAATGCCAATGAGGTTGGTAATCTCATTATTAATCCATTACTTACAACAACCGATGATTTGATGACATATATGCAAATCAACTTTTTGCAACCAGTATATACCTTGACGTTTACCAATGGTTTGATTGCATGCCTTGTATTTATGGGGGTAGGCATCATGTGTGATGTTGGATATGTACTTGCTCATCCTTTTATTAGCATGACCATTGCCTTATTTGCGGAGCTAGGAACTATTGTAACTTATCCAATTGCAAAATTAATGGGCTTATCCGATGGGGCGGCAGCAGCAACAGCTATTATTGGTGGTGCGGATGGCCCTATGGTGTTATTTGCATCCTTGAAATTAGCGCCTGAGTACTTAGTTCCAATTGCGATTGTTGCTTATCTTTACTTAAGCCTGACCTATGGAGCTTATCCTTATTTGATCAAGTTATTGATTCCAAAGAGCTTACGTGGGAAAGAAGTTGTGGAAAAGAAACCTGCTCGTAAGATCTCATCGAGTGAGAAATTGATTTTTGCAGTTGTGGTAAATACCATATTGTGTCTGTTGTTTCCAATTGGAGCACCACTATTCCTAAGTTTCTTTCTAGGAATAGTAATACGAGAATCTGCAATTACAAAATATATAAAGCTAATTGAGGAAGGCTTTTTATACCTTGCAACCTTCTTTTTAGGACTGATTCTAGGAGTTTTGTGTGATGCAAGCACCTTATTAAATCCAATTGTACTCAAATTGTTAGCCTTAGGTATGCTTTCCTTATTGCTTTCAGGAATTGGTGCAATTATCGGTGGATATGTAATTTATTTTGTTCGCGGTAAGAATTTTAATCCTGTCATTGGGATTGCAGGAGTCTCTTGCGTACCATCCACAGCAAAAGTAGCTCAAAAGGAAGTGTATAAGGTGAATAAGTGTGCATTTGTTCTTGATTATGCACTTGGTGCTAATATCTGTGGTGTTATCACAACTGCTGTTTTGACTGCTATTTATATCACCTTATTATCCTAATCAATAATAGAATATTAAGTAAGTAATCTTTATTCATTAGATTAGAATGTGTTATCGCAAATTATAAGACTTTGATAGAAAGAGCTTTGTTGCAAGAAAGACTTGTAGCAAGGCTCGTTTTTAAGTTCATAGGAAACTGAGTTTCCTATGAACAAAATGCCCCAAAAAACAAGGCAAAGGATTACTCTAACAACTTTCTCTTTGTTCTTGTGCCTTCATAAGGGATTTGGTATAATGATACAGATGATTAGAAAGTAATGGAATCATATACATTTTCAGGTAATGTCAAACTTTTTCAACAAAAGATAACATTTAGAAGAAAGAAGGTTATTTCATGGGGATGAATGAGAAGAGCTTGGAGGATGTAACAGAAGAGGATGTGGATTTAGAAGAACCGACAGAAGAATTTAACTCTATTTCAACAGGAGACTCGATTCGAGAAGCAATTGAGGAACTGATGGAAGAGTCAATAGGCATAACAAGTAAAGAGGAAATCGAAGAATCAAGCAAAATCACAACAGTAGACTCAAATTTTGAAATACTTGAGGAACGGATTGACGTATCTGTTGAGGAATCAAATCAAGATACAAGAAAGAAAGAGATGCAAGTTTCAACAGAAGAGCCAAATCTTGATACAAGAAAAGAAGAAATGGAAGCTTTAACGGAAAGACCAAAGAAAGAGACGAAGAAAGTACCATATCTACTTAACTTTATCCTGTTCCCAATTGCCTTCATTTATCTGGAAGCTATGTTTCACTTATTAGTTTTTGAAAAACTAGATGGGACGATTCTCTATCCTGTTTTAACAGCAGGGGTAGTAGGATGTATCATTACATTAATAACGAGTTTGTTTGGGCGGAAGGTGAACTGTATCCTTGCGATGTCTCTGGTATCAATTCTCTCTCTTTGGTATTGTATTCAGTTAGTTTTTGAACATATTTTTCGTACCTTTCTTTCGCTTTATAGCGTCGGAGAGAATGGAGGAGATGTCATTGAATTCTGGAGAGAAGCTCTTGCTGGAATTTTAGAAAAGCTGGTAGGTATACTTCTTTTATTACTTCCAATTGTTGCAGTTGCAGTTCTAATCAGGAAGTTCAAATTGTTCCCAAAGAAACCTTTGAAAACCATAGGTAAAGTAGCTGGGAGTGCAGTGATCGTACATATATTCTTTTTGTTATTGTTATTAATTCCTGGAAAAGAAGCACATACTCCTTACGATTTATATCATAATGATTTTGTTCAGGATTTGGGAGTTGAAAAGCTTGGTATACTTACAGCAACCAGAGTCGATATCAAAAATGTATTTTTTGGTGTAGACGATTTTAGCATGGGTGAAGACGTATTTGTGGAGGTAGAGCAACCGATTGTTGTCATAACTCCGACCAATATACCAGTGACAGTAACTAAAGTTCCAGATGCCACGCTAACCCCTACACCATTACCAACGCAGATACCTATAGATACTTCTCCGAATGTATTGGAGATTGATTTTGCAACCCTAGCAAAAGAAGCAAAGGATAATGCAACGGCTTCGTTGTTTGAATATTTTGCAAACGTTACTCCAACGAATAAGAATGAGTATACAGGAATGTTTGAGGGATATAACTTAATTTATTTGACAGCAGAGGGTTTTTCACCTTGGGCTGTAGATAAAGAGATTACACCAACCTTATATCAATTAACTCATTCAGGGTTTGTTTTTGAGAATTTCTATAATCCAATCTGGTGGACTTCAACGAGTGATGGGGAATACGTAGGTTGCACAGGGTTAATCCCATCTGGGACAAATAGTTTTACAAAATCGGCAGAGGGTGATATGCCATTCTGCCTTGGATGGCAATTTAAAGAGTTAGGTTATACAACACGTGCTTACCATAATCATAGCTATACTTACTATCATAGAAATTTAACGCACCCAAACATGGGATATGATTATAAAGGAGCTAAGGGTGGTGGACTTGATGTGAAGTTAACCTGGCCTGAATCTGATCTTGAGATGATTCAAAAAACATTGCCAGAGTATATTAAGGATGAACAATTTCATACTTATTATATGACCGTAAGTGGTCATATGGATTATACATTTATCGGTAATTCAATGTCATCAAAGAATAAAGATTATGTCAAAGATTTACCTTATTCAGAGGGTGGCAAGGCTTATATCGCCTGCAATAAAGAGCTTGATCTTGCACTGGAGTATCTGATTCAAGAATTAGACAAGGCGGGCATTTTAGATAAGACAGTCATTGCATTAAGTGCAGATCATTATCCGTATGGTTTGGCACAAGAAGACATTAATGAATTGGCTGGACATGAAGTAGAAGAGAACTTTGAATTATACGAGAATTACTTTATTCTCTGGAATTCAAGCATAAAAGAACCAATTATCATTGATAAATATTGTTCAACGGTGGATATTATTCCAACCTTGAATAATTTATTCGGTATTAAATATGATTCTAGATTATTTATGGGGCAAGATATCCTATCCGATGCACCTGCACTTGTGATGACCTCTAATCAGAGTTTTATTACAGACTATGTAAAATATAACTCCAAAACAGGGACCTATGAGCTGATGCAAGAGGTAGATTTGCCAGAAAACTATATAAAAGGCTACATTTCGATTATAAAGAATAAGTTTAGTGTATCAGGTAGTATGATAAAGAATAATTTTTATGGAAAACTATTGCCGTATCTTAATCTGACTACTTATGCAAAGCCTGAAATAGAAGAATAATAGAAATTAATGTTACAAGGAGCATAGATTTTACCAATAATATCATATGGATAAACTCTTTTTCAATGATTATGCTAGAATACAGTGAAATTATACGATTGGAAGGATGCGATGTGGTGATAGTAGTTGGTGGAATGATTGGACTGGGAAAAACCAGTTATGCGGAGATTTTGGGTGAGCACTTCGGTTCTGAAGTTTTTTATGAAAGTGTGGAGGATAATAAGATTCTTCCTCTCTTTTATCAAGCCAGTGATGAAGAAATACAAAGAAAGCGTTATCCCTTTTTATTACAACTATGGTTTTTAGATACTCGTTTTCGCTCGATTAAACAAGCGTTGACGAATGAAAACAATGTACTTGACCGCAGTATCTATGAAGACTGGTATTTTGCAAAACGTAACATGGAATTAGGAAGAATCTCAGAACTTGAGATGGAAGTCTATGATCGTTTATTAAATAATATGATGGAAGAATTAAAAGAACTTCCAAAGAAATCACCAGATTTGATGGTTTACTTGAAGGGAAGCTTTGAAACGGTATTATCTAGAATCGCATTACGTGGTCGAGATTTTGAGATTGATCCTGCATTGAAGGAATATTATCGCTATCTTTGGGAAGGCTATGATGATTGGGTGATGAATCATTATAAAGCGAGTGACGTTCTAATTATAGATACGGATCATTTGGATGTTGTAGGTAATCCTGAAGACAAAGAAAAGGTATTGCGTATGGTCGATGAAAAGTTAGCTCAGCATAGAAAAAAATAAAAAAATAAAAAATAACTTGTAATCGTTTGAAAATAGTGGTAATATCTTTAATTAATAAAACTGAATCGATAACTATAAGTCATAGATATCAAAGAAATAGCAATGAAGGAGACTTACATCTATAACGAATTGTAAGACAGGAAGCACACGTCACCGACTGAGAGCGTGTACAAGAGGAAGTATAGATGATAGGAACACTCTGGAGCTCGTGAGTTGAACGTAATAGGAAGTAAGCTCATGCGTTGGCACGCGTTAAGTGTTAAAGTGAGAAGGCAATGGAGCTTTCTAACTATCGTGGGTGGTACCGCGGGAAAATTCTGATTTCTCGTCCCGTATAAGAATATTAATTCTTATACGGGACTTTTTTTATGTATTAGGAAATTGCGTCGCTATTCCCTAATACATAAAAAAGGCCCTAAAAAACAGGGCACAGTGCATACAATACACACTCAGAACTATGGACACTTGCAGATACAATTGATTCAAATGGAAAGGAGAATGATTATGCAGTTTATAACAGGTGTAAAAGAAAGTATAATAATGTCTATTAGTGAAATTACAGAGAAGAAGGAAGAGGTAATTGGTCAAGAGGTTCGTATGCGCGGGGCTGTTCATACCATTCGAGATATGAGCGAATTCTCCTTTATTGTTTTACGAACTTATGAAGGAGTGACTCAGTGTGTATATCATAGTGATTCTAATATTGAAGAAGTGAAAGAGTTAGTAGAAGGTAGTACGGTTGAGGTAGCTGGTATTGTTCGTGAAGAGGAGAGAGCACCTTTTGGCTTTGAGATTGTACTTAATAGTGTAAAAATCTTAACGATGCCAGCAAAAGACACAAAGATGCCGATTCCTATCTCTAAATGGAAACTGAATACTTCCTTGGAGACAAAGCTATCCCTTCGACCAATAGCATTACGTAACCTAAGAGAACGGGCGATTTTTAAGATTCAAGAGGGAATTGTTCGAGGATTTCGTGACTTTATGTTTTCACAACATTTTACGGAGGTTCGAACACCGAAGCTAGTTGCTGGGAATGCAGAAGGAGGAGCGAATGTATTCAAACTAGAGTACTTTGGAAAACGAGCATTTTTAGCACAGAGTCCTCAGTTTTATAAGCAGACGATGGTTGGTATCTATGATCGAGTATTTGAAGCTGCACCAGTGTTTCGAGCTGAAAAGCATAACACAACAAGGCATCTCAATGAATATACAAGTTTAGATTTTGAGATGGGGTATATAGATGGCTTTGAAGATATTATGAATATGGAAGCTGCAATGCTTGATTATGTATTTTGCTTTCTTGAAAAAGAATATGCGAAGGAATTAAAGTTATTAGAGGTAAGCTTACCAAATGCAAAGAAAATTCCAGCAGTTCGATTTGATGAGGCAAAAGAGTTGGTAGCAAAAAAATATGGAAGACAGATTAAGAATCCTTATGATTTGGAACCAGAAGAGGAAGTCTTAATTGGAAAGTATTTTAAAGAAGAATACCATAGTGACTTGGTATTTGTGACTCATTATCCATCGAAAAAAAGGCCATTCTATGCAATGGATGATCCAAGTGATCCGAAATTTACCTTAAGTTTTGATTTATTATTCAAAGGGATGGAGATTACCACTGGTGGACAAAGAATTCATAGTTATGAGGAGCAGGTGCAAAAGATGCTAAGTAGAGGAATGGACCCTGAAGAGTTTCATTATTACTTGATGATTCATAAACACGGAATGCCCCCACATGGTGGACTTGGAATAGGTTTAGAGAGATTGACGATGAAATTACTAGACGAGAGTAACGTAAGAGAAACAACTTTGTTCCCAAGAGATGTCTCTCGATTAGAACCATAAATGAAACCAACAAAGAAAGGATGTCAACGATGAAGATAACGGATGAAACGATAGAATATGTTGCAGCATTAGCAAAATTGAGTTTATCTGAGGAGGAAAAAGAGCGCGCAAAGAAAGACCTTTCTGATATTTTAGGATATATGGAGAGAATGAATGAACTAGATACAGATTCCGTAGAACCAATGTCTCATGCTTTTCCATTGAAGAATGTTTTTCGTGAGGACGTAGTAACGAATGGGAATGATCGTGAGAATATGCTTATGAACGCACCAAAAAAGAAGGATGGAGCCTTTATGGTACCAAAGACAGTCGAATAGACAAGGAAAGGAGTTATCATAGTGGATATTACGAAGTTATCGGCAATCGAATTAGGAAAGAAGATCAAAGCCAAAGAAGTCACTGTAATTGAGGCAGTGGAGCAACAAATTAAGAGAATAGAACAAAGAGATACAAACTACAACTGTTATATTACAGTACTCAAAGAGGAGGCTTTGCAACAGGCAAAGAAGGTGCAGGAAGAAATCGATGCTGGAAAGTATGCAGATTCTTTGCTTGCTGGAGTACCGATTGCTGTCAAGGATAATTTATGTACAAAGGGAATCAAAACGACTTGTGCTTCCAAAATGTTGTCTAATTTCATTCCGCCTTATGATGCTACCGTGATTCAGAAATTAAAGGATGCGGGAATGATCATCCTTGGTAAATTAAACATGGATGAATTTGCAATGGGAAGTACGACAGAAACCTCAGCGTTTGGTGTGACAAAGAATCCATGGAATGTAAATTGTGTTCCAGGAGGTTCTTCGGGCGGTGCTGCAGCTGCGGTAGCTGCGGAAGAAGCATTTCTTGCTTTAGGCTCAGATACTGGCGGTTCCATACGTCAACCAAGTGCGTTTTGTGGTGTTACTGGAATTAAGCCTACCTATGGAACAGTTTCTCGTTATGGACTTGTTGCATATGCGTCTTCTTTGGATCAGATTGGACCGATTGGACGTTGTGTTTCTGATTGTGCGTATGCTCTTGATGTGATTTCAGGTAGTGACCAGGCAGACTCTACCTGTGTGGATAAAGATGATTACCAATATAGCAAAGCATTAGTAGATGATGTGAAGGGAATGAGAATTGGTATACCAAAAGGATATCTTTCAGAAGGCTTAGAGGAAGATGTAAAAAAAGCAATTTTAGAAGCAGCCAATGCACTGAAAGAAAAAGGTGCAATCGTTGAAGAGTTTGAGTTAAAAGCTATCGATTACGCAATTCCTGCATACTACGTAATTGCATCTGCAGAAGCTAGTTCCAACCTATCTCGGTATGATGGAATCAAATATGGATACCGAACCCCAGAGTATGAAGGACTTCAGGATGTCTATAAAAAGACACGAAAGGAAGGCTTCGGGGATGAAGTTAAGCGAAGAATGATGATAGGTGCATTCGTTTTAAGCTCTGGGTATTACGATGCATATTATAACAAAGCATTAAAGGTGAAGGCTATGATTAAGGAAGGGTTCGATGAAGCCTTTCAAACGTATGATATACTCTTAGGGCCAACAGCTCCTACAACAGCACCAAAGCTTTTCGAAAGCTTATCGGATCCACTCAAGATGTATCTGGGTGATATCTATACGGTATCTGTCAATCTTGCAGGTCTTCCAGCAATTAGTCTTCCCTGTGGGAAGGATTCGAAGGGGTTACCTATTGGATTACAACTAATAGGAAAACATTTTGGTGAGAAGGAATTGATTCGTGCTGCCTATTCGTTTGAGCAAACAAGACAATACGAACGTCCAAACCTTGAGGAAAAGGAGGAGAGAAAATGAAATCATATGAAACCGTCATTGGCTTAGAAGTACATGTGGAATTAGCGACTAAGACAAAAATATTCTGTGGTTGTACGACACAATTCGGTGGGGATGTGAATACTCATTGCTGTCCAGTTTGTACGGGCATGCCTGGCTCCTTACCAGTATTAAATAAAAAAGTGGTGGAGTTTGCAATTGCGGCTGGTCTTGCAATGAATTGCAGCATTACTCAAAAATGTAAGTTTGATCGTAAGAATTACTTTTACCCGGATTTACCAAAGGCTTATCAAGTATCTCAGCTGTATCTTCCAATCTGTCGTAACGGTGGGATTGAAATTGAGGTTGGTGGTATCAAGAAAACCATCGGAATTCATGAAATCCATATGGAAGAGGATGCAGGAAAGCTTGTACATGACCCATGGGAAGACTGTACCTTAGTGGATTATAATCGTTGTGGGGTTCCACTGATTGAGATTGTGAGTGAACCAGATATGAGAAGTGCGGATGAGGTAATCGCATATCTTGAAAAATTAAAACTAATACTTCAGTATCTCGGAGTTTCGGACTGTAAAATGCAAGAGGGATCATTACGTGCAGACATTAACCTATCCATACGTGAAGTAGGAGCAAGTGAGTTTGGAACACGTACAGAGATGAAGAATATGAACTCCTTTAAGGCAATTGCAAGAGCAATTGAAGGGGAGAGAAAACGTCAGATTGAAGTACTTGAATATGGGAAAAAGGTAATCCAAGAGACAAGAAGATGGGATGATAACAAGGATACTAGCTTTGCAATGAGAAGCAAAGAGGATGCTCAGGATTATCGTTATTTTCCTGAACCTGATCTTGTTCCAATTGAGATTAGTGATGAATGGTTACAGGAAATCAAAGAAAGAGAACCTGAGCTACGAGATGCCAAAATGCTACGTTATGAAAAAGAGTATGACATACCAGAATACGATGCAGCAATTATTACTAGTTCCAAAAGGATGGCTGATATCTTTGAAGCAACCGTTGCAATCTGCAATCGTCCAAAAGAGGTGAGTAACTGGTTGATGGTGGAAACCATGCGTCTAATGAAGGAAGTTGAGATGGACGCACAAGATTTGAAGTTATCCCCAGAAAAGCTTGCAACCTTAATACGATTGATTGAAGAAGGGAAAATTAATCGTACCGTAGCCAAGGAAGTATTTGAACAGATTTTTAAAGCGGATATAGAACCAGAACAGTATATCAAAGAACATGGGCTATTAATGGTTAGCGATGATAAGGTACTACGTGAGACCATTCAAAAGATTATTGAAGAAAATCCTCAGTCTGTAGAGGACTATCGAAATGGGAAAGAGAAGGCAATCGGCTTCTTAGTTGGTCAGACAATGAAAGCAATGCGTGGGAAGGCAAATCCAGGAATGATCAATGATATACTAAAGGAATTACTTTAAATAGTGTAGTGAACTTAGTGATAAGAGCAGAGAGTTGTCAGAACTAATTGTTGCATTTTGGATAAAACTTGGGATATAATGTATTTAATGTAGAATGTAATGTATTTCATTCAAAGTTGTATTTCGTTCTGAATAGAAGGATACGTAGTTGTGAGTCACAATTATGGCTGAATTCACTATAGGAGGGGTTTTATGCTAGAAAAGAGAAGAGATAAGCGAATTAGTGTAGAATTAAATCTAGAAATTTCATCTTTATTTAAGCAGGATAACGTATCGGTTGAGAATATTCATGCTCCAATTTCGGTAGTTGATATTTCTAGAAGTGGTATCGGATTTAAGTCAGGAAGTAATCTTCCATTGGGATTCTATTTTAATGCTTGTATCCAACTGGGGAAAGAAGACGCAAAGCTGTATTGTGTCGTAAAAATTATTCGTTCAGCGAAAATTGATGATAATACAACGATGTATGGCTGTGAATTCGTTGGAATGGCACCTGTATTATCCTATATCTTTGACGCATTCGAAGATATGGTGGTTCAATAATCTTAGGGTTTGTTGCATTATTTCATTCGATTTAAGATGAAAGAGTGTAACAACCCTTTTTTTAATTGATAGGAAACCTTAAGCAATACAGGCGATGAGTTTCGCAAGCGAAACTCTTAGTTCTTCGATCAATTGATTATAGTTGCCTTTTGAACTAAGAGAATGATTCGCTCTTCTACTTTTCTTGCAATTGCTTCAGCGAGCATTTCATTGTCGATGTTCGGGATAAAACCAGCCGCCATATCATTATGACCGCCACCATCTCCGAGTGGATTGAGTGCTTGACGTATAATCTCACTCGCGTCTAGCGATGGTAGTGCGCTACGTACAGAGAATTTGATACCACCAGCGCGATAGGAATGGATTACAGTAAATTCAATCTCAGATATGGTTAATAGAAAATCATTCACGGAAGCAATAATTGCTTCTGGACAGTCATTACCGATATTGGCAATAGCAATGTTGCCATATAGTCTTAAGCCTGAAAGTACTTGTTGATAATTAGTAAGATCGCTTAGTTTCAGACTACTCATATCAAGGATTCGTAGAGTTGCATAATTGGCATTCTTAATGAGATAACAAAACATATCAATATCAAAGGAACTTACACCACGAGATAGTGATGCGGTATCCATCTTAAGTCCATAGAAAAGAGCCGTAGCGACATTCGTTGTTATCTTGATTTGATTCTCAAGAAAGTAGCTAGTAATAATGGACGAACATGCACCGATGTCAGCTCGAATATCATAAAAACGATAAAGAGCTACATTTTGAATATGGTGGTGATCAATACAAGCTATGACTTCGCCAGGAATATTGCTCATATTGATATTACCCTTTTGCCCGTCAACAATAATAATCTCTGAATCCTCTTGAAAATTTAACGAATCAATATTATGTACTTTCATATTCAGCAATTCTATCATCTTAAGTGTATTATCTTTATCAATTAATCCATGATAGATAATGGTAGATTCAATGTCACGTGCTTTCAGTAATGTTTGTAGTCCCATAGCAGAGGCCAAAGCGTCCTGATCTGGGTAATTATGCATCTGAACATAAACATGTGTATTATGGATACAATCAATCAATTGATCTAACTTCGTCATAGTTCAAATACCTTTCTTTTACAGGAAAAAAGAACAGTTGCAGCCAATTATTATAATTTTATAAGTATGTAAATATAATTGTCAACATTTCATACAGAATTGTTACTTTTTTGTTGTATTAGCAATTGCTAGTAGTTATAATATAAGTAGTTCGAAAGAACTTAAAAAGTAGAGGAGGGATCGTTATGGCTTTTTGTAGTAATTGTGGGACACAAGTTACAGATGGAACAAAGTTTTGCCAAAATTGTGGGAATGACGTGTCTGGTTCCAGCAATGGACAGCAGATGAATACAGGTTCATCTATCAATCAACAGTCTGGTTATACACAGGCAGATAATCAACAAGGTAACAACCAAGAAAACTTCACTCAAAGCAACTACAACCAGAATGATTACAACCAAGGAAATAACAACCAACAGTATCATGGAAGTAATATGCCATCCTTTATGAATACTGCGGATACAACGAATCAGTATTCGATGGATGATATCAACCAGAACAAAGTAATGGCTCTCATAGCATACTTAGGATTTTTATGGTTGATTCCATTCTTTGGAGCGAAGCACTCCCCATTTGCTAAATACCATGTAAAGCAAGCATTTCTTTTAATCTGTTGTGAGGTTTTTTGGTGGATTATTAGCTTTTTCATTAATTTTGGTTATCGAAACACGGTAAGACTTACTTCGTCCTTTAATCTTTCTATTGGAACACCGTGGATTATTACCATGATTTTGTGGATTGTTAATCTTGTACTCCTAGCATTTACAGTCATTGGTGTTATTAATGCAGTACAAGGAAGAGCAAAAGAGCTACCTTTGATTGGGAAAGTAGCAAAGAACTTTACATTTTTAGAATAATGAAATAGTAGTACATAAATAAGGCTGTGGTATTCTCCAGTCAAACTGTTCATATCAGTTGTTTGCGTCTTATGAAAAGTAGGAGCAAATCAACGGAATATGAGATAGGTTGTTGGAGAAAGCACAGCCTTTTTCATTCAAAGTAGACTAATAGCAAAGAGCTCATCTGTAAGCAGTCAATTTAAAAGGAGCTGTTGTATGATTTAGATCTAAGTTCCAAATCATACAACAGCTCCTTGTTACAACCTTGTAATCGACTTTATGATATTTCTATATAAAGTTTGATTTCGTTCTGATTATAACTTTGTAACGTTAGCTGCCTGTGGTCCTTTTTCGCCTTCAACAACGTCAAATGCAACAGCTTCGCCTTCTTCAAGAACCTTGAAACCGTCCATCATTAATGCTGAGAAATGTACGAATACATCGTTTCCTTCTTCGTCAGAAATGAAACCAAACCCCTTTTTAGCGTTAAACCACTTAACTGTACCCTTTTTCATAAAGTGCCTCCTGAAACTATGTAATAAATAATTATCACTATGATAATCTATTTATTAATTTAACACATTTTTAATAAAATGTCAATTTATCTTTATAAAATATACATAGTTTTATAGAATTTTGTCGAAATAATTATTTCTTTTCCAGGAATCTATGGATAAGATTGAGTTTTCTAGATAATTGATGTTATTTGTCAGTACTTTATAATGGATGGAAATTTGATTTTTGTTTTTTATATGACAAGGGCAAATACATATGCTATAATTGACATTATTAAGCTGAGTTTCCTAAGTTTAGCAATCCTGTGAATAGTAGTGAATTCTAAAGAAGTAGTGAATTCTAACAGGACATTGAATTTGTAAACCACACTTTATCGTAATAGAATAAAAACTAGGCACAGTGAAACAATAATTTATAGAACTTAATTATAGGAGAATAAACAATGGCAAAATGTATAAAAAACAGTAATGAGCTGAAGAACGTTCCAGCTTATGTATTAGAATATGAAGAAGAACTAAAAGATAGTAAAAGTCTTGGACTTGTATTTCGCCATACAAAGTCCAAAGCAAGAATTTGTGTCGTATCCAATGACGATGACAATAAAGTTTTTATGGTGGGTTTTCGTACCCCTCCAAAGGATAGTACAGGAGTTGCACATATTATTGAACATACCGTTTTATGTGGATCTAAGAACTTTCCAGTCAAAGATCCTTTTATTGAATTAGCAAAGGGCTCTTTGAATACGTTTCTGAATGCGATGACATATCCAGATAAGACCTTATATCCAGTTGCAAGCTGTAATGATAAGGATTTTCAGAATTTAATGCATGTTTATATGGATGCTGTATTTTACCCAAACATATATC
Source organism: Bacillota bacterium (assembly GCA_023415655.1). GTDB lineage: Bacteria > Bacillota > Clostridia > Lachnospirales > Lachnospiraceae > Lachnoclostridium. The sequence goes on along the minus strand of JAEZKD010000283.1, from coordinate 8,278 downwards.
GTGAACGTAGGATTTTTGAACAAGAAGGATGGCACTATGAATTAGAGGATATCGATAGTGAATTGACCTTGAATGGTATAGTTTACAGTGAGATGAAGGGGGCCTTTTCCTCTCCAGAGTCGCAGTTATTTAGAGAGGTGCAATCAAGCTTATTCCCAGATACTCCATACGGAGTTGAGTCTGGTGGTGATCCTAATTTTATTCCTGACCTAACCTATGAGGATTACCTTGATTTTCACCGCAAATATTATTCACCAACCAATAGTTACATCTATCTATATGGTAATATGGATATTGAAGAGAAATTGTCTTGGTTGGATGAAGAGTATTTAAGTAAATTTGATGAGGTAGCGGTAGATTCTGTAATACCAATGCAAAAACCATTCTCATCGCCAAAACAGATTACTTCCTATTATTCTTTAAGTGAGAATGAAGAGGAAGAAAACAATACGTATCTGACCTTTAATGCAGTGATAGGTTCTTTTGAAGATGTAGAACAGTGTACAGCGATGCAAGTGCTTGAAGCGGTGTTATTGTCAGCGCCTGGAGCACCATTAAAGCAAGCATTAATAGAAGCTGGCATTGGTAAAGATATCTTAAGTAGTTATGACAGTGAGCTCCTTCAACCAACCTTTAACATTACGGCAAAGAATGCGAATGAAAGTGATCAGGAACGTTTTATAGAAGTAATTCGAGAAACGTTAACGAAGTTAGTTCAAGAAAAATTAAATGAAAAATCACTTTTAGCAGCAATTAATGTGTTAGAATTCCGTTATCGTGAAGCTGACTACGGACAATTTCCAAAAGGCTTGTTGTATGGACTATCGATGATGGGAAGTTGGCTTTATAATGATAAACAGGCCTTTTCATATATGCATGGGAATGAAATCTTTAGAAAGCTTCGTGATAAGATTTCCACAGGTTATTATGAAGAGTTAATTCAAACCTATTTATTAGATAATAATCACATCACGTATCTTATGCTAAAACCTCAGAAAGGGTTAAATGCTAAGAAAGAAGAGGAATTAAAGAGTAAGCTTTCAGCGTATAAAGAAAGTTTAACAAAAGAACAGGTGCAAGCACTTGTGGATGCAACCAACGCACTAAAGAGCTATCAGGAGGAACCATCCAAGCCAGAGGATATTGAGAAGATTCCACTTTTAGCAAGAGAGGATATTGCTACTGAAGCTCCAAAATTATACAATGAACTAAAATTAGTTGACCAAATTCCAATTTTACACCATAATGTGTATACCAATGGAATTGCTTATATCAAGTGTATGTTTGATTTGAGTTGCTTACCAACGGAATTAGTAGCATACGTTAATCTTTTCTCAACCGTGCTAGGATATATCGATACACAGAATTATACGTTTTCTGAGCTTGCGAATGAGATGAATATTTATACGGGTGGTATGACCTCTGAGGTAAGTATCTTCCATAAACGTCAAGATCCAGATACCTATCATACCGTACTTTATCTTGGAACCAAGGTATTGTATGAAAACATCGGAAAAGCATTTGAGTTGATGTCAGAGGTGATTGTAAATACCAAGTTTGAAGATACGAAACGACTTTATGAGATTATTCGTGAGTCCAAATCACGTTTACAGATGAAATTAAACTCCGCAGGACATTCTGCGGCAGTGGATCGTGCGTTTTCTTATCTAACACAAAGTGGGTATTTTTCTGATATGACAAAGGGAATTCGTTCGTATCAATTCTTGGATGATCTGGAAAAGAACTTTGAAACAAGAAAAGAACACTTAGTAGAGAACTTAAAAAAGATTAACGAGCTTATCTTTACAACAAAAGGCTGTGTCATTAGTATAACGGCAGATGAAGAAGGCTTTGGTTCCTTAACGAAGGAGCTATCTGTATTAAAAGCAGCTCTATGCAATGATTTGACAAGTGAATTGCCTCAAGTGAGTGATCGAATTCAACCTGCAGACTTTAAGTTCCCAGTGAAGAAGATGAATGAAGGATTTACGTATTCTGGGCAAGTACAGTATGTAGCACGTTGTGGCAACTATATTAGACAAGGATTTAAAGGAAGTGGTGCTCTAAAAGTATTAAAGACGATTCTAAGTTATGATTATCTGTGGAATAATGTTCGTGTCAAAGGTGGAGCTTATGGTTGTATGTGCCAGTTAGGCGGACTTGACGGTTCTGCTTATATGGTTTCTTATCGTGATCCGAATCTAAAGGAAACAGATCTTATATATAAAGAAGCATATCAATATGTAGAGAAGTTTGATGCGAATGAACGAGATATGACGAAGTATATTATTGGTACTATGAGCTTGATCGATACACCACTGACTCCTATGATGAAGGGAAGTCGTTCTCTTGGAGCATATATGAGTGGAGTGACGCATGAGGATATTCAACGTGATCGAGATCAGGTTCTAGGAACAACCAAGGATGAGATTCGTAAACTAGCACCATTGGTAAAAGCTGTTATGGATGAAGATGTGATCTGTGTCATTGGAAATGCAGAAAAGGTTGAAAAAGCTGCAGATATGTTTGATGTAGTAAAACCACTTTTTTAACTCCATAAACGAAATACCTTTTGAAAGCAAAGGATAGAATGCGGTATCACCGTATGGAAAGAGGATGAATGAAATTGAATGATAAGAAAAAATCCGGTTTTGTAACATTAATAGGAAGACCAAATGTAGGAAAATCAACACTTATGAACCAGCTGATTGGACAGAAGATTGCTATTACGTCGAATAAACCACAAACAACGAGAAATAGAATTCAGACCGTGTTAACCGAGGAAGAAGGACAGATTATCTTTTTGGATACCCCTGGAATTCATCAGGCGAAAAATAAGCTTGGGCAGTTTATGGTGAGTGTTGCCGAGCGTACCTTGAATGAAGTGGATGTCATTTGCTGGCTTGTTGAACCATCTACCTTTATTGGTGCGACGGAGCAACAGATTATTGAAAAGTTAAAAAAATGCAAAACTCCGATTATCTTAGTCATTAACAAAATTGATACGGTTAAGAAGGAAGAGATTCTAAGTTTTATCGATGCATATCGTAAGTGTCTTGATTTTGCTGAAATTGTGCCAGTATCAGCATTGAAGGGTGAAAATAAGCAACAATTGATTGATGTTATCTTTAAGTATCTTCCAGAAGGTCCAATGTATTTTGATGAAGATACGATCACCGATCAGCCAGAACGTCAGATTGTGGCTGAGCTGATTCGTGAGAAAGCATTAAGATTATTAAATGATGAGATTCCTCACGGCATTGCCGTTTCGATTGATCAGATGAAGGAGCGACCAAATAGCAATATGATGGATATTAGTGCTACTATCATCTGTGAACGTGATTCTCACAAAGGAATTATTATAGGCAAGCAAGGTGCTATGTTAAAGAACATTGGAATGCAAGCACGAAAAGAAATTGAAAATCTATTAGATGCGAAAGTATATCTAGAGCTTTGGGTTAAAGTAAAGAAAGAGTGGAGAGATAGTGATTTCTTAATTCGAAATTACGGTTATCGTGAGGATTCTGATTTCTAGACTCAAAGAAAAACAAGAAGCTTCGTATCTGTAAATAAGCTCGTAAGATGATATAAAAGCTACGAAGGAAAATGGGAACAAGCTCGAAAATCATTTAGGGGGCATGAATTGTGAAAAAAGAAGAATCTTGGATAAAGTTTGAAAAGACAGGTGCCGTAATAGAGTATTTGAATTACACAGCTTGTACAAGGGAAGAGAAGCTTGGATGCAAGAAGGAGATAAAGAATGACCCAGACGGTTACGGTAACAGGAATTGTGTTGTCAACGATGCCAATCGGTGATTATGATAAACGACTGACTATCTTAACAAAGGAACGTGGAAAAATTACAGCATTTGCAAAAGGCGCTAGAAAACCAAATAGCGCCTTGTTAGCGTGTAGTCAACCATTCACGTTTGGTGAATTTCAACTATATGAAGGAAGATCCTCGTATAATGTGACAGCAGCCAATATTCAGAATTATTTTAGTGAGCTAAGAAATGATTGGAATATGGTGTATTATGGACTTTACTTTTGTGAATTTGTAGACTATGTAACGCGTGAGGGAAATGATGATGTGGAGATTCTAAAGCTACTGTATCAATCTCTTCGTGCGTTAATGAATGATAAAATAGGGATTGTCCTAGTGCGATATATCTTTGAGCTAAAGCTCATCGCCTTGTTCGGGGAAGCACCTCAGGTGTTTGAATGTGTCAAGTGTGGAAAGAAGGAAGAGCTTTCTTTGTTTAGCGTAGAGCTTGGTGGTATGATTTGTCAGGATTGTAGGCGATGTGCACATGATGCCATACGTTTACAAAGCTCTACGATTTATACGATGCAATTTATCTTATCTACGAAGGTTGAGAAGCTATATAGTTTTACCGTACAAGACGAGGTATTGATGCAGTTAAAGCATCGAGTTGATGCTTATCGTAATGCTTATATTGATCGTAAATTCAAATCTTTGGAATTGATTGATACCTTAGTTTAAAGAAATAAGACAACTTTGAGGTTCTTTTCTTCATTTAATTAAGAAATTACAGGTAAAAATAAGAAATGTGCATGCGAAGTTTGAGTACAACAGCAAAGAATTGGAAAAATCATAAATAAAGCTTGAAAAACCATACATGAGAGGTTAAAATAATACAATTAGAGTATGATACTTAAATAGTGAAGAAATGTGAGGATGATTGTAATGGAAAAGACAATGGAAAAAATCGTGGCTTTAGCGAAAGCAAGAGGTTTTGTTTATCCAGGTTCTGAAATTTATGGCGGACTTGCAAACACTTGGGATTACGGAAATCTTGGTGTTGAGCTTAAAAATAATGTAAAGAAAGCTTGGTGGGCTAAGTTTATTCAGCAGAACCCATACAATGTCGGAGTAGATTGTGCGATTTTAATGAATCCACAAACTTGGGTAGCTTCCGGTCATCTTGGCAGTTTCTCTGATCCATTGATGGATTGTAAAGAATGTCGTGAAAGATTCCGTGCAGATAAGGTGATTGAAGACTATGCTGCAGAGAATGGTATTACCTTGGAAAGCTCTGTGGATGCTTGGAGCAATGAAGAAATGCAAGCATACATTGAAGAAAAGAACATTGCTTGTCCAACTTGTGGAAAGCATAACTTTACTGACATTCGTCAGTTTAACTTGATGTTTAAGACCTTCCAGGGTGTTACTGAGGATGCAAAGAATACTGTTTATCTTCGTCCAGAGACAGCACAGGGTATTTTTGTTAACTTTAAAAATGTTCAGAGAACTTCTAGAAAGAAGATTCCTTTTGGTATTGGACAGATTGGTAAGTCCTTCCGTAATGAGATTACACCAGGTAACTTTACTTTCCGTACAAGAGAGTTTGAGCAGATGGAATTAGAGTTCTTCTGTGAGCCAGATACTGATCTTGAATGGTTTGCATATTGGAAGGAATTCTGTATCAATTGGTTAAAGAGCCTTGGTATGAAGGAAGAAGAAATGCGTGTTCGTGATCATGAAGCAGAAGAATTATCCTTCTATTCCAAAGCAACAACAGACATCGAATTTAAGTTCCCATTTGGTTGGGGTGAGTTATGGGGAATCGCAGACAGAACTGATTACGACTTAACTCAGCATCAAAATGTATCCAAAGAAGACTTAAGTTATTTTGATGATGAAAAAGGTCAAAGATATGTACCTTATGTAATTGAACCATCTCTTGGTGCAGACCGTGTAACGTTAGCTTTCCTTTGTGGTGCTTATGATGAAGAAGAAATCGCTGAGGGAGATGTAAGAACTGTTCTTCATTTCCATCCGGCATTAGCACCAGTTAAGATTGGTGTACTTCCACTTTCTAAGAAACTAGGAGAGGGAGCAGAAAAGATTTTTGCTGACCTTAGCAAGCTCTATAACTGTGAATACGATGATAGAGGTAATATCGGTAAGAGATATCGTAGACAGGACGAAATTGGAACACCATTTTGTATCACTTATGACTTTGAATCTGAGACCGATGGTTGTGTAACCGTTCGTGATCGTGATACCATGCAGCAGGAAAGAATTAAGATCGAAGATTTAAAAGCATATTTTGCTGATAAATTTGAGTTCTAATCCAACTTGTATCGCCAAAATTCAAAATAAAAATAGAACGAATTAAAGTAAATAAAGGAGCTGTCACATTATTTTGACTAGCACCTGATTCAATCATCATGTGTTTCCACTTTGGAATTTACACTATGTGATTTGATTAGGTTGCTGATTGAATGATGTGACAGCTTTTTTGTTATCAATGAGAACTTTAAATCAGCGATTGAATAGAAAGTATCTATATCAGATGAGCATATCATATTGGGAATTTTAAGAGAAATTTTAGATTAGAATAGAAGATTTTTACGGTTATCGTTCCTTAGTATGAATTTGTATGGTTTGTATAATGTTTAGAATCATGTATTGATGAATTAATACTACAATAACGTTCAAAACCCCTTTATAATGTACATAAAGAGAGAAAACTAGAAATTGTAAGCACTTTCAATTACAAGATAGGATTTTTGTGGAAAATGTTGAATGAAAGAGGTTACAAAATCTGATATTTATGCATTTGTGAACAATCCACAAAAAATGCGATATGATACAAGTAAAAAATAACGTAATTTACAAAAAAACTGTTTTCACAGCTAAACTTGTGTGCTATAATTGTAGTTGGCGACTATGTCCACCTCCCAACCGAGAGCAAATAGTACATAGGGAGGGGTATAGAACATAGTCAAATTATTAAAGGAGGTAATACCACATGGCAAAATGGGTATATATGTTCAAAGAAGGCAGTGCCAATATGAAAAACCTGCTTGGCGGTAAGGGAGCTAACTTAGCGGAGATGACTAACCTTGGTCTTCCTATTCCACAGGGCTTTACTGTTACAACAGAGGCTTGTATTGACTACTATAAGAGTGGTAAGAGAGTTACTGAAGAAATTCAGGCACAGATTTTTGAAGGAATCAAGAATCTTGAGGAAATTCAAGGAAAGAAATTTGGCGATAATGAAGATCCTCTATTAGTTTCTGTACGTTCCGGAGCAAGAGCATCCATGCCTGGTATGATGGATACTATTCTTAACTTAGGTTTGAACGATGTCGCTGTTGAAGGATTTGCTAAAAAGACAGGAAATCCTAGATTTGCATACGATTCTTATAGAAGATTTATTCAGATGTTCTCTGACGTTGTTATGGAGATGAGTAAAACTTTCTTTGAAGGAATCTTAGACGAGATCAAAGAGTCCAAAGGTGCGAAGTTTGATACTGACTTGACAGCGGAAGACTTAAAAGAAGTAATTGCAAAATATAAAGCAATCTATAAAGAAAAAATGGGAGCTGATTTCCCACAGGATCCTAAGGTTCAGTTAATGGAAGCTGTAAAAGCAGTATTCCGTTCTTGGGATAACCCACGTGCTATCGTTTACCGTCGTATGAATGATATCCCTGGTGATTGGGGTACAGCAGTTAACGTTCAGGCAATGGTATTTGGTAATATGGGTAATACATCTGGTACTGGTGTTGCATTTACTCGTAACCCATCCACTGGTGAGAATGGTATCTATGGTGAATACTTAATCAACGCTCAGGGTGAAGACGTTGTTGCTGGTATAAGAACACCACTTCCTATCACTAGATTAGCAGAGGATCTTCCAGAATGCTATGAAGAGTTTATTGCAATTGCTAATAAATTAGAGAATCACTACAAAGATATGCAGGATATGGAGTTCACAATTCAGGAAGGTAAGCTTTACTTCTTACAAACACGTAATGGTAAGAGAACTGCACCAGCAGCTATCAAGATCGCTTGTGATTTAGTAGATGAAGGTAAGATTACACCAGAGCAGGCTGTTCTTCGTATTGAAGCAAAATCTTTAGATCAGTTATTACATCCAACCTTTGATCCAGCTGCATTAAAAGCAGGTCAGGTAATTGGTTCCGCTCTTCCAGCATCTCCTGGTGCTGCAGCTGGTAAAGTATACTTCACAGCTGATGAAGCAAAAGAAGCTCATGAGAAGGGTGAAAGAGTAATTTTAGTTCGTCTTGAGACAAGTCCAGAAGATATCGAAGGTATGCACGCAGCTGAAGGTATCTTAACCGTACGTGGTGGTATGACTTCTCACGCAGCTGTAGTAGCCCGTGGTATGGGTACTGCTTGTGTATCTGGTTGTGGCGAAATTAAGATTAATGAAGAAGCAAAGGTATTCGAACTTGGCGGTGAGAGAATTGTTGAGGGAGATTACATTTCTTTAGATGGTTC